>NZ_JBVHDS010000005.1:0-382182 GCF_055563255.1 Streptomyces sp. NPDC002958 | reverse complement strand
GACTCCGAAGGGCCATAACCTTCATCATCCGTGCAGCACCGCATCAAGAACTCGACCTACATCGACTCCCCTTTACGTTCAGGACACACCAAGCGCCAGATGTTCGGCCGCGCCGGCTTTCGCCTACTCCGCAATCGAGTACTCCTCGCTTCGTGAAGCGTTCCACCCCATGAACCAAAGGCTGGTCGCGCACCGCAATCACGGCCAAGATCACGATCACTTCGACCCGCTCCCGCATCAGACGTACGCCGCGCTCGTCGGCGAGCCGCCGGACGGACTGCTGCTCGACATCACCGGCTGGCGGCGGAGGAGATCGAGGACGGCGTCGCCCTGTCCACCGAGCTGGGGCGGTGGCCCGGCGGCCGGGCGCTGCACGACCCGCTCCCCGGCGCACCGCGCCCGCCGGGCGGCCCGGGTGTGAAGTGCCGCTTCCACTCCTCGAACTGCCCGCCCTCGTCGTCGCGGACGCCCTCGGCTACCACGACAAGACCACGAGCCGCCTCCTCAGAGAGACCGGCGGGACCTGGAGCCGATACCCCGCCGGCGATCACACCCGGTCGCCGGCGGGGTGGGTTCCCCGGGGAACCCACGACAGATGAATACGCGAGCCCACCAGTACGAGGCCGGTTACACAGACCCGTGACTGAAGGCCTCTCAGGATGGACCGAGCAACTGAGCACTAACGGTCCGAGGGGAGGAGGTCACGTGCGGAAGCGTGCCTGGGGAAAGGCTCTGTGATGCAGGGGCGTTGGGCCCGGCGTCCGCAGATACCCGCGTCAGTATGCTGCTGATCATGAGTAGAGAAATCGCGCAGGCGTGGGGCCGGGTCGAGCGTTGGCTCGCGGAGAACGCGCCCGGCTCTCATCGCTCCTTGAGGGCGCCGGCCGCAGGTCCCGATATCGACCGGGCCGGCGAGTATGTGCCCATCCACGACGACCTTCGGTTCTTGCTCACCGTCCATGACGGGGCCGAGGGGTATGAGGTCGAAGGGGATGAGGAGGGCGAGGTGAATCCCGCGGCATGGCTGCCGGGAGGGTGTGAATGGCTCTCCTCGGAGCGGATGCTCGGCGTGCCGGCGGTTGCCCTGCGGGGTGTGCCGCGACCGGCCTGGGCCCCTTGGGCCGCGCCGGGCGATGCCGAGACCGGATTCGGCATTGACGGTGCTACCGGGCAGGTGAGGCGCTTTCCCGACGAGGGGGCGGCGCCGGTCGGGTCCGTCTCTCCCGAGTTCGGTTCCATCGCCGCGTACCTCGGGACTGTGGCGGAGGCTCTTGAGTCGGGAACGGGTCCTCTGGTCACCCCGGACCACCGCCCTGGTATTGCGCTCGGCTGTTTGCTGTGGGAGGACCCGGAGCGGGTATCGCTCGACGAAGCGGAGTGGCGTCCGTTGCACGAGTAGCACGTGCCCGGGCGGGGGCGGCGTCGACCGACGCCGCCCCCGCCCGTTCACGCGGTGCGTGAAATCACTTCTGCATCGTGCACTTGACTTCGGCCTTGGACGCGTCGCATCCGACGAACCATTCGTTGCCCGGATCGACCCAGAACGCGTCCTTGTCGAGCATGCGCATCTTCGACAGGAACGGATTCAGACCGACCGACATCCGGTCCATCGAGCCGCCGTTGATCGCGTTGGACATGGAGGAACGTCCGCACGTCTCATCCCAGGTGGGAGGGTCGTAGCGGGTGTCGTCGACCAGGTGCTCGGAGCCGTTGTCCGCCTTCACCGCCGCGGTCTGGACGCACTCGCCGCCGCCGTTCGCCCCGGCTGGCATCTTTCCGCCGACCGACGCCGGCATACCGGGGGACTCGTACGTCGCGGCGAACGGATACTCGTCGCAGGAGATCGAGTCCGGCCTTCCCGTGGCGATCAGCTCATGGTGCAGGAAGGTGTTCGGGTGGTTGAGGAACCGCTTGTTCGGCACCCATCCGTCGATCCGCTTCGAGCCGGACTTGGGGCACATCACCTTCTCCCGGGAGTGATCCTTGTTGTACCCGTTGGCCGGGCGTGACGGGGTCGTCTCGCCCGTCTTGGGTCCGGGGATGTAGTGCAAGGGGCTCTGCGGGCTCGCACCGAGCCCCTTGTGCTTGGCCTTGTTCTGGATCAGCCAGGCGTGCGCGGCAGCGGCCGGATAGTTGGCGGCGTTGAACTTGTAGCCGGGGGCATAGTCGGGAAGCACGCAGCCGTGCGTCGCGTACACCTTGTCGCACCGTACGCCGACCGCGGTCGAGGTGATCTCGACGCTGTCCCACACGCCGCCCTTGCCGGGGTCCACGACCTCCTGATCGCTGGTGAAGATCCCGTACACGTCCACGGGGAACTTCTTCGACAGGTCGATGTCACGCTTGCCGGACGCGTCCTGGACCGACCCGTTCCACTTGTGCGTCACGTTCCCGGAGACGACGCTGGTGTCGTTGTTTCCGTCCCAGACGGGTTCGTTGTCGCCGGCCCAAGTGAAGGAGGTGTCCTCCTCCACGCATCCGCCTGTGCCCACGCCGCAACGGGCTTTGGTGCCCAGGAACTTGATGGCTTCCCCGCCGAAGAACGGCAGGTAGCCGTCATCGAGCGGCTTATCGAGCGGCTTCATCTGGACGTACGTCTCAACGAGGCCGCTGTCGCCCGTCCGGTCCACCTGGACCTGGAGCATCACCTCGATGTTCTGCTGGAACTTCTGCAGCCCACCGGAGGTGGGGTCGACCGCCGACAGCTTCCACTGCTCGATCAAGCAGGCGGCGTCCCGGGTGAACGACGACTTCTGGTTCGCCTTGTCCGGATCGCAGAACGCCTTGTCCTCGATGACCGGACCTGACATCGCCCTGGCCTGGGCCGTGCCGCGGTCGCCATCGGCGGCCACGGTCTCGCGCCATGCCTCGGAACGCCCGGCCAGAGGTGTGACCTCCACCGTCATCGAGCCGCCCTGCTCCGTGTTGGTGAAGGTGCGGGCCGCCCCCTTCCGCGCCCTGGACGACACGACCGCTGCTTCCACGGGGGTGTTGATGTGATCCGGGGCCGTGGCCGTGGTGTCCGGCTGCGGAAGCTCGATGTCGACCTTCTGCGCACGGTTGTAGTCCCGGTTTCCGGCGGTAAAGCCGTAGTCCTTGATCGGGCCCACGTTGCCCGCCCGGTCCACGGTGCGCGTCTGCGTCACGTGGTTGCCGTCAGCGGCCGGCGTCGCGGTGTAGGAGGCTTCGGGCGCCACGGCCCTGCCAACGGGCGTGATGGTGCGTACCGAGGCCCAGCCGTAGTTCTCGGCGTCGTCCTCGTACGGGTCGAGGCGGTACTGCACCTCGTACGGAGACGCGTCGCCGGTCGTCACGTCGAAGGTACCGGGGGTGCCGGCACCGCCGCCGCCCCAGTTCTCCGGGTAGGTCGCCGAGGTGATCGACTGCGGCTCGACAGGAGCGGTGGTGTCGACGACAAACTGGGTCCAGGGGGACCAGCTCAGGTTGTAGTGGGTGCCGTCGTAGGCGTTGGTGCGGAACTTGTAGGTCTTGCCGTCCTGGAGCTGTCCGGCCGGAACGGTGACGGAGGCGGGCTTCCCCGAGTCGACGAAGTCCGACACGATCAGGCCCTCGCCGGCCGGGGTGGTGATGGGGGTGTTGGTGGCTGCGTCGTAGACCTGGAAGGTGACGTTGACCTTGTCGCCGTCAGGGTCGGTGACGGTGTCCCGCAGGGTCGGGGTGGTGGTGTTGACCGCCCACACGCCCGCGTACGACTTGAACGGCGTGCCGGCCTGTCGGTTGGTGCCGTCGGAGGGGCGGTAGTTGTAGGTGACGGACAGCTTGGGCTGGTTGGCCGCGTTGTTCGCGGAGTTGACCCGCTTCCACGCCTTGGTGTCGTCGGTGGCGGCACGCAGACCCATGTGGCCGCGGGTGGCCTTGGCGGACGCCCAGGACTGGACGAGGGTGTCGACGTCGGCGTTGATCCAGCCGTCGGGCTGGGTGGCGGCGCAGTCCGGGTTGCCCTTGGTCTGCGTGGAGGAGTGGTACTCCTGCTTCCAGGTGGGCTGCGTCGTCCAGCGGGAGGACGTGGAGGGGGCGGTGGTGTCCCAGACGGTCCAGGACTGGGCGCTGCAGTCGGTGTTGCCGGAGTGGAAGTTCCACAGGGCCAGGTTGGTGTCGACGATCAGCGCGTCCTGGATCGGCGTGGTGTTCCACGTGATGAAGGATCGGGCGGTGCGCGGGGTGCCGTCGGCGTTCTTCGTTCCTGGGTTGCCGAGGTCGAGTTCGACATCGGTGGACCAGTCGACGGTCTCGCCCTGCTGTACGTAGGTGTCGAAGGTGTTCGCCAAGGCGGAGGTGGAGGGGTCTACGGTGACCGGGTACTTCGTTGCGGGGTCGGCGAGGAACTTCGCCGAGGGGGTGATGACCAGGTCGACCTCCCCTGGGCCCTTGTCGACGACCTTCATGTCGACGCGGGAGCGGTTGGTGTGCTCGCCGGAGCGTTGGTCGACGGCGGCGTCCCACATGATGGGGGCGGGCATGGTGGCGCGCTTGGCACCGGTCTTGGCGTCGGTGAAGGTGAGCGAGCCGTCGTTGTTGGCCTTGGCCTTCAGGCCCTTGGCCTTGACGGGGAGCGTGTAGGAGTAGGCGCCGGTGGGCCGCTCGTCGATCTCGACGAACTGCTCGAATCCGGTGCGGGTTGCCTCGACGATGACGTCTGCGCCCGGCACAGCGTCGCGGTAACGGGCGCGGGTGCCGTCCAGCTCGGGCTGCGGCAGACCGCCCTTCCACTGCAGGGTCACCGCGTTGTCACCGCTGCCCAGGGTGACCAGGTCACGGGCAGCGCCGTCCTGTCCTGCGCGCAGCGACTTCGGCAGGGTGCCGCTCTTGCCGGCCAGGCGCAGGCCGTTGGGGTGCGCCTTGGGGGTGATGCTTCCGTCGGCGGCCACGGCCAGGGTGGCGTCGGCCTTCTGCCACCGGCCGTTCTTCCAGACCCGTTCGGGGCCGGCGGTGAGTTCGGTGGTGAGGGTGCCGTCGGGGTTGGCGACGGTGTAGGTGGTGGGGGTCGTCTCGTCGATGACGACGGTCTTCTCACCGGTCTTCTTCGCCTGGGCGATCGCCCAGGCCTTCGAGCCCCGGGCGTGCTTGGCCGCCCAGGCCAGGTCCGACTCCAGGATCTCCTTCTCGGAGGGCGCCTTGGCGGACGTCTCGGCGGCGGGTGAGGCCGGTTCGTCAGGTGCGGCCACAGCCGTCTGACCGCTGACTCCGGCTATGAGGGCGGCCTCGGCCGCCAGCACCAGGGCGGTCGCCAGGGCGATGCGGCCTCTTCGGCGCCGCAGGCCGGAGCTGTCGGATATGTGTCTGGACACGAGTGGGGTCATCCCTTCCGATTCTGCCGCTCGGCAAGATCACGAAGAGACGCTAACCGTGGTCTGTGCACACACATTGCGTTGATCATGAGATTCTGCGTGACCATGATCACGGTTGCCTAGAAGGAGGCGTGGATGTTGTGACGATCCATCAGCAAGTTTAAAGATTGCGTGGTGATGGCAGTTGCTGGCTTGACCTAGGAAGTCCAGGGCGTGACCACGTCTCCCCATCGGCCTGTGCGTGTCGCGGCCCCGCCTGGCGGGGGCCTGCCCTTGGCAGCCGCTGCCGGTGTCGCCCTCCCGGACATGGCGGGTCCGCTCTCACTGAGGCGTATGTCCACGCGTTCCCTCGTAACCGGGCATCCAGCCGACCCGGCACCCACAAGACGACAGGCTGCCCCCGATTCCATCAGCTCCAGGTTCACCAGCTGCTGCCGCGCATCTCCCGTGCCGAGCCAGCCAGCGTGCCGCAGCTCAACAGCCCGCAACCTGGGAAGTGGGGCGGGTGGGACCGCGCCACGACGCTCTCTCAGGAAACTGCCGCAAAAGGCCAGGTCAAACGCGTCCAAGGTACGCTGGCACGCTGCGACAGCGGGTCAGTACCGCACGGCGTGCGGCTAGTACCGCACGGAAAGCCGCCGCGAAATCCACGTTTCCCCAGGTCAGAACGATTCTGCCCGGGGATGCTCGGTGGGGCGGGTGGGACTCGAACCCACGGCCGCCGGATTATGAGTCCGCTGCCGCCTACTCCCTGCATGCGGTTGGTCCTGGGGTGGCCACCGCCTCGCTGGAAACCGGCGCACTCCGCCACCGCGTTCGGAGCCGCCCCTGGAACGAGGTGTCGGCGTGGAGGCCGCTCACCGACCCCGCTCCCGCCGGAAACAGCGAACAGCCCCCGACCGTGGCCGGGGGCTGTTTCACGTGGAACCAGGAGAAGGAACCGGGTGATTACTTCTCCGTCTTGTCCTTTGCCGCCGCCGGCTTGCGGAGCTGGATGTTCAGCTCGCGCAGGCGGGACTCGTCCAGCTCCGTAGGCGCGCCCATCATCAGGTCCTGGGCGTTGCCGTTGAGCGGGAAGGCGATCGTCTCGCGGATGTTGGGCTCATCGGCCAGGAGCATCACGATGCGGTCGACGCCCGGGGCGATGCCGCCGTGCGGCGGGGCGCCGAGCCGGAAGGCGCGGAGCATGCCCGCGAACTCGTGCTCGACGGTCTCGCGGTCGTAGCCGGCGATCTTGAAGGCCTTGAGCATCAGCTCGGGCTCGTGGTTACGGATGGCGCCGGAGGACAGCTCGATGCCGTTGCAGACGATGTCGTACTGCCAGGCGAGGATGTCGAGGGGGTCCTTCTCCTCCAGGTCCTTCAGGCCGCCCTGAGGCATCGAGAAGGGGTTGTGCGAGAAGTCGATCTTGCCGGTGTCCTCGTCCCTCTCGTACATCGGGAAGTCGACGACCCAGCAGAACCGGAAGACGCCCTCTTCGAAGTGGCCGGCGCGCTTGGCGGCCTCGACGCGGACGGCGGACATGATCTTGGAGACCTCGTCGAACTCGCCCGCGCCGAAGAAGACCGCGTGGCCGGGGACGAGGGACAGACGCTCGGTGAGGGTCTTGATGTCGGTCTCGGTGAGGAACTTGGCGATCGGGCCGGTGAGACCGCCGTCCTCGCCGACTCGGACCCAGGCCAGGCCCTTGGCGCCGTGCTGGACGGCGTAGTCGCCGAGGCCGTCGAAGAACTTCCGGGACTGGCCGGCGGTGTCCGGGACCGGGAGGGCGCGGACGTGCTTGCCCGCGAACGCCTTGAACTCCGAGTCGGCGAAGATGTCGGAGATGTCGACGAGTTCCAGCTGGGCCCGCAGGTCCGGCTTGTCGTTGCCGTACTTCAGCATCGCCTCGCGGAACGGGATGCGCGGGAACGGCGAGGTGACGTGGCGGCCGTTGCCGAACTCCTCGAAGAGCTCGGTCATCAGCTTCTCGATCGGCCGGAAGACGTCCTCCTGCTCGACGAACGACATCTCGACGTCGAGCTGGTAGAACTCGCCGGGCGAGCGGTCGGCGCGGGCGTCCTCGTCGCGGAAGCACGGCGCGATCTGGAAGTAGCGGTCGAATCCGGAGATCATCAGCAGCTGCTTGAACTGCTGCGGGGCCTGAGGCAGGGCGTAGAACTTGCCCGGGTTCAGGCGGGACGGGACAACGAAGTCACGGGCGCCCTCGGGGGACGTCGCGGTGAGGATCGGGGTCGCCAGCTCGTTGAAGCCGAGGGCCACCATCTTGGAGCGGATGGAGGCGATGACGGCCGAGCGCAGCATGATGTTGCGGTGCATGCGCTCACGGCGCAGGTCCAGGAAGCGGTACTCCAGGCGCCGCTCCTCGTTGACCCCGTCCTCGGCGTTGATCGTGAAGGGCAGCGGGGCGGCCTCGCCCAGCACCTCGACCTCGGTGACCTCGATCTCAATCTCGCCGGTCGGGAGCTCCGGGTTGACGTTGTCGGCGCCGCGCGCGGACACCTTGCCGTCGATCCGTACGACGGTCTCCTTGGTGAGCTTCGCCAGGGCCTCGTTGCCGGGGGTGCCGGGACGGGCGACGAGCTGCACCAGACCGTAGTGGTCGCGCAGATCGATGAAGAGGATGCCGCCCAGGTCTCGGCGATTGTGCAGCCAGCCGCTCAGCCGGACGTCGGTGCCGACGTCAGAGGCGCGGAGCTCGCCGCAGGTGTGGGACCTGTACCGATGCATTCTCGTTCATCCAGTCTTCGCGATTCGGGGTGGATTCAGCCTCCCCAGGCTACCGCCCGCACCCGCACCGAATCATTGACATTGACATTTCAAGATCATCCAGGGCGTGACGGGCGGGCGGCGGACGATGCCTGGACGGGCCCGGTCCGCAATCTTCATTGGCATTTATGGAGCAGATCTTCTTAAAGTGGGGCAATGCGTACCGAGGACATCCTGGCCGCGACCGCGACCGGCCTGTGGCGCTGGGACAACGGAGCCGGGACCGTCACGCTCGACGCGGAAGCGGCCCGGCTGCTTGAGCTGCCCGCAGCTGCCGGGGTCTTCCGTGAGTCCGCGGTGCGTTCCCGTTTCCACCCGGTCGACTGGAACGAGATCTACGAGGCGGCGAATCTCGCGGTCGCCGAGGGCACCCTCGCCGAGGCCCGGCTGCGGATCGTGGACAAGCACGGCCGGGTGCTGCGCACCGTACGCAGCCGCTCCAAGCCACTCCCGCCCGAGGAGCCGGGCAGCACGGCCTATGTGATGCTCGGCACCCTTCAGGAGGTCGCCGAGCCGCAGCCGGGCACCACCGGGGCGCACACCGCCATAACCGGGGACTGGCGCCGCTCCCGCGAGGCGTTCCTGCTGGACGCGGGCCGGGCGCTGGCCGAGGCCCGGTCGACCGCGGAGGTGCTGCGGGTCGCCGCTTCCCTCTCCATGCCCGGGTTCTCGCCGGACGGCCTGGCGGTCTTCGGCATCGCGGGCGAGCGGCTGAGCGTCATCGGGCACCACGGGCACCGCATGGGCGACGAGGACCCGTTCAACGAGATACCACTGGCCACCGACTACCCGGCCGCCGAGGTCGTACGGACGGGGCAGGCGATCTATCTGCCCTCTCCCGAGGAATACAGCCGTCGGTACCCGACCACCTGGCCGCTCGCCAGCCGTTTCGGGCGCCGCTCCTGGGCCTTTCTGCCGCTGATCGTGGCGGGGCGGACCATAGGCGCCTGGATGGCGGGCTTCCGGCATCCGGTGTCGTTCTCGCCGGACGAGCGGTCCGTACTGACGACCGTGGCCCGGATGCTCGCCCAGGCGCTGACCCGTGCCGGGGTCGCCGAGACCGAGCGGGCACTGTCGCTGGGGCTGCAGCGCTCGATGATGCCGTCCCTCGGCCCCGAAATCCCGGGGATCACGGTCGCCGCCCGCTACATCCCGACCGGCGGCGGGCTCCAGGTCGGTGGCGACTGGTACGACATGATTCCCCTCCCCAACGGACGTATCGGCCTCGTCATCGGTGATGTCCAGGGCCACGATGTGCGTGCCGCAAGCCTGATGGGGCAGTTGCGGATCGCCCTGCGCGCGTACGCCGCCGAGGGGCACCGCCCGGATGCGGTGCTCTCCCGTGCATCGCGGTTCCTCTCCGGGCTCACCGATGCGTACGAGGACGGGGAGGAGACCGGGCCGCGCTTCGCGACCTGTCTGTACGCGGAGGCCGACCCGGAGACCGGCACCCTCGACATCGCGCGGGCCGGCCACCCCGACCCGGTGGTGATGACCGCCGACGGGACCGCGGTGATACGCCAGACCGGGGGCGGGCTTCCGCTCGGCATCGAGGCGGACGCCGACTACCCGACGACCCGGATCACCCTGGAAGCCGGAGAAACGATCATGCTCTGCACGGACGGGCTGATCGAGACCGGCGGCCATGACATGGGGACCGGCTGGATCCGGCTGCGGCCGATCCTGGAACAGGACACGACCGACCTGGAGAAGCTCGCCGACTCCCTCGTCCAGGCCGTGCACGGGCCGACGTCGCACTACACGACGGGGCCGCTGGTGGACCGCCGGGAGGACGACATCGCGGTGCTGCTACTGCGGCGCGACGGGGGAAAGCCGTGGGAGACCGCGCCGCGGCGCACCGCGCTGACCATCGCTCAGGCCGAGCCGGAGCGGATCGCGACGGCCCGGCAGCAGGTGCGGGAACTGCTGCACGACTGGGCGGATCCGGAGCAGGTCGACGCGGCGGTGCTGATGATCTCCGAGATGGCCACCAATGTCCTCGTCCACACGGACGGGGACGCACTGATGGTTGCCCAGGCGACGGGCGAGCACGGTGAGCGGCAGCTGCGGGTGGAGGTGTCCGACGGCAGCGACGAGCTGCCGCACAAGCGGCAGCCCGGGGAGATGGCTTCCAGCGGGCGGGGACTGGTGCTGATGGAGATGCTCGCCGATGCGTGGGGGGTGGATCCTCGGGGGGCGGGGAAGTCGATCTGGTTCGAGCTGCACGAGTCGGGGCCGGAGGCGGGGCCGGGCGGCTGAACCGAGGCCGGAAACGGGGCCGGGGGGCTGAACCGGGTCGCCGGGTCCGGGCTCTCCGGGAGGGGGACTGTTCCCTCCTCGAACGCCGGACGTGCTGGATCGGGGCGCCATGGACGAGTTGGAACGGGGCGCGGCCGGAAAGCGGCAGCGGGCCGCCCCCGTCAAGCGCCGGACGGGGACGGGGTCGGCCCGCCCGGCTCTCCGCCCTCTGCCCGCCGCCCGCGCAGTTCGCCGAGGATGCCGAAGGCCGCCGCGCAGGCCGGTACCGCGAGCAGCATGCCCAGCAGGCCCGCCACGCTGGCGCCCGCGGTGATCGCGATCATGATGGTGGCGGGGTGCATCTGGACCGTACGGCTCTGGATCATCGGCTGCAGGACATGGCCCTCCAGCACCTGTACGGCGAGCACGACCCCCAGCGCCCAGAGTGCGATCACGACCCCCCGGTCGGCGAACGCGACCAGGACCGCGACCGTGCCGGAGAGGAACGCCCCGAGGTAGGGGATGTAGGCGCCGACGAAGACCAGGGCACCAAGTCCCACCGCGCCGGGGACGCTCAGGATCAGCAGCCCGACGGTGATGCAGATGGCATCGATCAGCGCGATGAACGTGGTGCCGCGCATGAAACCCTGGACGGCTTCGAAGGCCCGCCGCCCCATGGCCTCGACCAGATCCCCGGTTCCGCGCGGGGCGGCCGCGTGAGCGAGGTCCACGGCCTTGTCGGAGTCACGCAGGAAGAAGAAGGTCAGCAGGAGGGCGAGAACGCTGCTCGCGAGCAGCGAGCCGATCAGGCTGATCCCGGAGAGGAGTCCGCCCGCGGCGCTCGCGCCGAACTTCTCGACGATTTTCCGGGCATTGACCACGAGATCGTCCACATCGGTGTTCCGGCCGAGCCCGAAGTGGTCGATGATCCACTGCCCGGCGTCCTTCAGCGACCGGATGATCTGGTCGCCGGTGTCGACGAGCGCGGTGACGACGATGTATCCGGCGCCGCCGACCACCGCGACGAGCAGGGCACAGGTGAGCCCCGCGGCCAGCGAGCGGTTGATTCCGCGGCCGGCCAGCCAGCTGTGGACCGGCCCGAGCAGCGCCGTACCGAGCAGCGCGAGCAGAACGGGGGTGACCGCGGTCTTGAAGATGATGCACAGCCAGACGGCGACCGCGGCAACCCCGGTGACAAGGAGGACAACACCGCACCAGGCGGCTGCGCGCCGCGCGCCGTCGGGGAGGAGGGGCTTTGGGGTCTGCACCCTCCCACCCGATCACGGTGCGGGTGTGATGTCCACTCCGTCCGCGGGTGTCACATCCCGTGGACGGCGGGCACCGTACCGAGGCGTCCGGCCTGGAAGTCCTCGAAGGCCTGCTTCAGTTCGGCCTGACTGTTCATCACGAACGGTCCGTAGTGCGCCATCGGCTCGCGGATCGGACGGCCGCCGAGCAGGACGACCTCCAGGTCCGGGGCGTTGCCGTCCTGCTTCTCGTCCGCACGGACGGTCAGCGAGGAACCGGCACCGAAGACCGCGGTCTGCCCCATATGGACGGGGCGGCGCTCCGCACCGACGGTGCCGCGCCCGGCGAGCACGTACGCGAGTCCGTTGAAGTCCTCGCGCCACGGCAGGGTCACCTCGGCACCGGGGCGGACGGTGGCGTGGATCATCGTAATCGGGGTGTGGGTGATGCCGGGGCCCTCGTGCCCGTCGAGCTCACCGGCGATGACACGGAGCAGCGCACCGCCGTCCGGGGAGGCGAGGAGCTGGACCTGGCCGCCGCGGATGTCCTGGTAGCGGGGGGCCATCATCTTGTCGGCCTTGGGCAGGTTCACCCAGAGCTGGAGGCCGTGGAAGAGGCCGCCAGACATCACGAGGGACTCCGGCGGGGCCTCGATGTGGAGGAGGCCGGACCCGGCGGTCATCCACTGGGTGTCGCCGTTGGTGATGGTGCCGCCACCACCGTTGGAGTCCTGGTGGTCGAAGATCCCGTCGATGATGTAGGTGACGGTCTCGAAGCCGCGGTGCGGGTGCCACGGGGTCCCTTTCGGCTCCCCGGGCTGATACTCCACCTCGCCCATCTGGTCCATCATGATGAACGGGTCGAGGTACTTGTAGTTGATCCCGGCGAACGCGCGGCGAACCGGGAAGCCCTCGCCCTCGAATCCGCTCGGCGCCGTCGTGACGGCGAGTACGGGACGGGCCTCGGCGTCGCCAGAGGCGGTGACCTTGGGCAGGGTCAGCGGGTTTTCGACGGTCACTGCGGGCATGGGAGCCACCTCCGGGATTGTCCTGAACCCAATTTAGTTGAATAGTGAACATCCCGCAAGGCGCCATCCATTCCCGTACCGCCCATGACAACGAGAAGGGGCCCGTACCGAGCGGTACGGGCCCCTTCTCGAAGATCGGCCGTCAGCCGTACATGCGGCGCATCGCGAAGTCGACCATCTGCTCCACGGCCTTGGCGTCGAAGACCATGCGGTGCTCACCCTCCATGTCGAGGACGAAGCCGTAGCCGGTCGGCAGCAGGTCGATCACCTCGGCCCCGGTGATCACGAAGTACTTGGACTCCTTGCCCGCATACAGCCGCAGCTCCTTGAGCGTGCTGAACATCGGGATCACCGGCTGCTGGGTGTTGTGCAGCGCGAGGAATCCGGGGTTGTCGCCGCGCGGGCAGTAGACCTTCGACGTCGCGAAGATCTGCTGGAAGTCCTCGGGGGACAGCGATCCGGTGGTGAAGGCCCGTACCGCGTCCCCCAAGGACGGCGGCGAGGGCTCGGGATACAGCGGCTGCTCGCCGTAGCCGCCACCCATCTGCTGCTGTGCGCCCGGGTTCTGGTCGTAGCCGTACATAGCGCAAAGAGTAATCGGACACATCAGACCCTTGAGGGGTTGCGTCTTATTACTGACGGGTAGCATCATCGGAGAGGTCAGCTGATATACGCACCGCCAGCTCGTCGCCCGCCCGGCCCAGGCCCCTTCCCGGGGCGCTGCACGCCACTGCTATTGATTACGGAGCCTTCCCATGGGGCACTACAAGTCGAATCTCCGCGACATCGAGTTCAACCTCTTCGAGGTCCTCGGGCGCGACAAGACGTACGGCACCGGCCCGTTCGCCGAGATGGACGTCGAGACGGCGAAGAGCATCCTCGACGAGGTCGCCCGCCTCGCGGAGAACGAGCTGGCCGAATCCTTCGCAGACGCCGACCGCAACCCGCCGGTCTTCGACCCGGAGACCAACACCGCGCCGGTCCCGGCGACCTTCAAGAAGTCTTACCAGGCGTTCATGGACTCCGAGTACTGGCGTCTGGGCCTGCCCGAGGAGATCGGCGGCACCACCTCCCCGCGCTCCCTGATCTGGTCCTACGCGGAGCTGCTGCTCGGCTCGAACCCTGCCGTCTGGATGTACTCCTCGGGCCCGGCGTTCGCCGGCATCCTCTTCGACGAGGGCAACGAGGCACAGAAGAAGATCGCCGAGATCGCCGTCGAGAAGCAGTGGGGCTCGACGATGGTGCTGACCGAGCCGGACGCCGGTTCGGACGTCGGCGCGGGCCGCACGAAGGCCGTCGAGCAGGAGGACGGCTCCTGGCACATCGAGGGTGTGAAGCGCTTCATCACCTCGGGCGAGCACGACATGTCCGAGAACATCATCCACTACGTGCTGGCCCGCCCCGAGGGCGCAGGCCCCGGCACGAAGGGCCTCTCGCTCTTCATGGTCCCGAAGTTCCACTTCGACTGGACCACCGGCGAGCTGGGCGAGCGCAACGGCGTGTACGCGACGAACGTCGAGCACAAGATGGGCCTCAAGGCGTCCAACACCTGCGAGATGACGTTCGGCGACCAGCACCCGGCCAAGGGCTGGCTCATCGGTGACAAGCACGACGGCATCCGCCAGATGTTCCGCATCATCGAGTTCGCCCGCATGATGGTCGGCACGAAGGCCATCGCGACCCTGTCGACGGGTTACCTGAACGCGCTGGAGTACGCCAAGGAGCGCGTCCAGGGCACCGACCTGTCGCAGTTCATGGACAAGACCGCACCCAAGGTCACCATCACGCACCACCCCGACGTGCGCCGCTCGCTCATGACGCAGAAGGCGTACGCGGAGGGCATGCGCTCCCTCGTGCTGTACACCGCCTCCGTCCAGGACGCGATCCAGGAGAAGGAGGCCGCGGGCGAGGACGCCAAAGCGCTGCACGGCCTCAACGACCTGCTGCTCCCGATCGTGAAGGGCTACGGCTCCGAGAAGTCGTACGAGCAGCTGGCGCAGTCGCTCCAGACGTTCGGCGGCTCCGGGTACCTCCAGGAGTACCCGATCGAGCAGTACATCCGTGACGCCAAGATCGACACGCTGTACGAGGGCACGACGGCCATCCAGGGCCAGGACTTCTTCTTCCGGAAGATCGTCCGCGACCAGGGTGCCTCGCTGAACACCCTCTCCGAGGAGATCAAGAAGTTCCTCACGGGCGCCCAGGGCAACGAGGAGCTGTCCGGTGCGCTGGACTCGCTCGCCAAGGCGGCCGTGGACCTGGAGGCGATCGTCGGCACGATGATCACCGACCTCACCGCGACCGGCGAGGACGTCAAGAACATCTACAAGGTGGGCCTCAACACCACCCGCCTGCTGATGGCCTCCGGCGATGTCGTCGTCGGCTACCTGCTGCTCAAGGGCGCGTCCGTCGCGGCCGAGAAGCTGCGAGACGCCTCCGCGAAGGATGCCGCCTTCTATCAGGGCAAGATCGCCGCCGCGAAGTTCTTCGCCGCGAACGTCCTGCCGGGCGTCTCCACCGAGCGCGCCCTCGCCGAGTCCGTCGACAACTCGCTGATGGAGCTGGACGAGGCCGCGTTCTAGGCTTTCTCCGCCCGAGATCGTCACCACGCACCGTCACCCGGACACGCTTTCGGGTGGCGGTGCTGTCGTATCAGCTGGGTACGCTGAGTGCACGGCCGAGAATCCCGCCCATGGGAGGAACCATGACCGCCGAGGCACTGCCCGAAGCGTCGCAGCTGCGGCGCGACGATTCCAAGTGGCCGGTCCCGCCGCCGGACGGCTACACCGTGGACGACTTCTTCACGCTTGACGACCTCCCGCCGCACACAGAGCTGATCGACGGAAGTCTTGTTTTCGTGAGTCCGCAGCGGAAGTTCCACACGCTGGACTCCGCCCCGTACGACATCGACATCGACCTGACCGCCATCGACAAGCTGTAGTCCTGGTGGCCCAGAACGGCGAGAAGCCCTCCGCGACGCTCCCCGGGCGCTGAGCCGGTGCCGCGAGGGACAACGGTGAAGTCTCCCGGTCAGGCCTCGTTAAAGTGAGGAACATGAGTTCCTCCCTCCGCTTCGACCGCGGTCACACCGACGATCTGATGGCCTTCCTGATGGCCTCCCCCTCTCCGTACCACGCCGTGGCCACCGCGGCCGAGCGGCTGGGGAAGGCCGGATTCCGGCAGGTCGAGGAAGCCGCGGCCTGGGACGGCACCAGCGGGGGGAAATACGTCCTGCGTGGCGGTGCGATCGTGGCCTGGTACGTGCCGGAGGGCGTCGCGGCGCACACCCCGTACCGGATCGTCGGTGCGCACACCGACTCGCCGAATCTGCGCGTCAAGCCGCTGCCCGACACCGGGGCGTACGGCTGGCGGCAGGTCGCCGTGGAGATCTACGGCGGGACGCTCCTCAACACCTGGCTCGACCGGGACCTCGGTCTCGCCGGCCGGATCTCGCTGCGCGACGGCACGCACCGGCTGGTGAACATCGACCGGCCGCTGCTGCGCGTACCGCAACTGGCCGTGCATCTGGACCGGTCGGCCAACCCCGACGGCCTCAAGCTCGACCGGCAGAAGCACATGCAGCCGATCTGGGGGCTCGGGGACGTCGAGGAGGGCGACCTGATCCGATTCGTCGCCGAGGAGGCGGGCGTCGACGCCGAGGACGTGACCGGCTGGGACCTGATGCCGCACGCCGTCGAACCGCCCGCCTACCTGGGCCGGGACCGCGAGCTGCTGGCCGGGCCCAGGATGGACAACCTGCTCTCCGTGCACGCGGCGACCGCCGCGCTCGCCGCCGTCGCCGGGCAGCCGGACTCCGAACTTCCGTACATCCCGGTCATGGCCGCCTTCGACCACGAGGAGAACGGCTCGCAGTCCGACACCGGCGCCGACGGACCGCTGCTCGGCACGGTCCTGGAGCGTTCGGTGTTCGCCCGCGGCGGTACGTACGAGGACCGCGCCCGGGCCTTCGCCGGGACTGTCTGTCTCTCCTCCGACACCGGTCACGCGATTCACCCCAACTACGGCGAGCGCCACGACCCGACCCACCACCCGGTGGTCAACGGCGGACCGATCCTCAAGGTCAACGTCAATATGCGGTACGCGACCGACGGCAGCGGCCGGGCCGTGTTCGCGGCGGCATGCCAGAAGGCGGACGTGCCGTGGCAGACGTTCGTCTCCAACAACTCGATGCCCTGTGGCACCACGATCGGCCCGATCACCGCCGCCCGGCACGGCATTCAGACCGTGGACATCGGCGTGGCGATCCTGTCGATGCACAGCGCCCGTGAACTGTGCGGCGCGGACGACCCATATCTGCTGGCCAACGCGTTGGCGGCGTTCCTGGCGGGCTGAGCGTCCGGCCGCTCCCACCCCGCGGCCGCGCTTCGTTAACTGGCCGGTAACCCTTCGTCGGCTCGGCGGAACCCCCCGATATTCTGGGACTTTGCCCGCGCCCCCACCTCGGGTGCGCCCCGCCCGGAAGGGAAGCCGTACGTGGAGTTCCGGCTGCTCGGCACCGTCTCCGTCGACACGCGCACCGGGCCACTGCCGCTCGGCCCCGCCAAACGCCGTAGCCTGCTGGCCGCGTTGCTGCTGTCCGCCAACACACCCGTGTCCATCACCCGGCTGACGGGCTCCCTGTGGGACAACGAACCGCCGCTGCACGCCCGCAGCGTCATCCAGGGGCATGTGTCCCGGCTGCGTGCCCTCCTGGTGGGCGCGGACGCGGAGGCGTACGGGGTGGAGCTGGTCACGCTCGGCGACGCGTATGTGCTGCGGGTGCCGGAAACCCTGCTGGACTCGCAGCGGTTCGAGGAGCTGCTGGTACTCGCGCGGGAGCAGCGCAGTCCCGCCGACGCCGCGCTGATGCTCAAGGAGGCCCTGTCCCTGTGGCAGGGCCCGGCGCTCACCGGCGCGTTCGCCGGGCCACCGCTCCAGGCCGCCGCGCACTCGCTGGAGGAGTCGCGGCTGGCAGCGGTGGAGCAACTGGCTGGCGCCTACGCAGCGTTGGGGGAGCACAGCCGGGCGGCGGCGGTGCTGCGGGCGGAAGCGGTCGCGCATCCGATGCGGGAGTCGCTGGCGGCGGCGCTGGTGACGGCGCTGTACCGGGCGGGCCGTCAGTCGGAGGCGCTGGACTGGTTCCACCGGACCCGGCGGCTGCTCGCCGACGAGCTGGGGATCGACCCGGGACACGAACTCGCCGACGCGTACGCACTGATCCTGCGCGGCGAACCCGGTCCGGACGAGCAGACCGAACCGGCCGACCGCTCGGGCGACTTGAACGGCGGTACGGGGGGTGGGGCCGGAGCCCGAACGGGGAGCGGGACCAGGGCAGGGGCAGCGGTCGGCCCGGAGGACGGGGCAGGGGCCCGTACGGACAGCGCCCCCGGCCCGCCGCCTCCTTCCCGTCCCCTGGCCTTGCCGCCCCTCGTCGGTGACCCGCACCCCACCGATCTGCTGCCCCGCGCACCCCGCGGCTTCCACGGACGGGTGCCCGAACTGGCCGCGCTCACCAGGGCCGCGGCGGGCGAGGCACCCGTCTGTCTGGTCACCGGACCGGCCGGCGTGGGGAAGACCGCGCTGGCCCTCCATTGGGCGCACCGCAATTCCGCCGCCTTCCCGGACGGACGGCTCTTCGCCGATCTGCGCGGGTTCAGCGACACCGGTGAACCCGCACCTCTCGAAGTCCTGCGCGAGTTCCTGCTGGCGCTCGGCGTCGCACCGCGCCGCGTCCCCGATTCCGTCTCCGCCGCGGCCGCGCTCTTCCGGTCCCTGACCGACCGGCGCCGACTGCTCGTCGTCCTCGACAACGCCCGCGACTCCGCCACGGTCAGGCCCCTGCTGCCGGGCGGCACCGACTGCGTCACGCTGGTCACCAGCCGGCACCGGCTGGAAGGCCTCATCGCCTCGGACGCGGCCCGCCCCGTCCCGCTCGACATACTCGAACCGCAGGACAGCGCGGCCCTGCTGGCCGGAGTGCTCGGCGAGGAACGGGTCCTCGCCGAACCCGTGGCCGCCCGTCGGCTCGCCGGACTCTGCGGAGGGCTGCCGCTCGCCCTGCGTGTCACTGCGGCCCGGCTGGCGGGACGTCCGCAGCGGACACTGGCCGGCCTGGCCGACGAACTGGCCGACGAACGCAGCCGGCTGACCTATCTCGACGTGGACGACACCGGTGTCTCGGCCGCGCTGCGGCTGACCGTGCAGCAGCTGCCGCCGGACGCCGTCCACCAGTTCGCCCGGCTCGGCCACCACCCCGGCAGCCACTTCGACCCGTACACGGCCGCCGCACTCGCCGGCACGGACCCGGTCGCCGCCGCAGCGGCGCTGGAACGGCTCGCCGCCGCCCACCTCGTCACCGAAACGGCACCCGGGCGCTGGGGGCTGCACGATCTGGTCCGCCTCTACGCCCGCGGCCTGGACCCCGCGTCCGCGCCAGAAGCCCTCGTCGACGTCCTCGACCACTACATCGCCACCGCGCTCGCCGCCGCCGACACGGCCGAACCCGGCGGCGAGCCCTGCTTCGTGCTGCCCGACGACTACCGCCGTCCCGCCGCCGTCAGGGACTTCACCGACCGGACGGCGGCGATGAGCTGGCTGGTCGCCGAACGCGACGAACTGGCCCTGGCCGCCGTCGCGGCCCGGACCGCCGGGCTCGACGACCGGGCCTGGCGGATCATTCTGCTCCAGTGGCCGCAGATGGTGTGGCGGGTACGGGACGGCTGGGCCCCGCTGCTGGAACTGGCGCTGGACTCCGCCCGCGCCGAGAACGATCCGTACGCCGAGTCACGGGTGATCAATCTGCTGGGCTGGGTGCTGACCGAGGAGGGCAGAACCGCCGAGGCCGTCACCCTGCTGGAGCGCTCGCCCGCCCTCGCCCGGCAGGCCGGTGACCGGATCGGCGAGGCGACCGCGCTGATCAACCTGGCCATCGGCCAGGCGGAACAGGGCGGGCTTGACGCGGCACTGGAGGGCTGCGAACGGGCCGTGGACCTGGCCCGCGAGGAATCCGACGCGCACACCGAGATGCTCGCCCTGCAGCACCTCGCCCGGATGCAGCTCACCGCCAACCGCCCCCAGGACGCCCTTCACTCCGCCCGGACGGCGCTCGACCTCGGGCCCGAGCACGAGGAGGCCGCGCGCCGGGTGCTGCTGCTGACCGTCAGTGGCGAGGCCCGGTTGGCGCTCGGCGAGGAGGAGGACGGCATTCAACTGCTGGACCTGGCGGCCGCGGAGGCGGAAGGCGCCGGTTACGACGAGGGCGCGGTCCGGGCCCTCGAAGCGCTGCTGCGGGTCACGGCGCGGACGGAGTACCGCAAACGGTACGACGAGGCGGTCCGGCGGCTCACCGACGACGGCTGAGCCGCACGCCCGCGCGATCACATGAGAGTGACGGTCCCCGACGTCAGCGGGACGTCAGCGGGACGCCAGCAGAACATGAGCGGCGCACCCCAGACTCATACATGTCAGCAGGTCAGGGGCGCTCGCCAATGACCAGGCGTCCGCCGCACCGTCACACTCGGGGGAATTTCCATGAGTACGCTCCGCAACCGCACCACCGTCCTCGCCGCCGCGACCACCGCGGTGCTCGCCCTGGCCCTCACCGCCTGCGGTGAGGAAGGCACCGGTACGAAGTCCGCCGGTTCGGCGTCGAGCAACTCCGCAGCTTCGTCGGGGACCGCGAAGGACACCGACACCGCGCAGAAGACCGGCACCACGAAGAGCGGCGCCACCGGTGACAACGGCACGGCAGGCAGCAGCACCTCGGGGAGCAGCGGCACGGCGGGCGGCAGCGACACCTCGGGAGGCAGCGGCACGGCGGACTCCTCCGGTTCCGCCCCCGTCTGCACCACCAAGGACCTCGAGATCAGCGCCGCCACCCAGGACGGCCCGCCCTACACCCACATCGTCCTGACCGCGAAGAACACCTCGGGCCACAAGTGCGAGATGAAGGCCTTCCCGCAGATCCAACTCCTCGAAAGCCACAAGCAGGACGTGCCTGCGGTCGCCGAGAGCAAGCCCGCGGCCCCCATCGTGCTCAGCCCCGGCGCACCGGCCTACGCACTGGTGAAGGTGTCGGACGGTGGCAAGGACGAGGAGGGCGAGCCGGTCTCCGCCTTCTCCGTCGTGCTCCAGGGCGGCGGCGGCCAGGCAGCCGTGAAGGCGCCCGGCGCCTCCGGTATCTTCGCCGACCCGGCGAAGGCGAAGACCGGCTACTGGACGTACGAGCTGCGCAACGGCGCGGACGACTTCTGAGCCGACCGCCGGGAACCGGCCCCAACCGGTTCCTGGCCGTCAGACCCGCTCGTCCATTCCCGCCAGCACCAGCGGCAGCCGGGGCGTTCCTTCCGCACTCACGCGGACGGGGACGCCCCAGTCCTGCTGATGGACGTGGCAGGCCGGATACTCGTTCTCCGGGTCGTCGTCGCAGGACGCCGCCATCGCGGACACATGCAGGACGCCCTCGGTGACGCCCTCGGCCAGAACCAGGTCGCGGAACAGGTCGGTTCCCGGACCGGAGCCCTGTGCCAGCAGTTCGGGCGGGGTCGCCGAGACGAGCAGCCGGGTCGAGGGACCGTATCGGGTGTCCAGCTTCTGCCCGGCGGGCGCCTGGAAGACCACATCGAGCCGGAGCGCACCCGGGGCGATCTCGGTGGTCGCGCGCCGCGTGCGGTGCGCCTGGTCGGCGACGCGTACGGCCTCCTCGGGGAGCCGCAGCCGGGTCAGTCGGTGACGGGCGGACTCGACGACGACGAGATCACCGTCGACCAGCACGGCGTCGCTGGGCTCACGCAGATCCGTGGCCAGGGTGGTGACCTCACCGCCTGCGGGGTCGTAGCGCCGCAGCGCGTGGTTGTACGTGTCGCACACGGCGACGGACCCGTCGGGCAGCGCGGTCACGCCCAGCGGGTGCTGGAACAGGGCCTGATCTGCGGCACCGTCGCGATGCCCGAAGTCGAACAGGCCGGTGCCGACATCGGTGCGGACGGCAAATCCGGCGCCGTCGCGCTCGATATGGCGCAGGGCGGACGTCTCCGAGTCGGCGACCCACAGCCGCTCCCCGTCGGCCGATGTGGCGAGTCCCGACGGCTGGGCGAACCAGGCCTCGTCGGCCGGCCCGTCGACCAGGCCCTCGTTGGTCGTGCCCGCCGCGACCTGCACGGTCTCCGTCGCGGGGTCATAGGTCCACAACTGGTGCACGCCCGCCATGGCGATCCACAGCCGGTCCGCGAACCAGGCGATGTCCCAGGGGGAGGAGAGGTCGACCTCGCGGGCCGGGCCGGTCGTCGGCGAGCCCTGCCACCACTGGCGGCCGGTACCGGCGAGGGTCGTCGTCTCCCCGGTGGTGAGATCGAGGGCGCGGATGGCGTGGTTGACGGTGTCGGCGACCGCGATCCGGCCGTCGGGCAGCGCTGCGAGCCCCTGCGGCTCGGAGAACCGGACCTCGTGGGGCCCGCCGTCCGCGAACCCCCTGTCTCCTGTACCGACGTGACGGCGAACCGTTTCACCGTCACGTTCGGTCTCTACCAGGCGGTGGCGGGTGGTGTCGGAGACGAGGAATCCGCCATCGGGCAGGAGCAGGGCCTTGCCGGGGAACCGCAGATGCGTGGCGACCGGCTCGGGCGCGACATAGGGGCCGTCGCCGCGCCGCAGCGTGCCCTTCGCGTCGTGCTCGGCCTCCAGCTCCTCGACCAGCTTCTCGATGGCGTGCGCATGGCCCTCGCCCGCGTGCTGGGCGACGACATAGCCCTCGGGGTCGATGACGACGAGCGTGGGCCAGGCCCGTACGGCGTACTGCTTCCAGGTCGTCAGTTCCGGGTCGTCGAGGACCGGGTGGTGGACCTCGTACCGTTCGACGGCGTCGACGACGGCCTGGTGCTCGGCCTCGTGGACGAACTTCGGCGAGTGCACACCGATGATCACGACGGTGTCGCGGTGTTTCTCCTCCAGCTCGCGCAGCTCATCGAGGACATGTAGACAATTCACACAGCAGAACGTCCAAAAATCCAGAATGACAATGCGCCCTCGCAGGTCAGCAAGGGTGTACTGCTGGTCGCCTGTATTGAGCCAGCCGCCCTTGCCGATCAGTTCGGGGGCCCTGACGCGCGCACGTGTTGCCATGTCGACAGTCAACATCACCGTGGCCCCCACGCATTCCGGAGGGTCTTGGGGGAACCTGTGAGCCATGAGATATCTGGTGCGTGAACGGCTCTTCACTGTCGGTGACGACTATTGGATCGAGGACGCGGACGGCTGCAAGGTCTTTCTCGTCGACGGCAAGGCCATGCGGGTGCGTGACACCTTCGAGCTGAAGGACGCACAGGGCCGGGTCCTGGTCGAGATCCGGCAGAAGCTGCTCAGCCTGCGCGACACGATGCTCATCGAGCGCGACGGCGAACAGCTCGCCAGGATCAAGCGCAAGCGGCTGTCGCTGCTGCGCAACCACTATCGGGTCACGCTGGTGGACGGCACCGAGCTCGATGTCAGCGGCAAGATCCTGGACCGCGAGTTCGCCATCGACTACGACGGGGAACCGCTGGCCCAGATCTCACGGCGTTGGCTGACCGTCCGGGACACGTACGGGATCGATGTCGTACGGGAGGACGCCGACGCGGCACTGCTCATCGCCGTATCGGTGTGCGCCATCGTGCTCGCTGACAAGGAGCACGAGGGCTGACAGTGCGGGCCACGCCCGGGAAAAAGGCCCGTCCCGCGATGAACAGGCCGTCCGGCAGCCGAGGGCGAAACATCCGGCAGACGGGCCTGCTTGAGAGCACTGGACCCGGTTTCACGTGAAACGCCGGGGGTGTCCCACCGGGCCCCTTCGCGCGTCAGCGCGGTCGGGCCAGTCCCAGCCGCCGGTCCTTGAGCGCCGGGAACTGCTCGCGCGTGGCGGCAACGCTCGCCGGGTCGAACTCCACGCTCAGCACCTCCTCGTCCGCGCCCGCCTCCGCGAGCACCTCGCCCCAGGGGTCGACAACGATGCTGTGCCCGGCCTGCTGGATTCCGGCGTGGGTGCCCGCGGTGCTGACGGCCAGGACGTACGACTGGTTCTCGACGGCGCGGGCCCGGGCCAGCAGCGTCCAGTGGGCGCGGCGGCGCTCGGGCCAGCCCGCCGCGACGATCAGCGTCTCGGCGCCCGCGTCGACCAGGCCACGGAACATTTCCGGGAAGCGCAGGTCGTAACAGGTGGCGAGGCCCAGGGTGGTCTGCGGCAGGGCAACCGTGACCAGCTCTTCACCGGCGCCCATCATGACCGCCTCGCCCTCGTCGAAGCCGAAGCGGTGGATCTTGCGGTACGCGGCGGCCCGCTCACCCTCGGGCGTGAAGACGAGTGCGGTGTTGTAGAGGGTGCCGTCGGCAGCGCGCTCGACGAAGGAGCCCGCATGCAGCCAGACCCCGGCGTCGGCCGCGGCCTTCGCCATGATGTCGTGGGTGGGTCCCTCAAGTGGTTCGGCCTCGTCCTCGAAGGCGGTGTACGCGAACGCGCCGACGGGCCAGAGCTCGGGAAGGACCACCAGATCCGCACCGCGCTGGGCCACGATCAGCGAAGCCGCACGTTGCCTACGAGAATTGACGGATTCGTCCGGGTCTACTGCGATCTGGATGAGGGAGGCGCGCACACTACCACCGTCCTGGCATTCGAGCCGTCAACACGGGCCTACGATCGTCACACGAAAGCACTGCCGGGGTGCCTGCTCGCAGCGTAACTTAGCGACCGAACCTCCCACGCAGCCGCCGCCCGCGCCCAGCACTCCAGCCCATGCACCGCAGAACCGCACGAGGGGTCCCGTGACCGTCCATCCCAGCCTCCAGACCTACGCCGATGCCTGGACCCACTCCATCGAGTCGATCACCGAGCTGGTGAAGCCGCTCGCCGAGGGGGAGTGGAACCGCCGTACGCCGTGCCCCGCCTGGTCGGTGCGTGACATCGTCTCGCACATCATCGGCATGGAGTGCGAGCAGCTCGGCGACCCGCGCCCGATCCACTCGCTGCCGCGCGATCTCTACCACGTGCAGAGCGACTTCGCTCGCTACATGGAGATGCAGGTCGATGTGCGGCGTCACCACACCGCGCCGGAGATGACCTCCGAGCTGGAGTACACGATCATTCGCCGCGCACGTCAGCTGCGCAACGAGACACGTGATCCGGAGACCATGGTCCGGGCGCCGCTCGGAGCCGAGCAGACCCTCGACCTGGCGCTGCGGATGCGGGCCTTCGATGTCTGGGTGCATGAGCAGGATCTGCGTGCGACGCTGGGGCAGCCCGGCAATCTGGACTCCCCCGGCGCCACCATTGCCCAGGACACCCTGCTCGCCGCACTGCCGAAGGTGGTCGCCAAGGACGCGGGTGCGCCGGCCAATTCGGCGATCGTGCTCGATGTGCACGGACCGATGGAGTTCCTGCGCACGGTCAGGGTCGATGCGGAGGGCCGCGGTTCGGTGGACGGTTCACCGTCGCTCGGGCCCGCGGTGACGCTGGCGATGGACTGGGAGACCTACTTCCGCCTCGCCTGCGGGCGGGTGCGCGCGGGTGCGGTCGCGGACCGGATCAAGATCGAGGGCGACCAGGATCTGGCGGCGGCGATCCTGCAGAACTTCGCCGTGACGCCATGACGCCGTGACGCCGTAGTGCCCCGGCGCCGTGCCACCGTGGTCGGCGGCGCCCGTCGTGCGAGGACGGACGCGCCGCCGATCCGGCACAACAGGCGTTACGCGGGTACGTGCACGGCCTCCACGCGGCTGATCACATGGTGGTCCCGCTCGCGGTGCGTGGCCCGGGAGTGCAGCCGCAGGATCTGTACGACGCCGAGCGCCTCCAGCACGAAGACCGAGGCGAACGCGATCCGGTAGTTTCCACCGGTCGCATCCAGCAGCACGCCGACGGCGAACAGCGTGGTCATCGAGGCGACGAAGCCGCCCATGTTGACGATGCCCGAGGCGGTGCCCTGCCGCTCCGGCGGGTTGGCGGGCCGTGCGAAGTCGAAACCGATCATCGAGGCGGGACCGCACGCGCCGAGCACCACGCACAGGACGATCAGCAGCCACATCGGCGCATGGTCGCCCGGGTAGAAGATGGTCGACGCCCAGAACAGGGCCGTCACCGTGACCGTCCCGAGGGCCAGCGGGGTGCGGGCCGCGTGGTGGCGGGCGATGATCTGCCCGTAGACCAGCCCGAACGCCATGTTGGAGAGCACCACCAGGGTGAGCAGCTCACCGGCGGTGGACCGGCTCAGCCCCTGCGCCTCCACCAGGAACGGCAGCCCCCACAGCAGCAGGAACACCATGGCCGGGAACTGCGTGGTGAAGTGCACCCACATACCGAGCCGGGTGCCGGGCTCCCGCCAGGAGGCGGCGATCTGCTTGCGTACGTAGGCGGTGCCCGCGTGCTCGACGGGCGGCGGCTCGTGGCCCTCGGGGTGGTCCTTCAGGAACAGCAGAACAAGGACGAGGACGAGAACCCCGGCGGCGGAGCTGCCGACGAACGTGGTGGTCCAGCCGAATCCGTGCAGGGCCCGCGCGATGAAGAGCGTCGAGACGAGGTTGCCCGCCATCCCGAAGAGCGCGGCGACCTGCCCGATCAGCGGAGCGCGCCGGGCCGGGAACCAGCGGGCGCCGAGCCGCAGCACGCTGATGAACGTCATCGCGTCGCCGCAGCCGAGCAGCGCCCTGGACGCCAGCGCCATGCCGTACGAGGGGGAGAGCGCGAAGCCGAGCTGTCCCAGGGTGAACAGGACGGCTCCGAAGGCGAGGACCTTCTTGGTGCCGAGCCGGTCGACCATCAGGCCGACGGGTATCTGCATGCCCGCGTAGACGAGCAGCTGAAGGATGGAGAACGTGGAGAGCGCGGCGGCGTTGATGTGGAACCGGTCGGCGGCGTCGAGTCCGGCAACGCCTAGGCTGGTGCGGAAGATGATGGCGACAAAGTAGACGGCGACACCGATGCCCCAGACGCACGCGGCACGCCGGCCGCCGGGTGGATCACCGGGCAGGGACGGGGTGGGAGCGGCGGCGGAACTCACCGGTCCTCACCCCTGACCAGCACCTTGACCCGACTGACATGACGCCGCACGACCTGCGCGGCACCGTCGGCGTCCCCGGACCTGATCGCCTCCAACAGCTCACCATGCTCAGTGATGTTGGCGGCGATCCTCCCCGGATGCGCCTCCATCACGGCGACACCCATCCTCAACTGCCGGTCGCGCAGCTGGTCGTAGAGGCGCGAGAGAATGTCGTTGCCCGCATTGCGCACGATCTCGGCGTGGAAGCAGCGGTCCTTCACGGACACAGCGGCCAGATCCCCTGCCTTTGCCAACTTCCGCTGATCCGCCAGAAGTTCTTCGAGCCGCGCGATCAACTGCGCGGAGGCAGGTACGGCTTTGCGGGCCGCGAACTCCTCGACCAGCAGCCGGGTCTCCACCACATCCGCGATCTCCTGCGCGGAGACGGCGAGAACGAGAGCCCCCTTCTTGGGATAGAGCTTGATCAGTCCCTCGGCCTCCAGCCGCAACAGCGCTTCACGCACCGGCGTACGGGAGACTCCGACGACCTCTGCGAGATCACCTTCAGTGAGGAGCGTGCCGCCCTCGTAGCGACGCTCCAGGACCGCTTCCTTGATATGGGTGTAGACGCGCTCGGCGGCGGGGGGCTGCTTGACGGAAGACTTCACGGCCGACTTCACAGGGGGCTTCACAGCTGGGGGCGCGGCAGGCATGCGCACAGCATAGATACAACATGCGTGCATGAGGGAACCCGTCCGGGATCCGGGCGAGTTCCGGACGAGTTCCGGACGGACGCCGCCGCCCTACGGCCTGAACCGCCCCCAGGCGCGAAATTGCCCCAGGAATCAGCACATCCTTATCCCGGCCTTATGAGTCTCACCACCGAGCGGCACCCTCATGTGGCCGCATTCCAGGGGCATTTGGAGTGTTCAAGTTGAAAATCGGCATTAAGGGTATAAACCGCGTTTCCGCCGCTGCCACCGTGGCCCTCACCGCGGGTGCCGTCATCGCGGGCAGCGTGTTCGCCTCCACGGCACAGGCCGCCACGCCGCCCACCCCCACGATCACCGCCAAGGGCGGTTTCGTGATGAACAACGGAACCGGCAAGACCCTGTACGGCAAGGCCGCGGACACCCGCCGCTCCACCGGCTCCACCACCAAGATCATGACCGCCAAGGTCGTCCTGTCGCAGAAGAACCTCAACCTGGATTCCAAGGTCACGATCCAGAAGGCGTACAGCGACTACATCGTCTCCAAGGGTGCCTCGTCGGCCCGCCTGATCGTGGGCGACAAGGTCACCGTCCGCCAGCTGCTGTACGGCCTGATGCTGCCGTCCGGCTGCGACGCCGCGTACGCGCTGGCCGACAAGTTCGGCTCCGGCACCACCCGTGCGGCCCGTGTGAAGTCGTTCATCGGCAAGATGAACGCCTCCGCCAAGTCCCTCGGCCTGAAGAACACCCACTTCGACTCGTTCGACGGCATAAGCAACGGCTCGAACTACTCGACGCCGCGCGACCTGACGAAGATCGCCAGCAGCGCGATGAAGAACTCCACGTTCCGCGCGATCGTGAAGACGAAGTCGACCAAGCAGAAGGTCACCACGAAGTCCGGCGGCTACCGCTACATGTCGTGGTCCAACACCAACTCGATGCTCAGCAGCTACAACGGTGCGCTCGGGGTGAAGACCGGTTCCGGCCCGACGGCCAAGTACTGCCTGGTCTTCGCCGCGACCCGCAACGGCAAGACGGTCATCGGCACCGTTCTGTCCTCCACGAGCGCGACCACCCGTTCCGCGGACATGAAGAAGATCATGGACTACAGCTTCAAGAAGTAGCCCGGCCCGGCAACGCACGCGCAGAGGGGGCTCGCATCGCGCGGGCCCCCTCTCGTCGTACCGGAGGATGCTCAGTCGAGACAGAACTCGTTGCCCTCGACGTCCTGCATATTGATGCACGACTCGTTGTTCTCGTCGGCATACAGCACCTTCAGGCACACCGCGCCGAGCGCCACCAGCCGATCACGTTCGGCCTCAAGCACGGCCAGTCGCTCCGCACCCACGAGCCCGGTGCCGGCCCGTACGTCGATGTGCACCTTGTTCTTGGCGACCTTGCCCTCAGGAACGCGCTGGAAGTACATGCGCGGGCCCTCGCCCGTGGGGTCGGAGCACGCGAACCACGCACCCCGCTCCTCGGGCGGCAGTGAGTCGTTATAGGCGTCCCAGGAGTCAAACCCCTCCGGCGGCAGAGGTGCGACGTACCCCAGCACCTCGCACCAGAAACGAGCGACACGCTCAGGGTCCGCACAGTCGAAAGTGATCTGGATCTTCCTTACCGATGCCATTCGGCCACCCTAACAGCGGGCCTCCACACACCAGTTCCCCTTTATTGAGCCCGAGATTCCGAGCGCCCTTCTGGACGCTTACGGCACCTCGACGCTCGCCCACCCGGGGCGCCGGCGTCTCCCCGCTCAGCGAAGACCGCGCTTCTCGCGTTCGGCTTCGATCAGCTCCTCCATGAGTTTCTCCGGGTTCACCGTGCACTCGGTGTCATCGAGGGCGTCGTAGTCCTGGGTGCTCAGCGGTAGGCCGAGCTCGGCGAGTTCGGCGGCCAGTTGTGTGAACGCGATTCGCTCGTCCTCGTAGCTTGTCCGCTCGGCGGCGACCCCCTCGGTCAGAGTGAGGCCGACCAGGCCCCAGAAGGAGAACTCGGTGTCCAGCTCCATGAGGTGCCAGGCACGATCCGCGGGCTCGTCGGGGTGCAGCCAGTAGCCGATCCACCCTTTTCCGCCCTTCGCCACGAGTTTGACGTACTTGGCCATCTCCGCGGCTGCGGCGTTGACGGCCTGCATCTCCGGGTCCGCGCTTTCCTTTTCGCTCAGATAGCTGGTGTCCAGGAGCGGGTGGACCTCTCCCGCCTCGAAGAAGTCGAGGTCGAGAAGGTGGGTGAAGTCGGTGCGGCCTTCCCACTGCGCCACCAGCAGCACGCGCAGATCGTCGGGTACCGGACGGCCGTCCAGCCGCTCGCGGGAAAACTCGGCGAGCCGTTCGTCGTGCATGCGCCCTCTCCAGAGGTCGAAGCGAGATCCTCCCGTCAACGTAACAACGGTGTCTGACAGGAGGTTGAGCATGCCGGCGGCTGCCGACCACCCCCCGTGATCCGGACAACACACCCAGGTCGAGAGGGTCCGCCGTACCGCGCTGATGAGGTTCTGGGGCGATCCTGCGGCCGGCCTTGACCTCAAGTCCGCTTGAGATCCCAGAGTGATCTGCATGAACACCGAAACCGCAGACATTAAAGCCATCGAACAGGTCGTCGCCGCTGTCGAGCGCGCTCAGCGTGCCAAGGACGTCGAGGGCTTCCTCGCACTCTTCCACCCCGATGCCCTCTGGACGACCGGCCACGGCAAGGTCCTCATCGGCTTCGACGCGATCGCCGAGTTCACCCGCACCGTGCTGCCCGCGGCCAACTGGGAGGGTGAGATCACCTACGAGGCAGTGCACACGCAATTCCTGCGGCCCGACGTGGCGGCCGTCAAGGTTCGGCAGGTCTACCACTCACCGGAGGGCGAAACGGAAGGCGCTCCGCTCTACGTCATGACGAAGCAGGATGACGGAAGGTGGCTGCTGCACGCCTGCCAGAACACGGCAGTGTGGGTCGAATAGACATCCCGAAGTCACGGACGGCGGCGGCGCGGGGGATATTGCAGGCGACCTCCTCGCCCTCGCCGTCCCACCGCCGCGCCTACGGTTGCCGGCGCAGGCCCGCCGTGAAGCTGTCCCACGCGGCGGGAGCGAGGACGAGAAGCGGGCCGTCGGGCCGCTTGGAGTCGCGGACGGCGACGGTGCGGGGTATGTTGCGCGCGACCTCGACGCACTCGCCGTTCGGCTCGCTGTAACTGGACTTCCTGAAGCGGAACTCGGTCACTCGTTCATCCCCTTGGCAATGCTCTCCATGACCCGCAGCGAGTCGTACGGTGACAGGCTCGTGGCGCAGGTGCGCTCGAACAACTCAGTGTAGGCGGCGCTCTCTTCGGCCCCTTCAACCCAGTTCGTGGACCGCAATCCGTCCATGTGCACCACGTCCAGAGCGCCGGACTCTACGAACGACAGGATGTTGAAGGGCCCTCCACCGCACGAGTGCACCCCCGCCCTGAACGGAAGTACCTGCACGTCGACATTGGGCATCTCGGCCAGTGAGCACAGATGCTCAAGCTGTTGTCGCATGACCTGCGGGCCGCCAATCATCTGTCGCAGTGCCGCCTCCCAGATGACCGCGTGAACTCGTAGCGGGTTGTCGCCATGCAGGCGCCGCTGGCGGCGTACCCGCACGTCGACCAGACGCTCGACCTCGTCGATCCGGTCGGGCGAGACGGCCGCGACCGAGAGGGCCCTCATGTACTCGGGTGTCTGAAACAATCCTGGAATCAGGGCAAGTTGCCACGTACGCAGCCTGAGAGCCACATCCTCCATGGCGATGTACTCACGCAGGCTCCCTTGCGTCAGCGAGGTGGCCCACCAGCCCTTTGCCTTCCGCCGTTCCCGGTCCAGTTTGGCCAGCCGAAGCAGAGCGCCCACCGTGTCCGGACTGTCAACTCCGTACGCCGCGCACAGCGCCACGACGTCGGGGTCCCGGAACGGAACCCAGCCATGCTCCATCTTGGCGATCTTGGCCGCCTGAGCACTGAGTGCCTGCGCGGCCTGCGTCTGGTTCAGTCCGGCGGCTTCCCTGAAGCTCAGCAGCTGACTGCCCAACTGACGTGCAAGGACCGTGGACACACGGTTCCCCATGTCTGCGCGCGACTTCGGCACAGCTCGCCACCTCCTGTTGTCGGAGACAGTCTCCAACCGGCAGGCGGCACCTCACAATCACCCTGATGGGGAAAATTATCTCCGAGATGTTGTGCGACATAGCTCGAATCGCTACGTTCGGCACACAGCCGCTCGCACAGCGGAATCACTTGGCGGAAGTGCACCGCTCTGCCCCTCGCCGAAACCGGCGCCCCGCAGGCGCGGCATCGCCACCGCCCCCCTCACCGAGAGGTACGCGCCCATGACCGCAGCCGAACAGATCTCCGCCCCCGAACCCGTCCTCCGCGAGGACCGGCTCAACTTCACGCCGACCGCCCGCAGCGTCACCTTCTCCCGGCGCCGTACCGCGCGGCTCGTACGGGAGTGGGGGTATCCGGGGCTGGCCGGCGACGCGGCCTTGCTGGTCAGCGAATTGGCGACCAACGCGTTACTGCACGGCGCCATTCGGGGACGGCTCTTTCGCGTGCACCTCACGCTCAGCGCGGCCACGCTGCGTATCGCGGTCAGTGACCCGCGCGGTGAACGGCTGCCCGGTCCGCGCGAGGCCGCGGACGACGAGTGCTACGGGCGGGGGCTCGTCATCGTCCCGCGGATCGCGGACCGCTGGGGCATCGAGCCGCGCACCGTCGGCAAGACCGTGTTCGCCGAACTCGCCCTGTGGCAGGGGCCGGACATGCCGATGGGCCCGCGCGAACTTCGCGCGGGCCCATCTCGTACAGGTACCGAAGTGACTGCTACGCCCAGGTGATCAGGCGCTTCGGCTGTTCCAGGATCGCGGCGACATCCGCCAGGACCTTGGAGCCGAGCTCGCCGTCGACCAGGCGGTGGTCGAACGACAGGGCCAGCGTGGTGACCTGACGGGGCTTCACCTTGCCCTTGTGGACCCACGGCTGGAGCTTGATCGCACCGACCGCGAGGATCGCGGACTCGCCCGGGTTCAGGATCGGCGTGCCCGTGTCGACGCCGAAGACCCCGACGTTGGTGATGGTCACCGTGCCGCCCGCCATCGCGGCGGGGGAGGTCCGGCCCTCTCGGGCCGTGGAGACCAGCTCGCCCAGGGACGCGGCCAGCTGCGGGAGCGTCTGCTCGTGCGCGTCCTTGATGTTCGGGACGATCAGTCCGCGCGGGGTCGCGGCCGCGATGCCCAGGTTGACGTAGTGCTTCTGCACGATCTCCTGGTTCGCCTCGTCCCAGGCGGCGTTTACGCCCGGGTTCCGCTTGATCGCGACCAGGAGGGCCTTGGCGATGATCAGGAGCGGGTTGACCCGCACCCCCGCCATGTCCTTGTCCTCCTTGAGTTCCGCCACCAGCTTCATCGTGCGCGTCACGTCGACGGTGACGAACTCGGTGACATGCGGGGCCGTGAAGGCGCTGCCGACCATCGCCTGGGCGATGGCCTTCCGTACGCCCTTGACCGGGATGCGGGTCTCCCGCGCGCCCACGACGGCCTCGGCCGGCGCCTCGGGAACCGGAACGGCCTCCGCCACGACCGAGGCCTGAACCTGCACCGGTACAGGCGTGGCCGCCGCGTGCACGTCCTCGCGGGTGATGATCCCGCCCTCGCCGGTCGGGACGACCGTCGCCAGGTCGATGCCCAGGTCCTTGGCCAGCTTGCGCACCGGCGGCTTGGCGAGCGGCCGGCTCTCCTGAACGGCCACGGTGCCGTGGCCGTTCAGCTCGGCCTGCACGGCGGCCGCTGCCTGGCCGGCGCCATGGCCCTTGCGGGCGCGCCGCTTGGTCGAGCTCTCGGCGACGCCGTACCCGACCAGGACCGGCTGACGACCCTTGGGGGCCTCCGGCTCCGGTTCGGCCTCGGCAACCGGCTCGGGGGCTGCGGCAGGGGCCGCGTCACCGCTGCCCGGCGCCACGTCCACCGCGATGATCACCTGGCCGACGTCGACGGTCGTGCCCTCGGGGAAGCGCAGCTCGTGCACCACCCCGTCGAACGGGATCGGCAGCTCCACGGCCGCCTTCGCCGTCTCGACCTCGCACACGACCTGGCCGTCGGTGACGGTGTCGCCGGGCTGGACGTACCACTTGAGGATCTCGGCCTCGGTCAGTCCCTCGCCCACGTCGGGCATCTTGAACTCACGGAAGCGAGCAGCGTTGGAAGTGTCGGTCATCGTTGTCACGTCCCAGTCCTCAGTACGCCAGCGAGCGGTCGACGGCGTCGAGCACACGGTCGAGACCCGGCAGGTACTCGTCCTCAAGACGCGCCGGCGGGTACGGGGCGTGATAGCCGCCGACCCGCAGCACCGGTGCCTCCAGGTGGTAGAAGCAGCGCTCGGTGATCCGGGCGGCGATCTCGGCCCCGGAGCCGTAGAACACCGGCGCCTCGTGGACCACGACGAGCCGGCCGGTCTTCTCGACCGAGGTCTGGATGGCGTCGAAGTCGATCGGGGACATCGAGCGCAGGTCCAGGACCTCGATCGACTTGCCCTCCTCCTGGGCGGCCGCGGCCGCTTCCAGGCAGACCTTCACCATCGGGCCGTACGCGACGAGCGTGAGGTCGGTGCCGGTGCGGGCCACCGAGGCCTTGTGCAGCGGACCGGGGATGGAGTCGGTCTCGACCTCGCCCTTGTCCCAGTAGCGGCGCTTCGGCTCGAAGAAGATGACCGGGTCGTCGCTCTGGACGGCCTGCTGCATCATCCAGTAGGCGTCGCTCGCGTTCGACGGCGAGACCACCTTGAGGCCCGCGACGTGCGCGAACAGGGCCTCGGGGGACTCGCTGTGGTGCTCGACGGCACCGATGCCGCCGCCGTACGGGATACGGACGACGACCGGCAGCTTGATCTTGCCCAGCGCCCGGGCGTGCATCTTCGCGAGCTGCGTGACGATCTGGTCGTACGCGGGGAAGACGAAGCCGTCGAACTGGATCTCCACGACCGGCCGGTAGCCGCGCAGGGCCAGGCCGATCGCCGTTCCGACGATGCCGGACTCGGCGAGCGGGGTGTCGATCACCCGGTCCTCGCCGAAGTCCTTCTGGAGTCCGTCCGTGATCCGGAAGACCCCGCCCAGCTTGCCGACGTCCTCACCCATGATGAGGACCTTGGGGTCGGTTTCGAGGGCCTTGCGCAGCGACTCGTTGAGAGCCTTCGCAATGGACATCTTTTCCATGGCCATGGCTACTTGCTCTCCTCGGCGGTGTCTGCGAACGATGCCTGGTAGGCGGCGAACTGGGCGCGCTCCTCGTCGACGAGCGGGTTCCCGTCGGCGTATGTGTGGTCGAAGATCGCCATCCGGTCCGGATCGGGCATCGCCCGTACCGCTTCACGCACCCGCTTGCCGAGAGCTTCGCTCTCCTCCTCCAGCGCGGTGAAGAACGCCTCGTCGGCGGCGCCCTCCTTCTCCAGGTACGTACGAAGCCGCAGGATGGGGTCCTTGGCCTCCCACGAGGCCCGCTCCTCGTCCGCCCGGTACTTCGTCGGGTCGTCGGAGGTGGTGTGCGCGCCCATGCGGTAGGTGAACGCCTCGACGAGCGTGGGACCCTCCCCCCGACGAGCCCGCTCCAGCGCCGACTTGGTGACTGCCAGACAGGCGAGTACGTCGTTGCCGTCGACCCGGACACCGGGGAAGCCGAAGCCCTGTGCGCGCTGGTAGAGCGGGACGCGGGTCTGCCTCTCGGTCGGCTCGGAGATCGCCCACTGGTTGTTCTGGCAGAAGAAGACGACCGGGGCGTTGTAGACCGCGGAGAAGGTGAAGGACTCGGCGACATCCCCCTGGCTGGAGGCTCCGTCGCCGAAGTACGCGATCACGGCCGAGTCCGCGCCGTCCTTGGCGACGCCCATGGCGTAGCCGGTGGCGTGCAGGGTCTGCGAGCCGATGACGATCGTGTACAGGTGGAAGTTGTTGCTGTTCGGGTCCCAGCCGCCGTGGTTCACACCACGGAACATCCCGAGCAGATTGGTCGGGTCGACCCCCCGGCACCAGGCGACGCCGTGCTCGCGGTACGTCGGGAAGACGTAGTCGTCGTCGCGCAGGGCCCGGCCGGAGCCGATCTGGGCGGCCTCCTGGCCGAGCAGCGAGGCCCACAGGCCCAGTTCCCCCTGGCGCTGCAGGGCGGTGGCCTCGGCGTCGAAGCGGCGGGTCAGGACCATGTCCCGGTACAGACCGCGCAGCTCTTCGGCGGTCAGGTCGATCTGGTAGTCCGGATGCTCCACGCGTTCGCCCTCGGGCGTCAGCAGCTGTACAAGCTCGGGCTCGGAACTCTGTGGCGTCCTGGCGGACGTCTTAGCGGGCGTTTTCACGGCGCTGGTCCGCTTGCTGCTGCGTCGCGGCTTGCGCGCGGCAGTGCTCTCCACGGTCACGTGCGTGCTCCTCCGTCGGTCCGGCCCCCGGGGTCTGCCGGGAAGCCAGTGCGGCTCGCCTGTGTCCGTACCCGTGCACGGGGTGGGTGCCGCTCGGTCCGGAAACAGGCGTGACAGGTGCCCCGGCGAGCACCCTGCCAAAAGCACGTTACCCAGTACGCCGCATAACTACGAAACCCTTCCTGACCTGCGATTTTGCTTGGATTTCCAAGTAAATCGAAAAAGTCGGGAGCTCTCGCTGGTCACAGCACTGGGAACAGCCTTGCAGGCCGCCGGAACAACGGCACGTTATCCCGCCGTTCGGCGGCAGGGAAGAGGCGAGTGTGTGAGACTGCGTTTTGTGCGCGAACAAGGAAAAATCACCGTTTTTCTGCTGGATGATCATGAAGTCGTCCGGCGTGGAGTCCATGAGTTGCTCTCGGTCGAGGACGACATCGAGGTCGTCGGCGAGGCCGGCACGGCGGCGGACGCACTGGTCCGCATCCCCGCGACCCGGCCCGATGTGGCGGTGCTCGATGTGCGACTGCCGGACGGGAGCGGGGTGGAGGTTTGCCGGGAGATCCGTTCCCAGGACGAGAACATCAAGTGCCTGATGCTGACCTCGTACGCCGATGACGAGGCACTCTTCGACGCGATCATGGCGGGCGCGTCGGGCTATGTACTGAAGGCGATCCGCGGCAACGAGCTGCTGAACGCGGTACGGGACGTGGCGGCCGGGAAGTCGCTGCTGGACCCGGTCGCGACCGCCCGGGTGCTGGAGCGGTTGCGCGACGGCAAGAAGGGCCGGGACGATGACAAATTGGCCGGTCTCACCGATCAGGAGCGCAAGATCCTCGAGCTGATCGGGGAGGGGCTGACGAACCGGGTGATCGGCGAGCGGCTGCACCTCGCCGAGAAAACGATCAAGAATTATGTCTCCAGCCTGCTCTCCAAGCTGGGCATGGAGCGGCGCTCGCAGGCCGCCGCGTACGTGGCCAGGCTGCAGGCGGAGAAGGGCTGAACGCCGCGCTACGGAAGGGCCGGGACGGGCTGAACGCCGCCCTACGGAAGGGCCGGGACGGGCTGAACGCCGCCCTACGGAAGGGCCGGGACGGGCTGAGCACCGCCCTACGGAAGGGCCGGACGGGCTGAGCACCGCGTCCTCGATGATCTTCGGGACTTTGGTCCCGGGCCGCCTGGGGCCGCAGCCTCTTTTTACGGCCTGCCCGGTGGCAGAGAGTGGAGGACATGCCCCCTGAGGAACTCCACGCGATCGAACTGCTCGGCCGCGTCCCGTACGGCCGCCTGGCGACGAGCATGCGAGCCCTCCCGATACTGGCGGTGGCCCGCCACATCGTGGTCGACGGCCGTGTCGTCCTGCGGATGCACGGCGGCCTCGGCTATCACGAGGCCTGCAACGGCACGGTCGTGGCGTACGGGGCGGACAACTTCAACGCCGCACCCTCGGGGGACGACGGCGAGCTGTGGTCCGTACAGTTCACCGGCCCCGCCGTAATCGTGCACCCGACCCCCGAACAGCGGGAGCGATTCGGCGCCGCCCCCGCCCAGGTGAACGGGGAGCCCTTCGCCCCGGCCTACCTCGGGGTCGACCCGCACTTTGTCTCCGTGCACACTCTGGACTTCCACGCAAGTCAACTGATCCGCAACGCTGCGTGATCTAACATCTGGTGAGTGCCGCGCTCATCTGTAACGCTTCCGTCTGCTCCGTCGGCCGGCGAGGTGCTGCGTTCATCCGTGCCCCGTTCAGCCGTGCCCCGGCCGCCCGTTCCTCCGGTGGACGAGGTGCTGCGCCGCTACCCGGATGCCGGTGAGCCCCTCACCTGCAAGCCCGTCACCCAGGGCCTGCTCAACCACGGCTACCGCGTCTCCACCACCCGCGGCCGCTACTTCCTCAAGCACCACCTCGACGACTCCACCGGCGACCGCGCCACGATCGTCCGCCAGCACCGCGCCACCCAGCGGCTGCAGTCACTCGGCGTCCCCGTCGCCCCACCCGTAAAGGACACCGAGGGCGACACGGTCACGGAGATCGGCGGCCGGTGCTACGCCCTGCACCCCTGGGTCGACGGGCTGCACCGGGCCGGTGCCCAGCTCACCGCCGCCCAGTCGCAGCGGCTCGGAGCGCTGCTCGGAGCCGTACACACCGGGCTGGAACAGGTCATGGAGGCGGGTGCGGGGCTCGCGCACCGCTCCGGCGGGTACCGGAGCCCCGACCCCGTCGACACCTTCGCGCTGATCGACGACCTGCTTGCGGCCGCACGCGGGCGCCGCCCCCGGGACTCCTTCGACGAGCTGGCCGAGCACCGCCTCCTGGAACGGCGCACCCTGCTGGAACAGCACGCCGACCGCAGGCCGCCCACACCCGACGTCCCGGCCACCGGCTGGGTGCACGGCGACTTCCACCCGCTGAACGTCCTGTACCGGGGCACGGACCCGGTCGCGATCCTCGACTGGGACCGGCTCGCAGTCCAGCCGCGCGCGGAGGAGGCGGTACGGGCCGCGGCAATCTTCTTCGTACAGCCGGCCGGGAAGCTGGAGCTGGAGAAGGTACGGGCGTACGCGGGGGCCTACCGGAGGGCGGCCGGCGCGGGGGCGGCGGAACTGGCCGCGGCGGTGCACCGGGTGTGGTGGGAGCGGCTCAACGACTTCTGGATACTGCGCTGGCGGTACTGCCTGCACGACCGAAGGGCCGACCCGCAGTTCCCTGCGGTGTCGGCCCTGGCGGTCTGGTGGACGCGCGAGTACGAGGCGGTGTGCGAGGCGTTCACGGGGTGAGGCCCCTGTGAACGCCTCGGCGTCACTGGGCGGCGCCTGCGAGGGTGCCTGTCGTACCGGCCTCGCCACCCGTGCTGCCGTCGCCACCACCAACACCACCCGTGCTGCCGTCGCCGCCCGTGCTGCCGTCGCCACCGCCGCCCGTGCTGCCGTCGCCACCCGTGCTGCCGTCGCCACCGCCACCACCCGTGCTGCCGTCGCCACCGCCACCACCCGTGCTCGGTGCGGACGGTTGGGTCGACGGAGGCTCGGCGGACTGGCTCGGGGGGGCCGACGGGGAGTACGACTGCTGCGGCGGCCAGTCCTGCTGGTTGCCCGTGGAGTTCTCCGGCTGCTGGATCTCCTCGCTCTGCTCGTCGCTCGGCGAGGGCGAACTCTCCGGCTCGGACGGCGAGCTGGAGGTCTTCGTGGGCTTCTTCTCGTGCTGTTTACTGGTGTCGCTCGCCGCGTTGACGGCGATGGCGACACCGGCCCCGATCGCGATCAGCGCGAGCACGACGAACAGCCACAGCTTGCCGCGGCCGCCTCCGCCGTGGTGTCCGCCTTCGTAGCCACCGTCGTCCGGGTTCATCGGCGGCAGGATCGGACCCTGTGAGGTGTCGCCGTGCTGCGGGTGGCTCATCGCCATCGTGCCCCCGGCGATACCCATGGCCGGGGTGTGTCCGCCGTCATGCATCGCGACCGGGCCGGTGTTCCACGCACCCGTGTGGCCGCCCTGCACCTGAAGCATCTGCAGGCCGTACTGGACGAGGCCGCGCATCTCCTCGGCGCTCTGGAACCGGTCGTCCGGGTCCTTCGCGAGCGAGCGCATGACCAGTCCGTCCAGCTCCGGTGGCACCGCGTCCAGGACCTCGGACGGCGGGACCGGAATGTCCTGTACATGCTGATACACCACGGAGAGCGGCGTCTCACCCGTGAACGGGGGGCGCAGCGCCAGGAGTTCATACAGCAGGCAGCCGGTGGCGTAGAGGTCGGAGCGGTGGTCGACGGCCTTGCCCAGCGCCTGCTCGGGGGAGAGGTACTGCGGCGTACCCATGACCATGCCGGTCTGGGTCATCGTCGACTGCGCGCCGTGCAGCGCACGGGCGATGCCGAAGTCCATCACCTTGACCGCACCGGAGTGGGTGATGATCACGTTGGCGGGCTTGATGTCGCGGTGCACGATGCCGTGCTGGTGCGAGTACGCGAGAGCTTCCAGCACCCCCGAGACGATGATCAGCGCCTGCTCGGGCGGCGGGGCCTCCGCATTGAGCAGCAGATCGCGGATGGTGCGGCCCTCGACGAGCTCCATCACGATGTAGGGGACGGTCTGGCCGCCCACGACATCCTCGCCCGAGTCGTACACGGCGACGATCGCATGGTGATTGAGGCCCGCGACCGACTGAGCCTCGCGCGTGAACCGGGCCTTGGAGACCGGATCCTCGGCGAGATCGGAACGCAGGAGCTTCACCGCGACCGTACGTCCCAGTCTGACGTCCTCGGCCGCGAAGACCTCTGCCATGCCGCCCCGGCCGAGCCGGTGGGTCATTCGGTAACGTCCGTCACCGACGACGCCGCCGATGCCCCAGGAGTCGGTGCCATCCGATACTCCGCCGCCGTTTGCTTCGGAATCGGGTGCCATCAGTCCTCGCCGTCGTATCTGTCCGCGCGTCCGCGGGTTCTCACGGTGTCTAGCTGCATTGCCACGTCACGCTACAGCCTCCGCCGGACACACCGTTTCCCAGAGGGACGGGTCATCCAACCGGCCGGCGTGCCGCCCGCGCAAATTCCATGCGTTTCCTGTAACGCTTCCGGGACGCTTCTTGTGCGTAGGGTCACGGAACGGGCACCTGGCTTGACGTGTCGTACCCCTCGGGCAGACTTGGCGCGTAATAGGGATCATCGCGTCATTCGCGCGCCGAGGGGGAAGCAAGTCATGAGCCAGGACGGCGCACACGGCGCTCGGGGGCGCTATGCGGGCGGTTCGGTCGCCGGTGGCCGGTACCAGCTTCGCGACCTGCTCGGCGAGGGCGGGATGGCGTCCGTATATCTGGCGTACGACTCCGCACTGGACCGCCAGGTCGCGATCAAGACGCTGCACACGGAACTGGGCCGCGAGCAGTCCTTCCGTGAGCGCTTCCGGCGCGAGGCACAGGCCGTCGCCAAACTGCAGCACACCAACATCGTCTCGGTATTCGACACCGGTGAGGACGAGCTCGGCGGCGCGCTGATGCCGTACATCGTCATGGAGTACGTGGAGGGGCAGCCGCTCGGCTCCGTACTCCAGGCGGACATCCGGAGCTACGGTGCGATGCCGGCCGACCGGGCACTCAAGGTGACGGCGGATGTACTGGCCGCACTGGACACCAGCCACGAGATGGGCCTGGTCCACCGCGACATCAAGCCCGGCAACGTGATGGTGACCAAGCGCGGTGTCGTGAAGGTCATGGACTTCGGCATCGCCCGCGCCATGCAGTCGGGCGTCACATCGATGACGCAGACCGGCATGGTCGTCGGCACCCCGCAGTACCTCTCCCCCGAGCAGGCCCTGGGCCGCGGGGTGGACGCGCGCTCCGACCTGTACTCGGTCGGCATCATGCTGTTCCAGCTGCTGACCGGGCGTATACCGTTCGACGCGGACTCGCCGCTGGCGATCGCCTACGCACATGTCCAGGAGGAGCCGGTCGCGCCCTCCAGCATCAACCGGGCGATCACCCCGGCGATGGACGCGCTCGTCGCCCGCGCGCTGAAGAAGAACCCGAACGAGCGCTTCCCGAGCGCCGCGGCGATGCAGGACGAGATCGCGCGTGTACTGAACGCGAGCGGGCAGACAGGGGCCCCGGTGATCGTCGCGGGCGGCGGTACACCGCCGAACAGCGGTTCGGGCGTCGGCTCGGCGGTCTTCCCGCCGGTCGGCCAGTCCACCCCGGCGCCGCAGAACGTCCAGACGCCGTACCAGCCGAGCCCGTACCAGTCGGGCGCCCAGTCGGGGCCGTACGGCCCGCCGACCCCGGCGCCCGCTCCGGCTCCTTCGTACGGCTATCCGCAGTCGGCTCCGGCGTACCAGAGCCAGGCGCCGATGTCCCCGATGCAGCAGCAGACCGCGCCGCCCTACACGATCGCGCCGCAGACGCACTCCGGCTCCGGCGGGGGCGACTCCAGGCGGAACATGCCGGTGATCGTCGGCTCGATCGTGGTCGCGCTGATCGCGGTCGGCGGGCTGATCACGGTGCTCTCGCTTAAGGGCGACCCGGATTCGGGCGGCGGAACCTCCGCGAGCGAATCGCCGGCCGCGAGCGAGCACAAGGATCCGGAGCGGAACCGGACGATGGACACCGAGGACTGCACGGACGCCCTTGAGGCCTCGGACGACCCGGAGAAGGTGGACGCACCGAAGTTCTTGTACAAGGACTATCTCTCCGCGAAGGCCTGCGCGGATGCGGCGGGCTGGACCGTCAAGAAGGTCAAGGTCCCAGGGAACACATACGCGGAGGATCAGGTCATCGACCAGTTCCCGTCGGCTGGCACCGCCGTGGACGAGACCGGCGCCCACTTCGAACTGCGCGTCGCGACGGGCGACCCGGCCTGAGCGGAGGCATACGTGTCGGCCAGAGCGGGCGCGTGCGTGTCGGTCAGAGCACACGCGGAGACGCGGAAGTGACGGCCCCGTACTCCGGTATTTGTGGGGCGGCTTCGCGGACCGGGTCTACGTGATGGAGCTTCATCGAGGCGTCGCATACCCGAGATGCCGGACATATCGTCATATGTGACGCTGACCGCATGGCTCCAGGACTTCTCCCTTCATGGTCCACGAGGCGCGTGGTCTGCCTCATATTGACGGCGGGGGCGGCACTGGGGGGCGCGACGGGCGAGGCCTGCGCGGACCGGCGTTCCCCCGGCGGGACACCGGGGGCGGCCAGCGCCCCGGCGACGCCGCCCGCGACCACGTCGGCCCGAGCTTCCGCCCCGCCTTCCACCGCCCCCGGTGCCGAACCGTCAGGTAAGGGTTCCGCCACTCCTTCGGACGAACCCTCGGCCACACCGACGACCGCTCCCCCGGGCGGCGGACCGGCCGCCCCCGCACCCCCGGCATCCCCTGTGTCCTCCTCCCCGGCTTCCGGCTCCCCCTCAGCCTCGCCCTCGCCCTCGCCCTCGCCCTCGCCCTCGCCCTCGACCTCGACCTCGCCCTCGGCCTCCCCCACCCCCTCCGCCGCCACCTCCTCCGCTTCCATCCCCTCCGCCGCCGCCTCCTCCGCTTCCACCTCCACGAATGAGGGGTCGCGGCGCCCCGAGGCACAGTCCCCGCTCGCCGGGCGCGAGGCCGGGGAGGGGCGGCTGCGGCCCGGGCGGCAGTTCTCGCCGTGGGAGATCGCACCCGTGAACAGCTCGCTCGACGAGCCCGACTCGCGGCCCGCAGCGACCGACCCGGGGCCGATGCCCGCCGTGACACCGGCGGCGAGCGCCTCCCCCGAGACCGGCCGGATCGCTCCGCAGGCCCTGGACGGGCCGTCCGTGGAGCGGGTGCAGCGGGTCTCGCTGGGTGCGGGAATCACGCTGATAGGACTGGGGCTGGGCTTCCTGGCGTTCCGCATGCGCCGCCCGGACTGAGCCGTATGCGCCGCCCGGACCGAGCCGGACCCACTGACCTCCCACCAGCGTCCACACGCCCGGACAGGGCTTGCTTTGAGCAGCATACTCGGTATACATACTCAGTATGTCGATCCGTCACGGGCTGCTGGCCCTGCTGGAGCGGGGGCCCAGATACGGCTCCCAACTCCGTACCGAATTCGAGTCGCGCACCGGCTCCACCTGGCCGCTCAACGTCGGTCAGGTGTACACGACGCTGAGCCGGCTGGAGCGCGACGGCCTGGTCGTCCAGGACGACGAGGACGACCAAGGACACGCCCTCTACACGATCACCGACGACGGCCGAACCGAGCTGCGGAACTGGTTCGAGACGCCCGTCGACCGCAGCAGTCCGCCCCGCGACGAGTTGGCCATCAAGCTCGCCATGGCGGTCGGCGCGCCCGGTGTCGACATCCGGGCCGTCATTCAGTCCCAGCGCCACCACACCGTGAAGGCGATGCAGGACTACACCCGCCTCAAGGCACAGGCCCTCGCGGATGTCCCGGCCAACCGCGACGAGGTCGCCTGGCTGCTCGTGCTCGAACAGCTGATCTTCCAGGCGGAGGCCGAGGCCCGCTGGCTGGACCACTGCGAGTCCCGGCTGGTCCGCCTCGCCGAGGCCGCCGCCACGGAGCCGGAGCCCGAGGTACGTACAACCGGCCGCGCCCCGGCCCGCACTCCTGCCCATGCCGCCCGCCCACGCACCCGGCGCTGACCGCACAGACCCGCCTCATAGTCGGCACCGGCCTCGGACCTCATAGCCGGCACCGGCCTCGGACCACCCGAGTACGCACCCGGCGCCGACCGCAGACCACCGCTTCGGTGTCCGGCGCCGGACCCACAGACCCGTTCCGAGTCGGGCCCACAAACCGTTCCAGGGGGGAACCACCCACCATGTCCTCGCGCGCCCCGTCCCGATCCGCGTCCTCGTCCGGCTCGCCGCTGCCGGTCGATACGCCGGTGCTCGAACTCCGAGCACTCACCCGCACCCACGGCACCGGCATCGCCGAGGTGCAGGCCCTGCGCGGCATCGACCTCTCCGTGCACGCCGGTGAACTCGTCGCCGTTATGGGCCCCTCCGGCTCCGGCAAGTCCACCCTGCTGACCATCGCGGGCGGTCTCGATACCGCGACCAGCGGCCAGGTCATCATCGAGGGCCAGGACATCGCCGGCCTCGGCCGCAAGGGTGTCGCCGCCCTGCGCCGCCGCAGCGTCGGCTATGTCTTCCAGGACTACAACCTGATCCCGGCGCTCACCGCCGCCGAGAACATCGCCCTGCCACGCGAGCTCGACGGGGTCTCCGTGCGCAAGGCCCGCAAAGAGGCGCGGGCGGCGCTGGAGGAGATGAGGCTCCTGGAGATCGCCGACCGCTTCCCGGACGAGATGTCCGGCGGCCAGCAGCAGCGCGTCGCGATCGCCCGCGCGCTGGTGGGGGACCGGCGCCTCGTGCTCGCCGACGAACCGACCGGGGCCCTCGACTCCGAGACCGGTGAGGCCGTGCTCGCGCTACTGCGCAAGCGCTGTGACCAGGGTGCGGCCGGCGTCATGGTGACGCACGAGCCGCGGTACGCCGCCTGGGCGGACCGGGTCGTGTTCCTCCGGGACGGTTCGCTCGTCGACCAGACGCTCACCGCCGACGCCGACTCGCTGCTGGCCGCCGAGGGAGCCAAGTGAGCGTCTTCACGGGCTGGCGCGCCGCCCTCCGGATAGCCAGGCGCGACGCGATGCGTGCCAAGGGCCGCAGCGCACTGGTGGTCGCGATGATCGCGGTGCCGGTACTCGGCGTCACGGCCCTCGACGTGACGTACCGCAGCGTCACACCGACCACCGCCGAGCAACTGACGGCCGATATGGGCTCCGCCGACGCGCTCTTCAGCAACCAGCGGATCGGCCCCATCGAGCAGATGCCCGACGGGGCCATGTACCAGCCGGTCGACGAGAGCGCGCCGTGGGACGGCACCGGCCCCTCGATCGACGTCAGGACCACATTCCCCAAGGGCTCACGGGCGATCAGCATTCAGTCCGTCCCGGCGAGCATCACCACCGGGTACGGCATCACCAACACCGACATCTACGAGTTCCGCACGTCGGACAAGCTGGCCCGCGGCAGGATCGACCTGGTGCGCGGTGCCTACCCGCACGGCAGGGGCGAAATGGCCGCCACCGAGCCGTTCCTGAAGTCGACCGGACTGCACGTCGGTTCGACCACCACCGTGCGCAACTCCGGTCAGAAGTACAGGATCACCGGTGTGGTCGAGCTGCCGAACAACCTGAAGGCCAAGGCGCTGTACGCCGACCCGGGAGCGGTCATCGCCCCGTGGAAGGCCAGGGCCGACCATGACAAGAAGGTGCTGCCGCCGAACCCCGGCTCCAAGGACTGGCTGGTCAAAGGCCCCGAAGGGGTGGGGGTGACCTGGCCGCACATCATGGAGGCCAATAAGTCGGGCATCCTCGTCAAGTCCCGTCAGGTCGTCCTCGACCCGCCGCCGGACTCCGAGGTCCCGCTGACCAAGAAGAACCCCGACACGTACTCGGACAGTTCCGGGGAGCTGAGTGCGGCCCTCGTCACCGTGATCGCCATGGCGGTCCTGGAGATCGTGCTGCTCGCCGGACCGGCCTTCGCGGTCGGTGCGCGCCGCTCCCGCCGCCAGCTCGGCCTTCTCGGCACCTGCGGCGGGGACCGGCACCATGTCCGGGCCGTGGTGCTCGGCGGCGGTCTCGTGCTCGGCGGCACCGGAGCCGTGGCCGGTGTGGTGGCCGGACTCGGGCTCACTGCGGCGTTCCGCCCCGTGATCGAGGAGTGGTCCGGACAACGTTTCGGTTCCCTCTCCCTGAAGCCGACAGAGCTGCTGGTCATCGCCGTGATCGGCCTGGTCACCGGTCTCCTGGCGGCGTTCGCCCCGGCGATCGTGGCGAGCCGGCAGTCCGTACTGGAGTCGCTCACCGGCCGCCGCGGCGTCCGCCGCTCCTCCCGGGTGCTGCCTGTCGTGGGCGTCTGCGTACTGGTCATCGGTTGCGCCGTCGCCGTCTATGGCGGCACCAGCGGGGACAGAGCGCTGGTCGCCGGCGGATCGGTCGTCGCCGAGCTCGGACTGCTCGCCTGCATCCCGGTGATCGTCGGCTTCCTCGGACGGCTCGGCCGCGGGCTGCCCCTCTCGCCGCGGATGGCACTGCGCGACGCTGCCCGCAACCGCGGCCGTACCGCTCCCGCGGTCGCCGCGGTGATGGCGGCCGTCGCGGGTTCGGTGGCCATCGCCACGTACATGGCCAGTGTCCTGGCCGAGGCCGACTACAACCACACCCCCCTACTCACGAAGGGGACCGTCGCCTTCAGGTCCGACGAAGCCAAGGCAGTCGAGCGACTCCCGCTGGCCCGGGCCGCCGTCGAGCGGAACATGGCCGTCACCGGCGGGCACGCCGACTACGGACGGGTCTGGGCAGGAAGCGACTGCAGCGTCTACTCCTCGGAGGAGAACGGCTGCGGCACCCTGGAGATGATCAAGCCCACCGGCAAGGGCCACAGCTGCCCACTCAAGGGCAAGGGCGCCAAGGAACTTGCCGCGCGGCTCTCCTCCGACGAGCACAAGAAGCTGACGCTTTCCCCCGCCTGCCTGGACGAGTACATGAACTTCACCTCCTTCGGCACCGATGTCAACAAGATCATCGTGGCGGACGCGGCCATGCTCACCACGTACGTGAAGCTCGACGACCCGGCAGCAAGCAAGGCGCTGGCCGCGGGCACACCGGTGCTGCTCAACCCGGCGTACGCGAAGAACGGTGAAGTCACCCTCAAGGCCTTCCACAAGTACAACGACCGCGACAAGAAGAACCGGAAGCTCCACCCGGGCAACGCACGGACCACCACGGACCGGCTGAAGGTGTACGTGGCCCCCGCGAAGTACGCGGCCACCCCCGGAATCCGCATGATCCTTCCGCAGAGGACCGTGGAGCGGCTCGGCCTGCACACCAAGCCGTCCGGCAGCGTGTACGCCGTCTCCCACCCGCCGACGGACGCCGAGGAGCAGCGGGTCTCCAGCGCGATCGAGCAAGCCGGCGGCGGCATCATCTGGGTCCAGCCCGATCTCGGCCCCGGCACGCGCGACGACAGCATCCTGCTGATCCTGACCCTGTTCGCCGGAGTGGTGACCCTGGGCGCGGCGGCGATCACGACCGGTCTCGCCAAGGCCGACGCGGAGGCCGACCTCAACACGCTCAGCGCGGTGGGCGCACCCCCGCGGGTGCGGCGTTCGCTGTCCGGCTTTCAGTGCGTGGTGGTGGCGCTCACGGGTGTGGTGCTGGGCACACTGGCGGGTCTGGTGCCTGCGGTGGCGCTGCGGCTCCTCGACCTTCGCGAAGCGTTGCAGCGGATGCGGCTCGAGCCCATGCAGTCGGCGTACACGCCGATCATGCTGCCCTGGGCGACCATCGGACTGCTCGTCGTGTGCATTCCGCTGCTGGCCGGGGTGCTCGCGGCGGCGTTCACACGGTCGCGCCTCGCACTGGCACGGCGGGCCGGATGATGACACGAATGGTGCGGTCAGTGGCCTGACCGGCTGATGTGGTGCCCTCGAAAACGGTGGATCAACCGTTCGCGGGGGCACCACCGTGTTGTACGGCAGGTGTGCGAGACAATGGCGCCATGGAGATGCCGAGGAATGAACGGTCGCAGGAGCACCCCCACGTCCTCGTAGTGGGGCAGGACGGCATGGCGATCGGCGGCGGTGGCACTGACGACGAGTCGCGTGAGGTCCCGGTGACGGAGATGGTCGAACAGCCCGCGAAGGTCATGCGCATCGGCAGCATGATCAAGCAGCTCCTGGAGGAGGTCAGGGCGGCTCCTCTCGACGAGGCGAGCCGGGTCAGGCTCAAGGAGATCCACGCGAGCTCCGTGAAGGAGCTGGAGGACGGCCTCGCACCGGAGCTGGTGGAGGAGCTGGAGCGGCTCTCCCTGCCGTTCACCGAGGAGTCGGTGCCCTCCGAGGCGGAACTCCGGATTGCCCAGGCCCAGTTGGTGGGCTGGCTGGAGGGCCTCTTCCACGGCATCCAGACGGCACTGTTCGCCCAGCAGATGGCGGCGAGGGCCCAACTGGAGCAGATGCGCCGCGCCCTTCCGCCGGGGAGCGGGCACGAGGACGAGGACGGCAGCGGGGACCAGCACGGGGCCATCCGGTCCGGCCCGTATCTCTAGTCCGTACGCCTCGATCGGTACCTACACACCTTGATCGGTACGTACGCCTCTCCGGTCCATACACCTCTCTAGCCCGTACGCCTCGCTCACATAGCAACACCAAGGCCCGGCGCACATGGTCAATGACCTGTGTGCCGGGCCCCGTTGTGTGTGCTCGGTGGCGGGGCGGGTGTCAGCCCCACAGGTGTCAGCCCGCGAGTACCAGCCCCGCAGGTGTCAGCAGAAGCACCTTTCCGATGTGCACGCTGGACTCCAGCACCCGGTGGGCCTCGGCGGCGTCGGGCATCGGCAGCGTGCGGTCCACGATCGGCCCGACGACACCGTCGGCGATCAGCGGCCAGACATGCTCCCGTACGGCGGCGACGATGGCAGCCTTCTCGGCGAGCGGGCGACCGCGCAGCGAGGTCGCGGTGACGGCAGCCCGCTTGTTCAGCAGCGTGTTCAGATTCAGCTCGCCCTTGACGCCGCCCTGGAGGCCGATGATGGCCAGCCGACCGTTGACGGCGAGTGCCTTCACGTTCCGATCCAGGTACTTCGCGCCGACGATGTCGAGGATCACATCCGCACCGGCCCCGTCCGTCGCCTTGCGTAGCTCCTCGACGAAGTCCTGCTCCCGGTAGTCGATCAGGATGTCGGCTCCGAGCTCCGCGCAGCGCGCCAGCTTCTCCGGTCCTCCCGCGGTCACCGCGACCCGTGCGCCCACGGCCTTGGCCAGCTGGATCGCCATCGTGCCGATGCCGCTGGACCCTCCGTGCACCAACAGCGTCTCGCCGGGACGAAGATGGGCGACCATGAAAACGTTCGACCAGACCGTGGCCGTCACTTCGGGCAGCGCCGCGGCCTGAGTCAGGTCGACCCCGCTCGGCACGGGCAGCAGCTGCCCGGCGGGTACGGCGACTTTCTCCGCGTAACCGCCGCCGACGAGCAGCGCACACACCTCGTCGCCGACCGACCAGCCGGTGACACCGGGCCCGATCGCCGAGATACGGCCCGCGCACTCCAGGCCCGGGTACGGCGACGCGCCGGGCGGCGGGTTGTAGAACCCCTGTCGTTGCAGCACGTCGGCACGATTGACCGCGCTGGACACGACATCGACGAGGACCTCACCCTCGCCGACTACCGGATCGGGCACCTCGGTCCATACGAGCGCCTCGGGGCCACCGGGTTCGGGGATCGTGATCGCATACATGGCGGCGAGGCTACTCCGTGCCGCGGGCCGGGCGACGCCGTGACGCCCGGAGGCAGCTCCACGACGCGCCGGACCGCGCGGCACCAGGGGTGGCGGGTCGGCAAGGCCGTGGGCGGCAGGCCGCACAAGGCCATGACGACAGGCCACGCCCGTGGAGGCCGGTCGCACCCGCGGGGCAGGTCACGCCCACAGAGGCGGGTCACGCCGAAACGGTGTCCGCTGGACCCGCGGCGCAATGCCCGCTACGAGAACGGCTCGATGCCCGGCCACTAGCGCGGCACGATGCCCGGCTACGGGCGCTGCGCGCCTGTAGCCGGGTCACTCTGAGGCACTCTGTGGCAGTTCGTTCGAGGCACGCACGATGGTGATCACACGGTCCGTCAACTGCAGCGGACTGGCCGCCGGATCGTCGTATCCGATCAACCGATGCCCTCGCAACACGCTGACCACAAGATCGTCGGTCTCCCGGACGCTCTTGCCCACCTCGGCCTTTATCACCGGCCGTTCGACGAGATCGAGACCGCTGCCCTGCTGGATCAGGTCCTCCATCACCGTGCCCGCGCTGGGACTGAGGACGGAAAGGCCGAGCAGCCGGCCCGCCGCGCTGGCGCTGGTGATCACGACATCGGCTCCGGACTGCCGGAGCAGCGGGGCGTTCTCCTCCTCGCGCACCGCAGCGACGATCTTCGCGCCGCGATTGAGCTGCCGCGCTGTCAACGCCACCAGCACCGCCGTGTCGTCGCGCTGGGTGGCGATGATGACCTGACGCGCCTTCTGGAGCTCAGCCCGCAAGAGCACCTCGCTGCGGGTCGCATCGCCGACCACGCCCACGAACCCTTCGGCGTTGGCAATCTCGATCACCTTGGTCGCCGGGTCGACGATGACGATCTGCTCCTTCTTCAAGCCGGTCGCGCGCAGGGTCTGGATGGCCGATCGGCCTTTCGTGCCGAAGCCGACGACAACGGTATGGTCACGCAAGTTGGTTCTCCAACGCTTCAGCCGAAAATCCTCCCGGGTCCGTTCCGTAAGGACCTCGAGAGTGGTGCCGACCAGAATGATCAGGAAGAGCACCCGCAGCGGTGTCACGAGCAGCACATTGGTGAGCCGGGCGCTGTCTCCGTACGGGGTGATGTCGCCGTAGCCGGTGGTGGAGAGGGTGACCGTCGCGTAGTACACCGCATCCAGCAGGTCGACTTGACCATCGGCGGCGTCGTGATATCCGTCACGGTCTATCCAGACGATCAGCACGGTGACGGCAAGCACCATCAGCGCCATCATCAGCCGCTTGGCGACCTGTCGTGCCGGTCCGTGCGTGACCCTGCGCGGGAGCTGCACCCGCGTGGTCGCGACATGCTCGTCGGCGCGCCTGGCCATCGCATCGTGGCCGGGAAGTTTCACGTGAAACACCCTTCCGTCCACGGCGTCGCCGAGGCCCACGGTAGATCGAGGATCTGCACCTCGGTGCCGGACCGTACCCCGTTCGGTGGTACGACGGCCAGCCCGTCCGCCGTGGCAATTCCTCGGAGCATCGCCGGACCGTTGTAATGCAGCGGTACGACGTGCTCAGCACTTCTGCCGGTTCCCGCGCTGCCGGAATCGCCCGCGCTGCCGCCGGTGCTGCCCGCGCGGTGGACGACGGGCACCAGACGTGTGTCGTGCGGGTGCCCGTGCACCTCCTCGCGCACGACAACCTGGTACGGCGCCTCCGGCGCGCGGCCGGCCATCCCGCGGAGCAGCGGTTCGGCGAGCGTGAGGAGCCCGGAGACTGCGGCCAGGGGATTGCCGGGCAGTCCGACGAGATACGGGCCCTCACCTGAGCCCTCTGCCTTGAGCCGGGCCAGCAGCATCGGATGGCCGGGGCGGACGGCGACGCCGTCGACCAGCAACTCGGCCCCGATCTCGGCAAGGACCGGGTGGACGTGGTCGACAGGGCCCGAGGCCGTACCACCGGTGGTGATGACCAGATCGGCGTCGGATGTGGTGAGGGCACGCCGGAGGGCCGCCGCGTCGTCACCGAGGCGCTGCGGGGCGGAGACCTCGGCACCCAGCGCGCGCAGCCAGGGGCCGATCATCGGGCCGAGCGCGTCACGGATCAGCCCGTCGTGCGGCAGACCACTGGTCAGCAGTTCGTCACCGAGGACGAGGACGTCGACCCGTGGACGGGGGGCAGCGACCAACTCGTCGTACCCTGCAGCGGCGGCCAGACCGAGGACGGCGGGCGTCACCAGGGTTCCGGCGGGCAGGAGTTGATCCCCGGAACGGCATTCCTGGCCACGGGGCCTGATGTCCTGTCCGGGGAACACCTGGTGCTTCGCGTGAAGCAGCCCTTTGGCCTCGTCCACGTGAGCGTGTTCGCTGCGGATCACGGCGTTGGCGTCCGCCGGGATACGGGCGCCGGTGGCGATCCGTACGGCATCGCCGTCGGGGAGCGTGGCGGGGGTGCTGTGCCCGGCGAGGATACCCAGATCCTGGCCTGGGCGAGAGCCTGCGCCTGCGCGAGAGCCTGGGCTTGAGTCTGGGCCCGCGTCCCCGGAACCCTTCTCGCCTTCGGCTCCTTCGGTCTCGCGGATGGTCCACGGTCCAGGTCCGGTGACGACCCAGCCGTCCATCGCGGAGGTGTCGAAGGACGGCAGGTCGGTGAGCGCGACGAGCGGCCCGGCGAGTACGTGTCCGAGTGCCTCCTCGAGGAGGAGTAGGCGGGCGCGGGCGGGAACGTCACGGCCCGACCGTGCGGCGAGGGCACGCGCATCCTGCCAGGAGGGCGCCCGCCTGTGCCGATCCCACCCGCGGGGCCGGTCGACGCCCTGGTTCGGAGGCAAGGACGGGGACGCGGACGCGCACTCCTCCGTGGGGTGGGGCTGATCCATTGAGTTCGACTGCCCCGGAGAACGGGATTGATGTGGGGAGCACGGCCGTTCCGAGGACCAGGAGTCCGCCGAGTGAGGTCGATGTGCGGGGGGCTCGCCCGACGACTGCCGCCCGACCAGAGCGAGGGCCTGTTCAACGGCCCGGTCCTCCTCGGCGGCCCGCAACTCCTTCGGGGTCAGGCCACGATCCGCCGGCAGAGGAAGGCCACTCGCCGAAGACCGGCTGACCGCGGAGGACGGGTTGACCACCGAAGACCGACCGCCCTGTGCCGACGCAAGGTCGGCCGACGTCGGACGGTCGCGTGCGGAGGGCCCGACGCCCGCCGAGGGTCCGACTCCCATCGACTCGACTCCCATCGACTCGACGCCCATCGACTCGACGCCGGCCGCCGAAGGCGGGTCCGCCCTGTCGTTGTGGGCTGTCATTGCGTCTCGTTCTCTTCCGCCCACCGGAGGGCGAGAGCGGCAGCCTTGCGGGCAGCCTCGGCCACCACCGCCGGGCCGTCGCAGTCGCTGCTCGCCTGCGCCGCCGCGTACCCGACCAGGAAGGTCGTCAGGGGCGCGGCGGGCCGGGCGACGCCGTGGGCTGCGTCACGGGCGAGATCGAGCAGGACATCGGTGTCGACGTCGAGTTCGATGCCCAGTTCGTTCTTGACTGCGGTGATCCATTCGTCCAGCACGGTCCCATGCTCTCTGATCCGGGACCGGGCCGCCGCGATGTCCTCCCAGGTGTCACAGTCGAAGGAGGCCAGGGGGCCTGCCTCCACCCGGGCCAGGTCGAGTTCGTTCGTCAGCAACCGCAGGGGGAGTCCGGACAGACTGCCGTGCTCGGTGGCGAGCAGAGCGAGCTCGCGGCGCAGCGGTTCGGTACGGTAGACGGCGACGAGAGGCTGGTCGTGACCGTCCTGATCGGTGCACAGAGCCCCGTCCCGCTGCCCGTCACCGGCGGCGGCCAACAGCTCTCCGGCGGTGCTCTTGCCGAAGAACGGCAGATCGGCCGAGAGCACGAGAACCCATTCCGCGGCGGTGCGCCGGACCCCGGCGTCGAGCGCGGCCAACGGGCCGCCGCCCTGCGGTTCCTCCCGCGTCCAGGTCACTGCGCGCACGGTGGGCCGCCGTCCTCCCACCACCACGGTGGCCGAGGCGTCGGCGCAGGCCGCGAGGACCCGGTCGAGCAGCGCACGGCCACCGACCGGGATCCCAGGCTTGTCGGCGCCGCCGAGCCGCTTGGCGGCCCCTCCGGCGAGGACGATGGCGTCATACACGGTCATGCATCCGAGTATGCGGGCCACGGTCTCCCGTTGATCCTCCCCGTCCGCAATCCCGTGGATCCACGAGGGGAGAAAACGGGAACCCGCGACCGTTGCCGCCTACATCGTGCGCAGTAGCACCGCCGGTTGTTCCACGCAGTCGGCCACGTAGCGCAGGAAGCCGCCCGCCGTTCCGCCGTCGCAGACCCGGTGGTCAAAGGTCAGCGAGAGCTGAACGACCTGGCGTACGGCCAGCTCGCCCTCGTGCACCCACGGCTTGGGCACGATCCGGCCGACGCCCAGCATCGCCGCCTCCGGGTGGTTGATGATCGGGGTCGAACCGTCGACTCCGAACACCCCATAGTTGTTCAGCGTGAACGTGCCGCCGGTCAGCTCCGCCGGAGTCAGCTTCCCGGTTCGGGCCGCCTCGGTCAGCCGGGCGATCTCGGCCCCGATCGACTCCGCGTTCCGAGCCTGTGCATCCCGTACAACAGGGACGACCAGTCCCCGCTCGGTCTGGGCCGCGAACCCGAGATGGACCTCCGGCAGGCGCACGATCTCCCGCGCCTCCACGTCCACCGTGGAGTTGAGCTCGGGGAACCGGGCCAACGCGGCAGTGCAGATACGCGCCAGCAGGGCGAGCAGCGACACCTTGGGCCCGGCAGCCGGACCACCGGCGCTGTTCATCGCGGATCGGGCCGCCATCAGCTCGGTGGCATCCGCGTCGACCCAGCACGTGGCCTCGGGGATCTCCCGTCGGCTGCGCGTCAACTTGTCGGCGACCGCGCCCCGTACACCGCGCAACGGAATCCGCTCCACGGCCGGACTCGCCGCCCTCCGCGCCAACGGCGGCTGCGCCGCAGACGGCGACGTCGGTTCCGTAACCGACTCCGGCACCGAGACCGCGGCCGACCGGGGAGCAGCGGCCCCCTCCGCCAGCGCCCTGATCGCAGATTCGACATCGGCCCGCAGGATCAGCCCGTCGGGCCCGGAACCCGCCAGCTGCCGCAGATCAAGATCATGCTGCCGCGCCAGCTTCCGCACCAGCGGAGAGACGACGGGCACCGGCCCCTGCGCCACGTCCGGAACAGATGCAGAATCCGCAGCCGCAGCCGTCACACGTGCGCCAACAGGCGCGGCAACAGGCGCGGCAACCGCCTCGGGACGGACCCGTCGACGGCGCGCCACCGGTGCGCCCGTCCCGTACCCGACCAGCACGTTGCCGGACGACTCCGGCTCACCGGCCCCGGCCCCGGAACTCGCCCCACCAGAACCGGCCATCGAGCCCACCACTCCCACGGACCCCTCGGACCCCATGGAGCCCTTGGACCCCACGGCCACCGTCAACAGCGGTGCTCCAACCGGAAGTTCCGTGCCCTCCTCGCCAAACCGTGCGGTCACCACGCCCCCGTACGGGCACGGCACCTCCACCGTCGCCTTGGCGGTCTCGACCTCGACGACCGGCTGGTCGATGGCGACGACATCGCCGACCTCCACCAGCCAGCGCACGATCTCCGCCTCGGTCAGCCCCTCGCCGAGATCCGGCAGCTTGAATTCGAATACCTGAGGCATCAGCTCTCCGCCTCCCACTGCAAACGGGCGACCGCGTCGAGCACCCGGTCCACGCCCGGCAGATGGTGCCGCTCCTGCATCGGGGGCGGATACGGAATGTCGAACCCGGTGACCCGCAGCACCGGCGCCTCCAGATGGTGGAAGCAGCGCTCTGTGACCCGAGCCGCGATCTCGCCGCCCGGACCACCGAAACCGGAGGACTCATGGACGACGACCGCGCGCCCCGTACGCCGCACGGAAGCGGCGACGGTTTCGTCGTCGAAAGGCACCAGTGAACGCAGGTCGACGACTTCGAGGTCCCAGCCCTCTTCGACGGCCGCTTCCGCAGCCTCCATACAGACCGGCAGCGACGGCCCGTATGTGATCAGCGTCGCGCTGCGTCCGGGCCGGCGGACAACGGCCCGCCCGATCGGCTCCACGGCCACCGGGGCCTCGGGCGACCAGTCCGCCTTCGACCAGTAGAGCCGCTTCGGCTCCAGGAAGACCACCGGGTCGTCGGAGGCGATCGAGGCCCTCAGCAACCCGTACGCGTCCTCGACCGTGGCGGGCGTGACGACATGGAGGCCGGGCGTCGCCATGTAGTACGCCTCCGAGGAGTCACTGTGGTGCTCGACCCCGCCGATCCCGCCGCCGTACGGCACCCGGACCGTGACCGGCAACGGCATGGCACCGGCCGTCCGGTTCCGCATCTTGGCGACATGGCTGATCAGCTGCTCGAACGCCGGATAGGCAAAGGCGTCGAACTGCATCTCCACCACGGGCCGCAACCCGTACATCGCCATGCCGACAGCCGTGCCGAGGATGCCTGCCTCGGCCAGCGGGGTGTCCGTACAACGGTCCTCGCCGAACTCCTTCGCCAGACCGTCGGTGATCCGGAAGACCCCACCGAGCGTGCCCACGTCCTCGCCGAGGACGTGCACCGTCGGGTCCTCGGCCATCGAGTCGTGCAGCGCACGCCCGAGCGCCTGCGCCATGGTGGCAGGCTTGGCCTTCGCCGTCCGCTCTCCGGCCGTTGCCGCTGCGGTGGTCATCGCCCTTCCTCCACGTCGTCGTGGCCGTGCAGGTCGTGCTCGGCCTCCAGCTCGACACGCAACCGGGCAGTCTGTTCCCGCAGTTGCGAGGTCTTTTCCGCATAGACATGGGCGAAGAGATCCATCGGGTCGAGCACCGGATCGGCGTTCATCCGGTCGCGCAGAGCGGCCGCCATCCGCTCCGCAGCCGCGCGCGCCTCCTCGATCCCGTCGTCGTCGAGCAGCCCCCGCCCGATCAGCTCCCGCTCCAGGAGCTGAATCGGATCATGCGCACGCCACGTCTCCACCTCGCTGTCGACGCGGTAGCGCGTGGCGTCGTCAGCATTCGTATGGGCGTCCATGCGGTACGTCACCGCTTCGACGAGCGTGGGACCACCACCGCTCCGGGCCCGCGCGACCGCCTCACCGAGGACCTGGTGCACGGCGGCCGCGTCATTGCCATCCACCAGCCGACCCGGCATCCCGTACCCCACGGCCTTGTGCGCCAAGGACGGAGCAGCGGTCTGCTTCGCCAGCGGTACGGAGATCGCGAAGCCGTTGTTCTGTACGAGGAAGACGACCGGAGCCCGCCAGACGGCCGCGAAATTCAGCGCCTCGTGGAAATCTCCCTCACTGGTCCCGCCATCACCGACCATGGCCAGCGCCACCACGTCGTCACCCTTGAGGCGCGCCGCGTGTGCCAGGCCCACGGCGTGCGGCAACTGGGTGGCGAGGGGGGTGCAGAGCGGGGCGATGCGGTGCTCGCGCGGGTCGTAGCCGGTGTGCCGGTCGCCGCGCAGCAGCGTCAGTGCCTCGACCGGGTCCAGGCCGCGCGCCACGGCCGCCAGCGTGTCGCGATAGCTGGGAAAGAGCCAGTCCCGCTCCTCCAGCACCAGCGCGGCCGCTATCTCGCAGGCCTCCTGCCCCGTGCTCGACGGGTAGACGGCGAGCCGGCCCTGCTTGGTGAGCGCGGTGGCCTGCGCGTTGTACCGCCGCCCGCGGACCAGCTCCGCGTAAAGCCGAAGCAGCAGCTCGGGGTCGGCACCGTCCACGGCATCCGTACCGAGCACGCGGTATGGCTCGGGGTCCGGGAGCAGCGGCGCAGGGTCGGTGAGCGGCTTCCAGGCCGGGGGCGGCGCGGGCCGGTAAGCGGCCGCGCCGGGCAGCTCTTGGACCGTCATGACAAGCACCTCCTGGCATCGAGGGGTTTTCGAGCGGCGTCTGACGACATCGGGGGATCGTCCGATGTCGAGGGGTGTCGAAATGCATCGAAATGTCGAGCGCTGTCCGAGACACGAATACGTTGCGCCTCACCTACCGATTGTTCGGTCGCGAGCGCATTTTGGCTACAGGCGCCTTCAGCCTGTGGACAAACGGTTCTCCACAGCCTGAGATAGGGGCAGGTCGTCCAGGACAGGGAGGTGCGGGCACATGTCAGCTGAACAAATGGCCGACGGGGGCGAGGCCCCCGGCCGGGTTCCGCCCGCGCGCCCGCTCGACGCCATCGATCGCGACATCCTGCGACTGCTCCAGACGGACGGTCGCGCCTCGATACGCTCGGTGGCCGATCGTGTCCATGTCTCCCGGGCCAACGCATATGCCCGGATCAACAGGCTCATCGACGACGGCGTGATCCGCGGTTTCAGCGCGCGCGTGAACCATGAGCGGGCCGGGCAGGGCGCCTCCGCGTACATCACTCTCAAGATCGTCCAGAATTCCTGGCGCACCGTGCGCGAGCAGCTCCAGGCACTGCCGGGGGCCACCCATATCGCGCTCGTCAGTGGCGACTTCGATGTCCTGCTGCTGGTGCACACCCCGGACAACCGGTCGCTGCGCGAGCTGGTCCTGACCAGGATCCAGGCCATCCCGGAGGTACTCTCCACCCGCACACTTCTGGTGTTCGAGGAGACGGACCTGGCCCCGGCCCCGGCCAGACCTACCGAGCTCACGTAGCGGGAATCAGTAAACGGGCTCCAAAACCGAGCCAGAGACGGACTCGGAGACCCCTGGCCCGCCGAATTGACCGCGGCACCCGCCGGCCGACCCGCGTGCAGCTCGCGCCGCGCGGCACATGGCGCCTGTCCCGGTCCCATCCGCGGACTGAACCTGTCCTGGTCCCATCCGCGGACTGAAGGTGAGGGAAGCAGCCTTCGCCTCCTCCGGCATCAGACAGCCGAGATCGTGCGGCGCCACACCCCCGGTCGCACTCCGACCGTCAACGGGTTCAGCGGCTGGACCGCATCCCCTCGAAGGCCACCCGGACGAGCGTGTCCGCCAGCCGCTCCCCGTCGACGCCGCCGTCCGGTTGCGGCCTGTACCACTCCACCAGGGAGTTGACCATTCCGAAGAGCAGCCGTGTCACCAGCCGTATGTCCACGTCGGAGCGGAGATCGCCATCCGCGACAGCCGCCCTGAGCAGATCGGTCACCCGATGGTCGAACTCGCGCCGCCGCTCCATGGCCCAGCGCTCGGTCTTCGTATTGCCCCGCACGCGCAACAGCAGCGTGACGTAGGGAAGTTCGGATATCAGCACATCGACGGTACGACGGGTGACGTACTCGACCCGCTCGATCGCTCGCCCCCGCGTCGCTCCCGGCTCGTCGAGAATTCCGAAGAGACCGTCCAGCGCCCGGCTGACCGCGCGGCGGAGCAGTTCCTCCTTGCCCGCGACGTGGTGATAGATGGACGACTTGGAGATGCCCGCCGCCTTGGAGAGATGCTCCATGGACGTGCCGTCGTAGCCGCGCTCGTTGAAGACACGGACGGCGACGGTGAGCAGAGTCTCCGGGGTGTACGTGTCCCGCTTGGCCGTGGTCATGTCCGCGATCCTCCCCTATGAGTTGTCCACAGGTTTGGCGGGCCCCCTTGTCCCGACCGATCGTTCGGTTACTCTAACTCTGTCCGCCCGTCCCTGCCCAGCTCGATGAGGAGTTGGTCCGTCATGGCCGCCGAGCTCTCCCCACACCTGCTCTCCGAAAAGCACCGTTCCACGCTCGACCAGGCCCTCGACGCGATCCGTACGCGCGCCTACTGGTCCCCGCATCCCGAGCATCCGAAGGCTTACGGCGAGCAAGGCGCCCCTGGCAGCCTGAGCCCCGCCGAGGGCAAGGCCGCCTTCGACGCCGTGCTGCACACCCGGCTCGACCTCGGTCAGCCGGGCACCGACGGCTGGACGGGCGGAGAGACCTCTCCGTACGGGCCGGAGCTGGGTGTCGAGTATCCGCACGCCGACCTGGATGTCCTGCTTCCGGCCATGCTTACGGGAATGGCCGCCTGGCGTGCGGCAGGCCCGGAGACCAGGGCCCTGGTCTGTCTGGAGATCCTCGCGCGGATCAGCGCCAGGACCCATGAGTTCGGCCACGCCGTGATGCACACCAGCGGCCAGGCCTTCATGATGGCGTTCCAGGCGGGCGGCCCACACGCCCAGGACCGCGGCCTGGAGGCGGTGGCGTACGCGTACGCGGAGCAGATCCGCACCCCGCAGAGCGCCGACTGGTCCAAGCCCCAGGGCAAGCGCGATCCGCTGCAACTGCACAAGACGTTCACCGCGGCGCCCCGCGGTATCTCGCTCCTGATCGGCTGCAACACGTTCCCCACGTGGAACGGCTATCCGGGACTCTTCGCCTCCCTGGCGACCGGCAATCCCGTCCTGGTCAAACCGCACCCGCGCGCCGTCCTTCCGCTCGCGCTCACGGTGCAGCTGGCCCGCGAGGTGCTCGTCAAGGCGGGCTTCGATCCCAACCTGGTCGCGCTGGCCGCCGAACGGCCGGGCGAAGGCATCGCGAAGACTCTCGCGGTCCGCCCCGAGATCAAGATCATCGACTACACCGGATCCACCGCCTTCGGCGAATGGTTGGAGACCAACGCCCGCCAGGCTCAGGTTTACACGGAGAAGGCCGGAGTCAACACGATCGTCCTCGACTCCACCGACAACTACCAGGGCATGCTCGCCAACCTGGCGTTCTCCCTCTCGCTGTACAGCGGCCAGATGTGCACCACCCCGCAGAACCTCCTGATCCCCCGGGGCAGCATCACGACCGACGCCGGCGACAAGACGTACGACGAAGTCGTCGACGACATCGCCGCCGCGGTCAACGGACTGCTGAGCGACGACGCCCGGGCGAACGCACTGCTCGGCGCCCTGGTCAACCCCGATGTGAAGGCCCGCCTGGAGGCGGCCGCAGAGCTGGGTGACGTCGCCCTGCCCTCCCGTGAGGTGGCCAACCCGGAATTCCCCGACGCCGTGGTCCGCACCCCCGTCGTCGTCAAACTGGACGGCACCAAGCCGGACGACGAGGAGCACTACCTCTCGGAGTGCTTCGGACCGGTCTCCTTCGCCGTAGCGGTCGACTCGACAGCCGACGCCGTGGAGCTGCTCCGCCGCACGATCCGTGACAAGGGCGCGATGACGGTCGGCGCGTACACCACCTCACCGGAGGTGGAGCGCGCGGTGGAGGGCGTCTGCCTGGACGAGTCGGCCCAGCTCTCGCTGAACCTGACCGGCGGGGTGTACGTCAACCAGACCGCGGCGTTCTCCGACTTCCACGGCTCGGGCGGCAACCCGGCAGCGAACGCGGCCCTGTGCGACGGAGCCTTCGTGGCTAGCCGCTTCCGCATGGTGGAAGTCCGCCGCCAGGCGTAACCCAGCCTCCGGCCTCAGGCCTTCTGCTCCCGTCTTTCCCACCCCTGCGCAGCCCCGCCTCGCCCCTCCCGCCCCTCCTGTCCCGGCCCTTCCGCCCCTGCCCCACCCTTCCAGGCTTCCTTCAGCTCCTCCGGCGTTTGAGGAGCGGGGTCCGGGGCGGAGCGCCGGTTACGGGAAGGGGCGGGCAGGGGAACAGGCCCGCCGCAGGCGCCCTACCCCGCCCTCATCCGAACGCCCCCACCCCCACCCGCACCCGCTCCACCCATCTCAGCACCCCAGCCCGCCCCCGGTCCCGCGCCCGGCCCCCGGAATCTCCGCATACCGCTGCACCCACGCATGCATGGCAATCGCAGCCGCAGCCCCTGCATTGATCGACCGCGTCGACCCGAACTGCGCAATGGAGCACACCATTGCCGCGTGCTTGCGGGCCTCCTCGGTCAGCCCGGGCCCTTCCTGCCCAAATAGCAGCACACACCGCCGGGGCAACTCGGTCCGCTCCAGCGGCACCGCCCCCGGCAGATTGTCGATACCGATAATCGGCAGCCCCTCCGCCGCTGCCCACGCGGTCAGCGACTCCGTGTCGGGGTGGTGTCGCACGTGCTGGTACCGGTCGGTGACCATCGCACCACGCCGATTCCATCGCCGCCGCCCCACGATGTGGATCTCCTTGGCGAGGAAGGCGTTCGCGGTGCGCACCACGGAACCGATATTGAAGTCGTGGCCCCAGTTCTCGACCGCCACATGGAAGTCGTGCCGCCGCAGATCCAGATCGGCGACGATCGCCTCCCGCGTCCAGTACCGGTAGGCGTCACCCACGTTGCGCCGGTCGCCGTGGGCGAGCAGCTCGGGGTCGTACCGTTCGCCCACAGGCCAAGGCAGCGGGTGCGGCCCGACTCCGACCTCCGTCCCGAATCCGTCGTCGTACTGCATCGGTTCCGCAGACGGACCGGTTTCCGCCCCGGGTACGAATGCGACGGACGAGTCAGGTCCTACGGCCTCTTCGGCCAACGAATCCCCGCCGGTCCCGCCGGTCCTACCGGTCCTGCCACTGCTGCCGCTCTCACTACTCACCCGACGAGCGTATGGCCCCCGTCGCCGCTGTGCTGGGGAGCCTCCTCGTCATCGACGGCACTCCGCTGCCTCGGAACCTTGCCCTCGCGGCCCTCGCGGCCCTCGCGCGAGAACAGCAGCTCCCGTCCGAGGGTCACCCGGCCGCCGAGCCACACCAGGAAGGCGGTCGGCAGGAAGACGGAGTCGGCGGCGATCATCGCCATCGAGAAGAAGGGCAGCCCGAGCAGCAGGGCAATACCGGCGTGCTCGCACACCATGACGACGAGCAGGACGTTCTTGACCCGCCGGTTGAACAGGGTGAAGGGGAAGGCGACCTGAACAACGACCGTGCCGTACGTCAGCAGCATCACCATCACACCGCTGGACGCGAGGATGTCCGACAGCCCGGGCCAAGGCGTGAAGTAGTCGAGGTTGAGCGGGTAGTACAGCGCCGTACCGTCCTGCCACCGCGAACCCTGGATCTTGTACCACCCCGCCGTCGCGTAGATCAGACAGACCTCAGCCATGATCACGACGAGGGTCGCGTTGTGGGCGAGGTTGGCGACGACATCGAGCAGGGTGCGGACTTCGCTGTCCGGTGCGTAACGGCTCACGGCCCACCAGGCACCCTGGCCGAGCCAGAGGACCCAGAAGAGAACCGGCAGCCACCAAGTACCGCCGAGGCCATCTTTCACTGTGGCCGCGATCAGAATCAGGCCGAGCACCACCCAGAGAACCGGACCGGCCACATTTCCCCGCACTGAACGCCCAGGGCCATCACCCTCCGCATCCTCCTTACGGGCCGCGTCCTCCCCACCGACCCCGCAGGCCGCACGGGCCGTACGCCGGGCATCCAACGACCAGACCTGCCCGCAGCGCGTCAGCACGAGATAGATCGCCATCAGATGGATGACGTTGTCGCCACCGTCGCCCATGAAGATGTTGCGGTTCTGCAGGGAGAGCACGCCGACCATGAAGAGGACCGACATGGCGCGAGTGTGCCAGCCGACCATCAGCAGCGCGGCGGAGAGCAGTGCGACCGCGTACACGATCTCGAACCAGACCGTGCTGTCCGACCACATGAGCACGGTGAAGGCTTGATTGCCCGATATGAGCTGCTGCGCCATGTCCCAGTGCCATGGGGCGTCGGGGCCGTACATCTCGTGGCGGTGCGGCACTTCTCGCAGCAGGAACAGCAGATAGGTGGCGGAGAAACCGATCCGGATGACGGCACTCTGATACGGGCCGAGGGCCGAGGAGGTGATGCGCTGGATGCCGCGGGCGATCTTGCGGTCGAAGGTGAGCGTATTCACTTGTCCGCCCCCTTGGCGCTCTCGGGGAGGTCGGCGGAGGTTACTGTCCACCACGGCAGCACCCGGTAGGACGGCTTCGTGCTGATCTTCTCCTCGCTCCAGTCTGGCGCCGCGACGGGCCGCGACTCGGAACGAATCTGAATGCGCTCGATGGTGCCGCCGTAGTCGTGTTCGCCCAGGCGCAGCATCGCGATGCGGCGGATGTAGCGCTCGGAGAGCTCACCGCGCAGGCCGATCGCCCGGTTCTCGTTGTCGTGGGAATTGACAAAGAAGCCCCAGGCGCGGCGCAGCTCGTTCTGCTGGACGTGACTGGGGAGCAGATTGCCGCGTATCGCCTTGCCGTCCTCACCGGAAAGACTCATCCAGGAGGTGGTGTGGCGGCCGTCGGCGCCGGCTATCTCGGCCCGTACATGGACGGCCACGTTCTGCTGAAGAGGGTTCGGGGCGAAGAGCTTCCAGTCCTGCTCGAACTCGGGATAGATCCAGTCGTCAACCACTTCACCGTGCCGCTTGGTCAGGGTGTTGGAAGGTGCGACGTGCAGAAACACCATGGCCAGCTGACCGCAGGCGACCAGCCCGATCACCGACAGCGCGACCACGGCGACAATCCGGTACGGAAGAGACAGGGCCGCCACGCCGCCACGGGGACTTGACTGCGGCCCCTGACCGGCGCCGGACGACGCGCCTTGCCCCTGCTCCTGCCCCGGCCCGGCGCTCCCGTTCCCGCTCCCGTTCCCGCCCCCGACGCCGCTGTCGTCGTACGAATCCATCCCGCCCCGATCCCCGTCGATCTCCGGTCAGTTATCCACAGGGTTGACACCCTACGGGCCACCGACTCACCATTGAAGACAATGAACCGAACGATCGGTCGGTCGGTAGGGAGTCCGGGATGACGGCAGTGACTGCGGACCAGGCAGCGCAGGCGGGAGCAGAAAGGCCCGAAGGGGCGGGCGAGGCCCTGGAAGCGGCCTTTGACGCCGCGGTGGCGGCGGACGAGCGCATTGAGCCGCGCGACTGGATGCCGGATGCGTACCGTGCCTCGCTGGTCAGGCAAATGGCCCAGCATGCCCACTCCGAAATCATCGGAATGCAGCCGGAGGCCAACTGGATCTCGCGAGCGCCCTCGCTGCGCCGCAAAGCGATCCTGATGGCCAAGGTGCAGGACGAGGCGGGACACGGGCTCTATCTGTACAGCGCCGCGGAAACCCTCGGCACCGGCCGCGAGGAGTTGCTCGACAAGCTCCACGCAGGCCGCCAGAGGTATTCGTCAATCTTCAATTACCCGACGCTGACCTGGGCGGACGTCGGCGCCATCGGCTGGCTCGTGGATGGCGCCGCGATCACCAACCAGGTGCCGCTCTGCCGCTGCTCCTACGGCCCGTACGCCCGGGCGATGGTCCGCATCTGCAAGGAGGAGTCCTTCCACCAGCGTCAGGGGTACGAGCTGCTGCTCACCCTCAGCCGCGGCACCCCGGCGCAGCACGAGATGGCGCAGGACGCGGTGAACCGCTGGTGGTGGCCGTCCCTGATGATGTTCGGCCCGCCGGACGACGCATCGGCCCACTCGGCACAGTCAATGACCTGGAAGATCAAGCGGCACTCCAACGACGAGCTGCGGCAGCGCTTCGTGGACATCTGTATCCCCCAGGCCGAGGCGCTGGGGCTCACCCTCCCGGACCCGGATCTCCGGTGGAACGAGGAGCGTGGACAGCACGACTTCGGAGCGATCGACTGGAAGGAGTTCCAGGAGGTCCTCAAGGGCAACGGCCCGTGCAACGAGCAGCGCCTCACCCAGCGCCGCAGGGCGCACGAGGAGGGGTCCTGGGTCCGGGACGCGGCGGTTGCGTACGCCGAGAAGCACACAGCGGTACGGAACGGGGAGGCGACAGCATGAGCAGTTCGACCGAATGGCCACTGTGGGAGGTGTTCGTGCGTTCGCGCCGCGGGCTGTCCCATACCCACGCGGGCAGCCTGCACGCGCCGGACGCAGAAATGGCCCTGCGCAACGCACGCGATCTGTACACGCGCCGTTCCGAGGGCGTCTCCATCTGGGTGGTCCCGTCCGCGCAGGTCACGGCCTCCTCGCCGGACGAGAAGGACTCCTTCTTCGAGCCGGCCGGTGACAAGCCGTACCGGCACCCGACGTTCTACGAGATCCCGGAAGGGGTGAAGCACCTGTGACCGCGGCCCTCGCCCTCGGCGACGACGCGCTGGTGCTCTCGCACCGGCTGGGGGAGTGGGCCGGCCACGCCCCCGCACTGGAAGAGGAAGTGGCCCTGGCCAACATAGCCCTGGACCTGTTGGGGCAGGCTCGGGTGCTGCTGTCCCTCGTCGGGGACGAGGACGAGCTGGCGTATCTGCGCGAGGAGCGCGCCTTCCGTAACGTCCAGCTGGTCGAGCAGCCGAACGGCGACTTCGCCCACACCATCGCCCGCCAGCTCTACTTCTCCGTCTACCAGCGACTGCTGTACGAGCAGCTGGCGGTCGGTGAGAACCGGTTCGCCGGACTGGCGGCGAAGGCGGTCAAGGAAGTCGCGTACCACCAGGACCACGCGGAGCACTGGACGCTGCGGCTCGGCGACGGCACGGCCGAGAGCCATGAGCGGATGCAGCGAGCGGTGGGCGCCCTGTGGCGGTTCACCGGCGAGTTGTTCCAGCCCGTCGAGGGCGTGGAGATCGACTGGCAGTCGCTGCACAGCGGCTGGTTGGAATCCGTCACGGGAGTGCTGGAGCAGGCCACGCTGACCGTGCCGACCGGTCCGCAGTCCGGAGCGTGGACGGCGGGCGCGGGACGCCAGGGCATCCACACCGAGTCCTTCGGCCGGATGATCGCCGAGATGCAGCATCTGCATCGCAGCCACCCGGGGGCGTCATGGTGACCGAGACACTCTTGGAAGAGGAACTGCACCGGCTCGCAGGCTCCGTACCCGATCCCGAACTGCCCGTGCTGACCCTGGACGAGCTGGGGGTGCTCCGGGGCGTGGACGTGCTCGCACCCGGCAAGGTATCCGTGCGTCTCACCCCGACCTACACCGGCTGCCCGGCGATCGAGGCCATGTCCGCCGACATCGAGCGGGTGCTGCATGACCACGGCATACCGGAGGTCTCCGTGGTCACCGTGCTCTCGCCGGCCTGGTCCACGGACGACATCAGCGCGGAAGGGCGCCGCAAGCTGGCCGAGTTCGGCATCGCGCCCCCGCGCCCGCACGACGCCACGGCCCCTGTGGACGGTCCGGTGCCGCTCACGCTCTCGGTGCGCTGCCCGCACTGCGGCTCGACCGATACGGAGCTGCTGAGCCGGTTCTCCTCCACCGCCTGCAAGGCGCTGCGCCGCTGTGTGACATGTCGCGAACCGTTCGACCACTTCAAGGAGTTGTAGATGTTCCATCCGCTCCGGGTCCGCGCGATCGAACGACTCACGGACGATTCGGTGGCCGTCACCCTCGCCGTGCCGCCCGAGCTGCGCGAGACCTTCCGCCACAAGCCCGGCCAGCACCTCAATGTGCGCTACAGCGTCGATGGCGAGGAGATCCGCCGCTCGTACTCGATCTGCTCCCCGGCCGCCGAGGAACCGGCCGATCCGGTGCTACGGGTAGGCATTCGGCTCGTCGACGGCGGCGCGTTCTCCACGTACGCCCTGAAAGAACTCGCCGTCGGTGATTTGGTCGAGGCGATGCCCCCGATGGGCCGCTTCGTGCTCACGCCCCGCACCGGACGTTTCGCGGCGATAGTCGGAGGCAGCGGGATCACCCCGGTGCTGTCGATCGCGGCAACGCTGCTGGCGCGGGAGCCCGACGCCAGTTTCTGTCTGGTCCGGAGTGACCGAACAGCGGTTTCGACGATGTTCCTGGACGAGGTCGCCGACCTCAAGGACCGTTACCCGGACCGGTTCCAGCTGGTCACGGCACTCTCCCGGGAAGAGCAGCAGGCAGGTCTTTCGACCGGCCGGCTGGACCGGGAGCGGCTCACCGAGCTGCTGCCCGCACTACTACCGGTGGCGGAAGTGGATGGCTGGTATCTGTGCGGGCCGTTCGGACTGGTCCGGGCGGCCGAACGCGCGCTGCACGGCCTGGGCGTCGACCGGACCCGTATCCACCAGGAGATCTTCCATGTGGACGACGCCCCGAGCGCGCCTGCCCGCACCCTGGCCGAAACACCTGCTCACAGCAGGCTCACCGCAACCCTGGACGGCCGCTCCGGCACATGGCCGGTGCAGGATGGCGAATCACTGCTGGAGACCGTGCTGCGCAGCCGCTCCGACGCGCCGTACGCCTGCAAGGGAGGTGTGTGCGGGACCTGCCGGGCGTTCCTGGTCTCGGGCGAGGTGCGGATGGACCGCAACTTCGCGCTGGAGCCTGAAGAGACGGGCGCGGGCTATGTGCTGGCGTGCCAGTCGCACCCGGTCACTCCGGAGGTGGAGCTCGACTTCGACCGCTGACCGTTGACCCCTGCCCCCTGACCGCACACCATTTCACCCATCTCACCTCCCGTTCACCCACCTCACCTCCCACGCCTCCTCCTGCTCTCCCTCTCCAGTCCCCCTCCTGCCCTGTCCCTCCTCCCGCCTCTCTCCCTGTTCCCTTCTCATAGAACCTGTTCTATCTTGACGATCCGTCAGATCTGGGTACGGGAGCAGAGTTTCGCGGGAGGCCAGGGCAGTGGACTTCACCTTCACCGAGGAACAGCAGGCAGTCACGGAAGCGGCGAGAGCGATCTTCTCGGGCGTTGCGCCCGACGAAGTACCCAGCCCCGCCCTCGTACCGGGCGCGGTGGCCGAGGACATCGACCGGCCTCTGTGGGCCGGGCTCGCCGCAGGCGACCTGCTGAGCCTGACACTGTCGCCGGAGCACGGCGGGGCCGGTCTCGATCCCGTGGCGCTCTGCCTGGTGCTGCGCGAGTCCGCCAGGGTGCTTGCGCGGGTGCCGCTGCTGGAGACGTGCGCGGTCGCGATGATGCTCCAACGCTACGGGGACCCCGGGCTGGCCGCCGAGTTGCTTCCCCGGGTCGGCCGGGGCGAGCTGGTTCTCACCGTCGGGGCCAACGGCCGCTCCGGCCACGATCCGGCGGAGCTCGCCGTCATCGCCCACCGGGAAGCCACGGCAAAGAGCGCCCGGCCCGGCGAAGGTCCTGCGGACGGCTCTCGCGACGCCTCTGGGGATGCCGACGGCAACGGTGCAGACTGGGTGCTCGACGGGGTGCAGTCAGGTGTGCCGTGGGCGCAGGCCGCGGACTGGATCGCGGTTCCCGCCCACACGGGCGAGGGCCGGGCCGCTGTTGCCCTGATCCGGCCCACCCATGACGGCGTCACCCTGGCCGAGCAGGTCTCCACCAGCGGTGAACTGTTCGCCGAGGTCCGGCTGCAGTCGGTACGGGTCGACAGCCGTGCGCTGATCGACACCGCCGGGGCCTGGGAGTGGCTGCGCGCCCTGCTCACCACCGGGACATGCGCGCTCGCACTGGGTCTGGGCGAGGCTGTGCTCGCCATGACAAGTGAATACACCGGCAAGCGCGAGCAGTTCGGCTTTCCGGTCGCCACCTTCCAGTCCGTCGCCGTACAAGCCGCGGACCGTTACATCGACCTGCGGGCCATGGAAGTGACGCTCTGGCAGGCGGCCTGGCGGATCTCCACCGGGCCCGACGGTGCACTGCCCGCCGAGGGTGACATTGCCGTGGCGAAAATCTGGGCGTCGGACGGTGTCCGCCGGGTCGTACAGACGGCACAGCATCTGCACGGCGGCTTCGGCGCGGACACCGACTACCCGCTCCACCGCTTCCACGCCTGGGCGAAGCAGATCGAGCTCTCCCTCGGCCCGGCGGCAGCGCACGAGGAGGCACTGGGCGACCTACTGGCCGCACACCTCCTCAGTTGACACCGGCCAGTCCTCAACCGACACCGGCCCAACAGTCCGGCGGCCGAGCGGCCCAGCACCAAGCAGCCGAGCGACCACCCGGGCTCAGAGCACGAAAGCCGGGTTTCCGTTGTCGGTGACCATCGGACGTCCGGCACCGTCCCAGGCGAGCATCCCGCCGTCGATGTTCACGGCATCGATGCCCTGCTGCACCAGGTACTGGGTGACCTGGGCGGACCTGCCGCCGACCCGGCACATCACATGCACGCGCCGACCGTCCTCGGCGACCTCGGTCAGCTCACCGAAGCGGCCCACGAAATCACTCATCGGAATGTGCAAAGCGCCTTCGACATGCCCGGCCGCCCATTCGTCGTCCTCCCGGACATCCAGCACAAAGCCGGCCGAAGGGACCGCCGCGACATCCACCGAGGGCAGCGAGGCGAAATTCATGGGGCATGCCTTCTCTCGTAACGTACGCTCCAGAGTCACCTGGAACGCTACTGCACCAGACCCGCCAGCTCCGCCTCACGCTGAGCGACCTCGCCCAGCAGCTGATCGGCGATCTCGTCGAGCAGCCGGTCCGGATCGTCGGGCGCCATCCGCAGCATGGCCCCGATCGCACTCTCCTCAAGTTCCTGGGCGAGCACCGTCAGGAGTTCCTTGCGCTGGGTCAGCCAGTTCAGCCGGGCGTAGAGCTCCTCGCTCTCGCTGAGCTCCGCCTCCGGCATCACCGGACCCGCCGCCCACTCCTGTGCCAGCTCCATCAGCAGCGCCTCGTCGCCGCGCCCGTATGCGGCGTTGACTCGGGTGATGAACTCGTCCCGGCGTGCCCGCTCCGTCCCGTCCTGCGCCAGGTCCGGGTGGGCCTTTCGCGCCAGCTCGCGATAGAGCTTGCGCGCCTCCTCGGTCGGCCGGACCCGCTTGGGCGGCCGGACCGGCTGCTCGGTCAGCATCGCCGCAGCCTCGGGGGACAGCCCGTCGGAGTCGATCCAGTCGTGGAACAGCTCGTCGACGCCCGGCATCGGCATCACGACCGCCCGGGCCTCCTGCGCCTTGCGGAGGTCTTCGGGGTCACCGGTCCTGGCGGCCCGGGCCTCCGCGATCTGCGCATCGAGCTCATCGAGGCGGGTGTACATCGGCCCGAGTTTCTGGTGGTGCAACCGGGAGAAGTTCTCGACCTCGACCCGGAAGGTCTCCACGGCGATCTCGAACTCGATCAGCGCCTGCTCCGCCACGCGCACTGCCTTCGCCAGCCGGGCCTCGGGCCGAGCCCCCTCAGCGGTCCCAGCGGCAGCGTCGGTCTCCGCACCGGCACCGGCCGTCAGCCCCTGCTGCTCGTGCTGCCGGTCGTTGTCCTGCCGGTCGTTGTCCTGCCGGTCATCGTCGTTCCGGGTGATCGGCACCCCGGCGGCTTCGTGGGTCACCCGTCCAGCGTATGGCCACCGCCCACGCTCCGAGGACGCGCGGTCGGCTCAATGCCCCTCACACGCCCAGTTCGGCGGCTATCCGCCCCGAACCGATGGCCCGCACCAGCTCCGCGTGGTCCGCCTCTGTACGGTCCGCGTAAGTCACCGCGAACGCCGCCATCGCCTCGTCCAGCTCTTCGTTCTTGCCGCAGTAGCCCGCGATCAGCCGCGGATCGGCGCTGTGCGCATGAGCCCGCGCCAGCAGCGCACCGGTCATCCGGCCGTAGTCGTCGACCTGGCCGGCTGCCAGGGCAGCCGGGTCCACACTGCCCTTGCGGTTCCTGAACTGCCGCACCTGGAAAGGACGCCCGTCCACAGTGGCCCACCCGAGCAGGATGTCGCTGACGAGCTGCATCCGCTTCTGCCCGAGCACCACCCGACGCCCCTCGTGCGCCACCTCGGGCACGTCGAACCCGACAGCCGGTGGCCAGCAGCCGCATCGTCCGCCGGTACGCGCCCACCGTGTCGTAGGCGCCCTGACGGCAGATGTCCTCGTCCGCCCCGGCCTCACGCCCCGCGAGCACCAGCGAGGTGGCGAGGCGCTTGAGGTCCCATTCCCAGGGGCCGAACACGGTCTGGTCGAAATCATTCAGATCAATGACCAGGCTGCCCCGCGCATCGCCGTACAGCCCAAAATTGGCCGCATGCGCATCGCCGCAGAGTTGCGCGCCGATCCCGCTGACCGGTGTGCCCACCAGGTCATGGGCCATCAGCCCGGCCGAGCCGCGCAGAAAGGCGAACGGTGTGGCCGCCATCCGGCCCACCCGGATCGAAGCGAGACCGGGCACCCTGCCCCTGCTCGATTCCTCGACCGCCTGCACGGCATCGGGCCGCCCGGCCGGAAGGTCCAGAGAGGAGTGAGAGGCCCTGGGCACCCTCTCCCGCAGCGCCTTACCAACCTCCCTGGGCGGCTGCGGCGCGCTCTTGGCCGCCGCAGCCGCCACAGTCGCCCGGGGCGCGAATCCAGGCACGACCGGAATGCGCGGACCGCCCGTCTCAGCCCGCTGAACCGGCACTGTCGCTTCGATTTCACCCACGGCGCACAGCCTCCCCCGCCCTCGTCCTGCGCTCCTGGCCCGGCGCCCTGTCGCAGATCAATTGCGACGAAGGTACCGTCATCCACCGAAAGCCGTCTGCGCCTGAGCCATACGACACAGAGCCGACCGGGATCCCCTGCCGCCAGGGGCCGGACAGTGGCCCGCGGAGGGCTTGCCCTCTGCGGGCCACTCGGCGGCTCTTCGCCCGAGACCCCTCGAATCCCACCAACTCCCCCTTCGGCACCCCGGGGCCCCAGGCCCCACAGGCCCCTAAATGCCCCATAAAGCCCTACACCACCGCAGAACAACCCGAATCTGGCGTTTCACGTGAAACCAAACCCGGGAACGAAGAAGCCCCACAGACCGTTGGCCTGTGGGGCTTCTCTCTTGTGCGCGAGGGGGGATTTGAACCCCCACGTCCCTAAGGACACTGGCACCTGAAGCCAGCGCGTCTGCCGTTCCGCCACTCGCGCAAGAGTGGTGTTTCCAGACTTTCTCACCGTTTGGTGCGAGCGCCTGGCGACATCCGGAAGATTAGCACGCTGGACAGGGTGGATTCACATCCGTTGTTTCACCGAACGCCTGGCGGGAACCGGGAACGCCAAGCGGCCGCCCCCACTCCTCCTGAGTGCACCCCTTGTGCGGGACACTGTCAGGAGGCCGCCTCTACGATCCGTGTGAGAGGTGACACTCATCCACAGGGCAGACAAGGGGAACCAGCCGATTTCCCGACGCGTGGATACGATCAGTAAGCAGTACAGGGACGACTACACCGGAGGAGGTGCCCCATGGGAGTCATGAAGCGTTTCGAGCAGCGTCTCGAAGGTCTGGTCAATGGCACCTTCGCCAAGGTCTTCAAGTCCGAGGTCCAGCCGGTCGAGATCGCGGGAGCCCTCCAGCGCGAGTGCGACAACAACGCAACGATCTGGAACCGTGAGCGGACCGTCGTCCCCAACGACTTCATCGTCGAACTCAGTACCCCTGACTACGAGCGACTCAGCCCGTACTCCGGCCAATTGGGCGACGAACTCTCCGGCCTGGTCCGCGACTACGCCAAGCAGCAGCGGTACACCTTCATGGGCCCCATCAAGGTCAACCTGGAGAAGGCCGACGACCTCGACACCGGGCTCTACCGGGTGCGCAGCCGCACCCTGGCGTCGAGTTCGTCACAGCAGCAGGACCCCCAGGGTCGGCAAGGACTGCAGAGCCACCCGGGGCAGCACGGCCAACCCGCCTACCCGGGCCCGGGGCGACCCGCACAGCCCACCGGCGGCTACGGCTACCCGCCCAGCTCCGCCCCACCCATGCCCGCGGCCCCGCCGCCGGGCACCGGCAGGCCCGGAGCGCCCAGTACCGACCGGCACCCGCCAGCCGGGCCCAGCCCCCTGCCCAACGCGCAGGTGCGGCGTTGGATCGAGATCAACGGCACCCGCCATCAGATCTCCCGCCCGACGCTGGTGCTGGGACGCAGCACCGACGCCGACGTGCGGATCGACGACCCCGGCGTATCGCGTCGGCACTGTGAGATCCGGACCGGAACGCCCTCGACGATCCAGGATCTCGGGTCTACCAACGGCATCGTGGTAGACGGGCAGCACACAACCCGCGCTACGCTCCGCGACGGCTCGCGGATCGTCGTGGGCAGCACCACCATCGTTTACCGGCAAGCCGAAGGGTGAAGCGGGGGCAATGTCAGAGCTGACCCTGACGGTCATGCGGCTAGGTTTCCTGGCTGTTCTGTGGCTGTTCGTGATCGTGGCCGTTCAGGTCATCCGCAGCGATCTGTTCGGAACGCGCGTCACGCAGCGCGGCTCACGCCGCAATGCGACCGACGCGCGGCCGCCTCAGACGCGCCAGAGTGCCGCGGCACCACCGCAGCAACGCCAACAACCCGGCCGCCAGCGCCGAGGGGCACCCACAAAGCTGGTCGTCTCCGAGGGCACCCTCACCGGCACCACGGTGGCGCTCCAGGGGCAAACCATCACCCTGGGCCGGGCCCATGACTCAACGATCGTCCTGGACGACGACTACGCGTCCAGCAGGCATGCCAGGATTTACCCCGACCGTGACGGTCAGTGGATCGTCGAGGATCTCGGGTCCACCAACGGCACGTATCTCGACCGGACCCGACTCACCACCCCGACACCTGTTCCGCTGGGCGCGCCGATCCGGATCGGCAAGACCGTCATCGAGCTGCGGAAGTAGTACGACAATGAGCGAGCGGAGCGAGCGAACCGCGGTGGTCCGGGCAACGGACCCGACCCGGCTCCCGACCGGAGGGTGGGCAGTGTGGCTCGAGACCGGCTGTACCCCGAGCCGACGGGCGAGGTGCGCATGAGTCTTTCCCTGCGCTTCGCCGCCGGATCGCACAAGGGCATGATCCGGGAGGGCAACGAGGACTCCGGCTACGCCGGTCCGCGCCTTCTCGCCATCGCCGACGGCATGGGCGGCCAGGCAGCCGGCGAGGTCGCCAGCTCCGAGGTGATCTCCACGCTTGTCCAGCTCGACGACGACGTCCCGGGCTCGGACATCCTCACTTCGCTCGGTACGGCGGTGCAGCGGGCCAACGACCAACTGCGCATGATGGTCGAGGAGGACCCCCAGCTGGAGGGCATGGGCACCACGCTCACCGCCCTGCTCTGGACCGGCCAGCGTCTCGGCCTCGTCCATGTCGGCGACTCCCGCGCGTACCTGCTGCGCGACGGCGTACTCACCCAGATCACCCAGGACCACACCTGGGTGCAGCGGCTGGTCGACGAGGGCCGGATCACCGAGGAAGAGGCCACCACCCACCCGCAGCGCGCCCTGCTGATGCGCGCGCTGGGCAGCGGAGACCACGTCGAACCCGACCTCTCCATCCGTGAGGTCCGGATCGGCGACCGCTATCTGATCTGCTCCGACGGCCTATCCGGCGTCGTCTCCCACCAGACGATGGAGGAAACCCTCGCCAGCTACCAGGGCCCCCAGGAGACCATCCAGGAGCTGATCCAGCTCGCCCTGCGCGGCGGCGGCCCGGACAACATCACCTGCATCGTGGCCGATGTGCTCGACGTCGACAGCAACGACACCCTGGCCGGACAGCTCAACGACACCCCGGTCATCGTCGGCGCGGTCGCCGAGAACCAGGCTGCACAGATGATCGCCGCCGAAAGCACAGCCGCCATGCAGACTCCCGCCGGACGGGCGGCCGGCCTCGGCCGCCCCGTCCCGCCGCCCGCGGGCGGCTTCGGCCCGCCCGGAAGCGGCGACGACGACGGCTACGGCGGCTACGGCGGAATGCCGGACGGCTCCTTCGACGCTTACACCGACGACGACTTCATCAAGCCCGGCGGCGGCCGCAAGTGGTTCAAGAGATCCTTCTGCGTCGTGCTCGCGCTCGCTGTCATCGGCGGCGGCGTCTACGGCGGCTACCGCTGGACCCAGAACCAGTTCTACGTCGGCGCGAAGAACGAACACGTCGCGCTGTTCCGCGGCATCAGTCAGGACCTGGCCTGGGTCTCGCTCTCGAAGGTCGAGAAGGACCACCCCGAGATCGAACTCAAGTACCTCCCGCCCTACCAGCGCAAGCAGGTCGAGGCGACCATCGCCGAGAGCGATCTCACCGCCGCACGCGAGAAGATCGACGAACTCGCTGTCCAGGCTTCCGCCTGCAAAAAGGACGCCCAGCGACGTGCGGCCGAGAAGGCCGGCTCCGACGAGGGCCAGGCCGGAGGTACGGACTCGGACGCCACCAAGACTTCCGGCACATCCGGTGCCAGCAAGAGCAAGCCGACCGCAGCGACTCCCACTCCTGGTCCCAGCCTCTCGGAGGAAGAGAAAAAGCTGGTCCCGCAGTGCGGTAAGCAGTAAAGCCGTAGGGAGCCTTCAGCACCATGAGCGTTGTCACCAACACGACCACGATCGGCGCGATCGATGCACCGAGCCGTCGCAACACCGAGCTCGCCATGCTTCTCTTCGCCGTCTTCATCTCGGCGTTCGCGTACGCCAACGTGGGCCTCGCCCTCAACGGCGAATTGCCCTCCGGCATGCTCGGATACGGACTCGGGCTCGCGCTGCTCGCAGGCGTGGCACATCTCGCGGTCCGAAGGTTCGCCCCGTACGCGGACCCGCTTCTGCTGCCGCTGGCCACTCTTCTCAACGGACTTGGCCTGGCGTTCATCTGGCGCCTGGACCAGTCGGAGAGACTCCAGGCGCTGGATTCGTTCGCACCCGCCGCGTCCAAGCAGTTGATGTTCTCAGCTGTCGGCGTCGGGCTGCTCGTCGTCGTACTGGTGGCCCTCAAGGACCACCGCATCCTGCAGCGCTACACCTACATCTCCATGGTCGTCGCGCTGTTCCTGCTGATCCTTCCGATGTTCTTCCCCGCCGTGAACGGCGCCAAGATCTGGATCCAGATCCCGGGTATCGGCACAATCCAGCCCGGCGAATTCGCCAAGATCATCATCACGGTCTTCTTCGCGGGCTATCTGATGGTCAAACGCGACGCACTCGCTCTGGCCAGCCGTCGCTTCATGGGGCTGTACCTGCCCCGAGGCCGTGACCTCGGACCCATCCTCATGGTCTGGGCCTTCTCGATCCTGATCCTGGTCTTCGAGACCGACCTGGGCTCTTCCCTGCTGTTCTTCGGCATGTTCGTCGTGATGCTGTACGTGGCCACCGAACGCACCAGCTGGATCGTCTTCGGTCTGCTGATGTCCGCAGTCGGTGCCGTCGGTGTCGCCTCGTTCGAACCGCACGTCCAGCAACGCGTCGCTGCCTGGCTCGACCCCTTCGCGGGCTGGGGCGAGCAAGCCGCGAGCGAGCAGGTGGCCAAGTCCCTGATGGCCTTCGGCTCCGGCGGCATCCTCGGCACCGGGCTCGGCCAGGGCAACTCCGACCTGATCGGCTTCGCGGCCAACTCCGACTTCATCCTCGCCACCGTCGGCGAGGAGCTCGGCCTCGCCGGATTGATGGCCATCCTGCTTGTCTACGGTCTGATCGTCGAGCGCGGTGTCCGTACCGCCCTCGCCGCCCGCGACCCCTTCGGCAAGCTCCTTGCGATCGGGCTCTCCAGCTCCTTCGCCATTCAGGTCTTCGTCGTTGCCGGCGGTGTCATGGGACTCATTCCACTGACCGGTATGACCATGCCGTTCCTCGCGGCAGGCGGGTCATCAGTGATCGCCAACTGGGCTCTGATCGGCATCCTGCTCCGCATCAGCGACACCGCGCGCCGCCCCGCGCCGGCCCCGGCCCCATCACCCGACGCCGAGATGACCCAGGTGGTCCGACCGTGAACAAGCCTCTTCGCAGAATCGCTGTTTTCTGCGGGCTGCTCGTCCTCACTCTCCTGGTCCGTGTCAACTGGCTCCAGTACGTGCGTGCCGACGAACTGAATGCGAATGAGCACAACCGCCGCGTCCAGATCGAGCGCTACGCACACGAACGCGGCGACATCATCGTCGACGGAAACCCCGTCACCGGGTCCGTCGAGACCAAGGGCAGCGACTTCAAGTACAAGAGGGTCTGGAAGAACGGCCCCATGTGGGCCCCCGTGACGGGTTACTCCTCGCAGGCGTTCGATGCTTCGCAGTTGGAGAGCATCGAGGACGGAATCCTCACCGGCAACAGCGACCAGCTGTTCTTCGACCGCACGCTGTCTCTCTTCACCGGCGAGAAGAAAACCGGCGGTAACATCGTCACCACCCTCAACAGTTCCGCCCAGAAAGCCGCCTTCAAGGGGCTCGGCGACAAGAAGGGCGCCGTCGCCGCGCTCGACCCGCAGACCGGTGCCATCCTGGCCCTGGTCAGCACTCCCTCGTACGACCCCTCGGTCTTCGCCGGCAATTCCCTCAAGGACTCGGACGCCCGGCAGCAGCTCCTGAAGGACAAGGACAAGCCGATGCTCAACCGGGCATTGCGCGAGACCTACCCTCCGGGCTCGACCTTCAAGGTCGTCACCGCCGCGGCCGCGCTGGAGAACGGGCTGTACACCAGCATCGACGAGCCCACCAAGTCGCCGCTGCCCTACCGGCTCCCGCTGACCACCGGCAACCTGGAGAACGAGGGCAACATCCCGTGCGAGAACGCCTCGCTCCGGGAAGCGCTGCGTGTGTCCTGCAACACCGTCTTCGGCAAGATCAGCGACGACCTCGGCAACCAGAAGATGATCGACCAGGCCGAAAAGTTCGGCTTCAACGAGGAGATCTTCACTCCGGTCCGCGCCGACGCCAGCGTCTACCCCAAGGACAACCGCCCGCAGAACGCCATGGCCGGCATCGGGCAGGCGTCCAACCGCGCCACCCCGCTGCAGATGGCGATGGTCGCCGCCGCGGTCGCCAACGACGGCAAGCTGATGCAGCCGTACATGGTCGCCGAGCGCCAGGCCCCCAACCTGGACGTGATCTACACCCACGAGAAGGAGCAGTTCAGCCAGCCCCTCTCGGGTGAGAATGCCCAGAAGCTCCAGCAGATGATGGAGACCGTCGTCGAGAACGGCACGGGGCAGCGGGCCAAGATCCCCGGCGCCACCGTCGGCGGTAAGACGGGTACGGCCCAGCACGGTCTCAACAACAGCGAGAAGCCGTATGCCTGGTTCATCTCGTACGCCAAGACGGACAGCGGCTCCCCGGTCGCCGTCGCCGTGGTCGTCGAGGACGGTCAGGCCAACCGCGACGATATCTCCGGTGGCGGCCTCGCTGCCCCGATTGCAAAGGATGTGATGAAGGCGGTCATCGACAGCGAGAAGTGACGCCCATCACATCGGGTGCCATACCTGCACATTGGGATACCGGTCAGATATCAGGTCCGAACTCCGGGCCGATCAGGTAGTGCGCGGCCGGTAGCGTATGTGCGAGCAGCACACCGCCGGACCGCACACCGGTGCGGTCGGGACTGACGGAGAGGGCTGGAACAGTTATGGAAGAGCCGCGTCGCCTCGGCGGCCGGTACGAGCTGGGCTCGGTGCTCGGCCGTGGTGGCATGGCCGAGGTCTACCTCGCACACGACACCCGGCTCGGCCGCACCGTAGCTGTGAAGACGCTGCGGGCCGATCTGGCCCGCGACCCGTCCTTCCAGGCCCGGTTCCGCCGTGAGGCCCAGTCCGCCGCCTCGCTCAACCACCCGGCGATCGTCGCTGTCTACGACACCGGTGAGGATTACGTCGACGGGGTCTCCATCCCGTACATCGTGATGGAGTACGTCGACGGGTCGACGCTCAGGGAGCTTCTGCACTCCGGCCGCAAGCTGCTGCCCGAGCGCACCCTCGAGATGACCGTCGGCATCCTCCAGGCGCTGGAGTACTCGCACCGCGCAGGCATCGTCCACCGCGACATCAAGCCGGCGAACGTCATGCTGACGCGCACCGGCCAGGTCAAGGTCATGGACTTCGGTATCGCCCGCGCCATGGGCGACTCCGGCATGACGATGACCCAGACCTCTGCGGTCATCGGCACCGCCCAGTACCTCTCCCCGGAACAGGCCAAGGGCGAGCAGGTCGACGCACGCTCCGACCTGTACTCGACCGGCTGCCTGCTCTACGAGCTACTGACGGTCCGGCCGCCGTTCATCGGGGACTCACCCGTCGCGGTCGCCTACCAGCACGTACGGGAAGAGCCGCAGAAGCCCAGCAACTTCGACCCCGAGATCACGCCCGAGATGGACGCGATCGTGTTGAAGGCCCTGGTCAAGGACCCCGACTACCGCTACCAGTCGGCAGACGAGATGCGCGCCGACATCGAGGCCTGCCTCGACGGCCGACCGGTTGCCGCCACTGCGGCGATGGGTGTGCCCGGTTACGGCGGCTACGACGGATACGGCAACGACCAGCCCACCACCGCACTGCGCGCCGCCGACCAGAACGGCGCGCCCACGTCCATGCTGCCCCCGGTGAACCCGGACGACGGCGGCTACGGCTACGACGACCGCCCGGACCGCCGCCGCCAGAAGAAGAGCAACACCTCGACGATCCTGCTCATCGTCGCGGGCATCCTGGTGCTGATCGGCGCGATCCTGATCGGCCGATCAGTCAGCGGCTCCGACAACAACGACAAGGTCGATGTGCCGAACATGGTCGGCTCGACCCTGGAGAAGGCACAGGGACTCGCGAAAAACGCCGGCGTCGTCCTCAAGGTCAGCTCGCGCGAACCCTGCGAGGACCAGCCCAAGGGCAAGATCTGCAGCCAGACCCCGACCGCCGACGGCGAGATGTCGCAGAAGGACACCGTCACGGTCGTCGTCTCCACCGGTGCGCCGAAGGTCGAGGTCCCGGACGTCGTGGAGAAGACCGAGGCCACCGCCCGTCAGGACCTTGAGGACAAGGGCTTCACGGTGAACGTCACCACGGTCGAGTCCGAGAAGACCGCGGGTACGGTCATCAAGCAGGACCCTGAGGGCAACACGAAGGTCGAGAAGAACTCCGAGGTCACGATCACGGTCGCCAAGCAGGCCACACACAAGGTGCCGCCGGTGGTCGGCCGGGACTACGACGCCGCAGTGGCTCAGCTCAATGGCCTGGGCTTCACCAGCATCTCCAGGACCGATGTCGATTCGGACAAGCCCGCGGGCCAGGTGACCAACCAGACTCCGCCCGGCAACTCGATGCAGCCGCTGTCCGCCCAGATCATCCTGTCGGTCTCGAAGGGTCCGCCGCAGCCGGAGAAGGTCACGGTTCCCGACCTGCAGGGCAGGACCCTCGCGGAGGCGAAGGCCCTGCTGGCCCAGGCGGGCCTGCAGATCCAGGTGCAGGGACCGAACGACGACAACGCGAGGGTCTTCGGCTTCCAGCCCCAAGCAGGCCAGCAGGTCGACAAGAACAGCACGGTCAACGTCCAGACCATGCCGGGCGGTGGAGACGGCAACATCTTCGACGGCCACTCCGGCTCACAACGCTGACCCCGAACCGCACCACCCATCGGGCCCCGGCACCTCAAAGGTGACCGGGGCCCTTTGCTGTGTCCGCCGCGATGCCTTCTGCTCTGGCACACCGCACATGCATGCAGCCGTAGGGTTGGTTGCGACTTCGGGCCCGGCTCGTCGTACCGGCTAGCGCAGCTCCGCCGGCTTCGTACGGTCCTTGTCCACCTTCTCCGTGCGCACCAGCTCGCCCCACACGATGTAGCGGTACTTCGACGTGTAGACCGGCGTGCAGGTCGTCAGCGTGATGTAGCGGCCGGGCTTCTTCGCTCCCGATCCCTTCGGCACCGCCTGCAGCACATCGACGTTGTACTTCGACGTCTCGGGAAGCTCCTTGAAGACCTTGTACACGTACCAGGTGTCCTTGGTCTCGAAGACGATTGCGTCGCCCGTCTTCACCTTGTCGATGTTGTGGAACTTGGCCCCGTGCCCGTCGCGATGCGCGGCCAGGGTGAAGTTGCCCTTCTTGTCCCAGGGAAGAGCCGACTTCACCGGGTCCGTGTAGTAGCCCGCGATACCGTCGTTGAGGTTCTCGGTGTCGGTGCCCTTCTTGACCAGCACCTCGCCGCTCTTCATCGACGGAACGTGCAGGAAGCCGATGCCGTCCTTGGTGTCCAGCGCGCCCGGTCCGTCCGCCCAGCGGTCGCGGACGGTGTTGCCCTGCTTGGTGGCCTCGCGATCGGCGAGCACATTCGTCCACCAGAGCGAGTAGGCGACGAAGAGTCCCAGCACCAGGCCCGCGGTGATCAGCAGTTCGCCGAAGACACTGACCACGGTCGCGACGGGATGGCGGCCGCCGCGCCGCGGCGGGAGCGCGGAATCACCGATTCGCTCTTCGTGTTCGGTCCTCGCTGTCACCGCACCCGCCCCTGTCGTGATGATGTTTCAGCCGACGAGCGCGTCGGGCTTCCCTTTGCTGCGCGGTCGTTCATCGACCATCTTGCCCCAGACGATCAAGCGGTACGTACTTGTGAATTCCGGCGTACAGGTAGTCAGAGTGAGGTACCGGCCCGGTTTGGTGAACCCCGAACCGGACGGCACCGGGTCGATCACCGAGACGTTGGACGGCGATGTCTGCGGAAGGGTCCTCGACGCCTCGTACGTGTAGTACGCATCCTGCGTCTCGATCACGATCGGGTCACCGGGGCGCAGCTGGTTGACGTAGCGGAAGGGTTCGCCATGCGTGTTGCGGTGACCCGCCAGCGCGAAGTTGCCCTGTTTGTCCGACGGCATCGCGGTGCGCAGCGCGCCCTCGGCGTAGTGACCGACCATGCCTCGGTCGAGGACCTTGTCCTTGCTGATGCCCTCGGCAATCGGAGCGACCACATCCAGCTTGGGGATGTGGATGATGGCGAATCCCTGCCCCGCTTCGAACACACCGGGATCGCGGTCGCCCTTCGCCCAGTCGTCCTGGATCTTGTGCGTCTCCTTGCCGGCGTACTGGTCGGCGCGCACATTCGTCCACCACAGCTGGTACGTGACGAACAGCAGCATCAGCACACCGAAGGTGATGAACAGCTCTCCGGTGACCCGGCTGGCGACAACGGCCGGGCTGTCCTTGGCCGCGCGCGCCGCACGCCGTGCCTCGACGCGCGACATCGGCTTCCCGGCCGGCGCAGTGGCCGACGCCGTGGTCTCCGGCTGCGGTTCGGTACGTCGGCGGCCTCGCCCCTTGGCGGCGCGTCGGCGCTCGGCACGGCCTCCGGTGCGCGGTTCGGGATCGGGCCCCTCGGGCCCCGCGCCCGATTCCTCGAAGCTCTCCGAATCGCCCGCCGACCCCGCCCCCGGCTCCGCCTCCAACCTCGAAATCAGCTCCGGACCCGGCCTGGGAATCAGCTGGCGGGTCGTCACCGCCTGGTCGACCAGGCGCCGGGTGTACACCGTGCGCAGCCCGACCGTCTCGTCGTCGAGCGGGAAGGGAACCGAGACGGGCTGTGCCCGGGGTGTCGGTGCGGGCGTCTGCTGCCCGTACCAGTCCCGTTCGAACCCCTCGGGGTCGTACCACTCGCGCGGGGTCCCCTCGGGGCTCTGCGCCCCTTGTGACGCCTCCGCTTGTGCCTGCTTCTGCTGATCCGGAGACCGGTGCTGCCGATCCGGAGCCCGGTGCTGCCGATCCGGAGCCCGGTGCTGTCCCCGCCCCTGCTCCTGCCCCGCCCCCGGCTCGTCTGCCGGGATGTTGCCCGCCCGGAACCACGGCGAGGCATGCTGCTCCGGCAGCGGATCGTTCAGCGGATCCGCCAGCTGGTCGACCGCCGCCTCGAACGCGCCTGCGGCCTCGTACGCTCCTTGCTCGTACGGGCCGTCCTGTCCGGCGTCGTGTTCGGGGCGGAGTGCGGTCACGCGACGGCCTTGCCCACCACCGGCGCGAGCCCCGCCGACCTTGCGACGGCTCCTGTGTCGCCGCACTGTGCCAGCCAGTTGGCCAGCATCAGATGGCCGTGCTCGGTCAGCACCGACTCCGGATGGAACTGCACGCCCTCCACCGTCAGTTCGCGGTGGCGCAGCCCCATGATGATGCCGTCGGCGGTGCGCGCCGTCACCTCCAGCTCCGGTGGAACCGTGCCGGGTTCGGCGGCGAGCGAGTGGTAGCGGGTCGCGGTGAAGGGGGACGGCAGACCGGTGAAGACCCCGGTGCCCTCATGGGTCACCAGCGAGGTCTTGCCGTGCAGCAGCTCCGGGGCGCGGTCCACCACACCGCCGTACGCCACCGCCATCGACTGCATCCCGAGGCAGACCCCGAAGACCGGGACGCCCGTGGCCGCGCAGTGGCGCACCATCTCGACGCAGACGCCTGCTTGCTCCGGGGTGCCGGGGCCGGGTGACAGCAGGACGCCGTCGAAGCCGTCCTGGGCGTGTGCCGTGGTCACCTCGTCGTTGCGCAGCACTTCGCACTCGGCACCGAGCTGGTAAAGGTACTGGACGAGGTTGAAGACGAAGCTGTCGTAGTTGTCCACGACAAGGATGCGGGCACTCACTGGCCGGCCTCCGTTCCGGTCGAGCCGTCGACCGTCACATCGCCGAACGGAAGCAGTGGCTCCGCCCACGGGAAGACGTACTGGAAAAGTGCGTAGACGACAGCCAGCGCCAGCACGAGCGAGATGAGCGCACGCACCCATGCGTTGCCCGGCAGATGCCGCCAGATCCAGCCGTACATACTGTCCCCTCCATTCGGTACGGGACCAGACTAAAGGGCCGGGGCAGGAGCGTGGGTCAGCTGTGGAAAGCTGCCGGCTTGCCGTCGGTCACAGGCTGGGTCGCGTCGAGGTGTGCCCAGGCGATCAGCCGATGGCTGCTGCCCCATTCGGGCTCGCAGGTGGTCAGCGTCAGATAGCGGCCGGGCCCGTCGAAGCCGGACTTGCGGGGGACGGGGTCGATGACCCCGATGTCGCTCGGCACCGTCCGGTAGGGCTTCTTGTCGATGCGGTACGTGAACCATGTCGCGCCGTCCGTCAGCACCACCGCGTCGCCCGGACGGAGCTTCGGGAAGTCCTTGAACGGATCCCCGTATGTGCGGCGGTGTCCGGCCACCGCGAAATTGCCGATCGCGCCGGGGCGAGCGGTCCCGGCGTAATGGCCGAGCCCCTTCTGCAAGGTCCTGACCTCGGTGTTTTCCAGGACGGGCCACTCCCAGCCCTTGCCGAAGCGGGGTATGTACAGCACCGCGAACGGCTTGCCGTCCCGGTACGCCGCGGGGGCGGGCGGCGCGGTGGGCGTAGGGGATGTGTGCGGCGCGGTGGGCGTGGGGGATGTGTGCGGCGCGGTGGGCGTGGGGGATGTGTGCGGCGCGGGCGCGGACCCCGTTCCCTGCGCCCACTGATTGCGCAGCGCGTCGATCTGTCCCTCGGTCGCGCCGGCGGCCTTCACTCCGGTCCAGAACAGCACATACACCACAAAGAGCACGATCAGAGCTCCGACGGTGATGCAGAGTTCACTGAACGTCCTCACGACCAGTCGCACCGACATCGTGTCGGCCTCCCCACAGCTGCTCGCTACTGCACCGGCTCCGCATGGTGGAGATCCACTGTGCCCGAGTAGCCGGGAAGAGTCACCGCCTCGTGCTCATCGACTTTCCAGCCGAGCCCGTACGCCTTCACATACAGCAGGTAGTTGTTGATCGCCGGGGAGTTGTCGAGCGCCTGCTTGAGCTCGGCCGGGTCACCGACTGCGGTGATCTTGTACGGCGGCGAGTAGACCCGGCCCTGGAGGATCAGGGTGTTGCCGACGCAGCGCACCGCGCTGGTGGAGATCAGCCGCTGGTCCATGACCTGGATGCCCTGGGCGCCGCCCTGCCAGAGGGCGTTGACGACCGCCTGCAGGTCCTGCTGGTGAATGACCAGGTCATTGGGTTGCGGGTCGGGGTAACCCGGGTTGGCGGTGGCGTTGGGCGGGGCGTCGTCGAGTGTGACGGCCAGGGACGAGCCGGTGAGTTCGGTGGTACCCGCGGCCCGCTCCAGCGCCTTGAGCCGGGCATCCTGCGCCTTGGTGCTGCCGTCGTCGCGCCGGGCCAGGGTGTCGATGTCCTCGCGCATGGATGCGTTGGTCTCGTCCAACTGGGCGTTTTTGCCGCTGCGCTGCTGGATGAGGTCGGAGAGCTTCAGCAGCGAGGAGTCGGTACGGATGTTTGTGCCCTTGGCCGTGTTGGCGCTGGTGACGAAGATCAGTCCGGCGAGGGCGAAGACGGCAGCGGTGAGCACCCGGGCCGGGTGCCGGAAGGTGCGCCGGACCGGCCCTTGGGGGAAGTCGGCAGAATTGCTCAACGTACCCTTATCTCCTTCGGCGCCACGGAAGCACTACGCTAACGGACACCCGGGGAAGGCAGCATTCCCCCTCGCGCCCGCCCCGGCGCCAGCCACAGTTCCCTGCGCGGTCACGCAGCGCATCGACAGGAGAGTTCCTCGTGCCGAAGTCACGTATCCGCAAGAAGGCCGACTTCACGCCCCCTCCGGCGAAGCAGGCAACCAACATAAAACTGACCAGCCACAGCTGGGTGGCGCCAGTGATGCTGGCGCTCTTCCTGATCGGTCTGGCCTGGATCGTCGTTTTCTACGTGACCGACGGCGTTCTGCCGGTCGACTCGCTGGGGAACTGGAACATCGTCGTCGGCTTCGGCTTCATCGCCGGCGGCTTCGGTGTCTCCACGCAGTGGAAGTAGTGCCGCAGGGCACGTATTCCCACAGCAGGAGCCGGTCCTGCAACCCTTGCCCCGAGTTACCCACAGCGTTATCCACAAGCGGGGGAAAAGGTCAGACGATCTGTGGATAACTCACTGACTGTTGACGCCGATGTGACTGCAGCCTCCCTCATCGAGGGATGGCACGCCCCTTGTCCTGGCTGGAAAAACCCAGCTCAGGGACAAGGGGCACAGTTGTTCCCACAGAATGCACAAGATCCGGCACTCGCTGTGGACAACTGACCGAGGGGACACCCGGGACACCCGGGGTGCACCCCGGGAGAGCCTGGAAACAACGTCCGTCGCGCGGCGTCCCCGCTCAGGTCAGCGCGGCTGTTCTGGCGACGACGACAGCGACCACAACCACCAGGACCAGGGCACAGGTGCCGTACTGCACCAGCGCACGCCGCTCTCGGGGGGCATGCACCATGCCGATCGCGATCAGCGTGCCCGCGATCAGGCCACCGACATGTGCCTGCCAGGCGATTCCGCCCCAGGGGTTGAAGGTGATGACCAGGTTCACCGCGAGCAGCACGAGGACCGGGCGCATGTCGTAGTTGAGCCGGCGCATGAGCACGGCGGTGGCGCCCAGCAGGCCGAAGATCGCTCCGGAGGCACCGAGCGAGCCCTGTACAGGTGCGGCGAGCCAGTAGGTGAGAGCGCCGCCCGCCAGGCCGGAGAGCATGTAGAGCGTGAGGTAGCGGGCACGGCCGAGCGCCGCCTCCAACGGCCCTCCGAGCCACCACAGCCCCAGCATGTTGAACACGATGTGCCACATCTCCTGGTGCAGGAACATCGATGTCACCAGCCGGTACCACTGGCCCTCGGCGACGCCTTCCAGCGGACCGCCGGAGTGCGTCGGGGCACGGCCGAACAGCATCAGATCGTCGACCAGCGCACCGTTCGCCAGCACGGCGATGTACACGGCGACATTGATGCCGAGAAGGATCTTGGTGACGAGCCGGGGATCGGCCGTGACGGGGGCACCGGCGACCGTGCGCGGCCGGGCGGCGCCCGGGCCGTGCCCCGCACCGGCTCCCTGGCGGACGCAGTCCGGGCACTGGAAGCCAACCGCGGCATTGACCATGCATTCGGGGCAGATCGGGCGGTCGCAGCGGGTACAGCGGATGTGCGTCCCACGACCGGGATGGCGGTAGCAACTGAGCGAGCCGTCCGTGGCCGCGGACCGGTCCTGGTCTCCCGGCGGCTGCTGGTCCATCGGTCCCATCGCTTCCCGGTCCCCTCGGTCCTCGTCATGGCGGCAGCACGCACAACGCAGCCCTGCTCGTCCGCTATGTAGCAAGTACGGACGAGCAGGGCAGTTGGTTCCCCGAAAGGACAATCAGAGCGTGATCATTTGATGACCACTAGCGATCATCGGTTCTCGATGACGACCGACTCGATCACGACGTCCTGCAGCGGACGGTCGGTGCGGGCGTTGGTCTGGGTGGCCGCGATGGCGTCCACGACCTTCTGGCTGGCGGGGTCGACGACCTCGCCGAAGATGGTGTGCTTGCCGGTCAGCCAGGCTGTCGGCGAAACGGTCACGAAGAACTGCGAGCCATTGGTGCCCGGGCCGGCGTTGGCCATGGCCAGCAGGTACGGCTTGTTGAAGCTGAGGTCGGGGTGGAACTCGTCGGCGAACTCGTAGCCCGGGCCACCGGTGCCGTTGCCCAGCGGGTCGCCGCCCTGGATCATGAAGCCGCTGATGACGCGGTGGAAAACGGTGCCGTCGTACAGCCTGTCCGTGGACTTCTTACCGGTCTCGGGATGCGTCCACTCACGCTCACCCTTGGCGAGCTCGACAAAGTTCTTGACCGTCTTGGGCGTGTGGTTCGGCAGAAGCCGGATCTCGATGTCGCCCTGATTGGTCTTCAAGGTGGCGTAAAGCTGCTCGGCCACGATCTGCCTTCCGTAAAGTCTTCAGTGACGTTCACCGATCCTCGCACGGACCGTCCGCCGCGGCGGACGGCCGCCACCCCGAAGGCACTTCGCTCACCTCCTTGCCCGATTCCGCGCTTCGTGCGCCGGCACCGTTTCGACCCCCGCTCGCCTGCGGCTTTCCCGAAACCCTTCCGTGCCGCTCCCCGCAGGAACAAATGCGGCCAAGTGCGTGACGAACCGTCGCGGGCTGAACCGAACCGTGGCATTGTCGTCGGCAAGCTCCCCTTGCACCGTATTGCCCAAAGGCGTCACTCATGACCTGAATGACCCGGATGCCCGCCCCGCGTGCCGGACAGGCCTCCGGCAGGCATGATCTCGAAATGGGTGGAAAGGCGGAGTACCTACCCGCCACCAAGGAGGAGGATCCCGTGACCCGCATCGACAGCGTGCGCACCGCAACCGACTCGGCGAAGGACAGCGTGCAGCACGCCGCGGAAGTGGTGGCGCCCTACGCCGACACGACCAAGGAGCAGGCCGCACATCTTGCGTACGAGGCCCGGACGCGGCTCGCGCCGAAGGTGTCGAAGGCAGCCCAGCAGGCCCGCGTCCAATACGGCGCGCATCTCGCACCACGTATCGAACTGGCCCGTGCTCATGTACCCCCCAAGGTCGACAAATCCGCCCAGCGCGTCGCGCGCCGCACCCGCCGGGCCGCCCGCACTGCCGCGGACTACACCGTGCCGCGCGTCGAGCACGCGATGGCCGTCGCCAAGCCCGTGGCCGAGGAGGCCTCGGACCGCAGCGCCGCCGCGCTGGCCGCACTGCGCGGACAGGTCACCACCAAGGAGATCAGGCAGCTCGCCAGAAAGCACAAGCGGCGGGCGAAGGCCGGCAGGCTGTTCAAGGGGCTCATCGTGGTCGGCATCGTGGCGGGCGGCGCCTACGCCGCCTGGAGGTGGTGGGACAAGCAGGCCAACCCGGATTGGCTGGTCGAACCGCCCGCTCCCACGGAGGTCTCCGACCCCGCACCGCTGACCTCGGTCGACGGCAGCGGTCCGGACTCGGAGGCCAAGCAGTCCGGGGCAGAGTCCAAAGGGACGAACGGCCCGGAGGGCGTGGACGGCACCGATCTCGACGACCGACGCTGAGCAGCGCCTGCACGACAGAGCGGGCGCCGGAAGACCTTGGAGTCTTCCGGCGCCCGCTCTGTTCGTCTGTGGAGCCTAGGAGATTCGAACTCCTGACATCTGCCTTGCAAAGGCAGCGCTCTACCAACTGAGCTAAGGCCCCGAAAAGCGGACAGCACCGGACGCTTCAGCGTCTCGGTGACCGCCGCAGACCAGAGTACCGGGTACCCACCGGAATCTTGCAAAAAGATGGGGACTCCCGGTCGGCGACCACTCTCCGTAAGATGCTCGACGAGGTTCGCAGCAGCGAAGCCGCAGCGAAGGGGAGACGCCAATGGATGCAGCTCAGCAAGAGGCGACAGCAAGAGCCAGGGAACTCCAGCGCAGTTGGTACGGAGAGCCTCTCGGGGCGCTCTTCCGCCGGCTGATCGATGATCTCGGCCTGAACCAGGCCCGGCTCGCTGCGGTCCTCGGACTGTCAGCCCCCATGCTCTCCCAGTTGATGAGCGGCCAGCGGGCCAAGATCGGCAACCCCGCGGTCGTCCAGCGTGTCCAGGCACTCCAGGAACTGGCCGGTCAGGTGGCCGACGGCAGCGTCAGCGCGGGAGAGGCCACGGACCGCATGGAAGAGATCAAGAAGTCCCAGGGCGGCTCCGTCCTCACCGGCACCAGCCAGACCTCCAACACCGGCGGCGCCCCGACCGTCCGGCGCGTGGTCCGCGAGATCCAGTCGCTGCTGCGCTCGGTCGCGGCCGCCGGTGACATCATCGATGCCGCCGACTCCCTCGCCCCGACCCACCCCGAACTGGCAGAGTTCCTCAAGGTGTACGGCGCAGGGCGCACCGCGGAAGCAGTGGCGCACTACGAGGGACACCAGAGCTAGGGCCTGTCCGACATGCCCTGAAGCACTACCCCGAGAGCCGGGCACGAGCCGAAACAGGAACTGGGAGCGGGCGCAGCGCAATGGGTGAGGTCTTCGCCGGTCGGTACGAACTGATCGATCCGATCGGACGTGGAGGGGTCGGCGCCGTCTGGCGCGCCTGGGACCACCGGCGCCGCCGATACGTGGCGGCCAAGGTCCTCCAGCAGAGCGACGCGCACACGCTGCTGCGCTTCGTCCGCGAGCAGGCGCTGCGGATCGAGCACCCGCATGTGCTCGCCCCGGCCAGCTGGGCCGCGGACGACGACAAGGTCCTGTTCACCATGGATCTGGTGAGCGGCGGTTCACTGGCTCATGTCATCGGCGACTACGGGCCACTGCCCCCTCGTTTCGTCTGCACGCTGCTCGACCAACTGCTGTCCGGGCTGTCGACGGTGCATGCGGAGGGCGTCGTGCACCGGGACATCAAACCCGCCAACATCCTGATGGAGGCCACCGGCACCGGACGGCCGCATCTGCGGCTGTCCGACTTCGGTATCTCCATGCGCAAGGGCGAGCCGCGTCTCACCGAGACCAACTACGTGGTGGGAACGCCCGGTTACTTCGCGCCCGAGCAGATGATGGGTGCGGAACCCGATTTTCCCGCGGACCTTTTCGCGGTCGGACTCGTCGCGCTGTATCTGCTGCAGGGCAAGAAACCGGACGCGCAGGCCCTCGTCGAGCACTTCGCCTCGTACGGCACTCCCAGCGCCCCGGAGGGGATCCCCGAGCCGCTGTGGCAGGTCCTCGCGGGGCTGCTGCAGCCGGATCCCCAGGCCCGGTTCCGTACGGCCACGGGCGCGCGCAAGGCGCTGACGGCCGCGGTCGACATGCTGCCCGAGCCCGGCGTCGACGACGAGCCGGTGGAGGTCTTCGAGCAACTCGGGCCGCTGCCCGCCGGCTTCGGCCCCGCCGGACCGGTCACGGCCCCCCGGACAGCCGTACAGGACGCGCAGCCCGCACAGACGGGCCAGGCAGCCCAGCAGCCCGTGCAGCAGCCCTACACCCAGCCGCCGGTCCCGATGTCGGAAACGGGCAGCTTCCACCTCCCGCCGCCTCCGCAGCAGCCCGCGCCCCTGCCCCGTCCGGCGCAGTCGGCCACGCCCCCCACCCCACTCCCGGCGCATACGGCGTCCCCCTTCCCCGCGCCCGCACCGGACCTCTCGCAGGCCCCCACGGCCGCGGTGCAGCACGAACCGGCTCGCACCCGTGCCTACACCACGGGTCAGCCGCAGGTCCCCGGTCCCGGAGCAGGCTTTTCTCCGCGCCTCGCCCAGGCCCCCGCCGCCGCGCACGTCTCGGCCGCTGTTCCCGCGCACACGCCGCAGAAGCGACCGGGACCGCCCCCGAAGGTGGCGGTCCCGGTCCTGCTGGTGGCGCTGATCTGTTTCGCCGTGGGCATCTGGGCGCTGTTCCAGAGCTGAGCACAGCGGGCCGGAGCCCCTGCCGTACGCGGTATCGGCTCCGGCCCGGCTACCAGGTCTGCGTCGGGCCTCCGTACGGCGGCTGACCGCCCCCGGCCGGACCTCCCGCAACCGGACCGTTCGAACCGGCCGGGGCCACTGGGGCCGTCGGGGCGACTGAAGCCGCCGGGGCGGTCACCGTGCGGCGCCGTGCCAGCAACGTCCACACACCCAGCCCGAGCACCAGCACCGAGCCAACACCGATCCCGGCCACGCCGACCATCCTCATGGTGTCGCTCCTGGCCGCCTCGGGTTCGCTCTTGCCGGTCCTGGCCATGTCCTTGTCGTCCTGCGTGACCGAGAAGTCCCCGGCGTCCCCGGTGTACGGCGACTTCTCCGCCGTTTTCTCCACCTTGATCTTGAGGGCCAGCGGGATCGCCTTGTCACCGTACGACTTCGCGACCTCCGGGCTGAGTGTCACCGACAGGTAGTACCAGCCGGCGAATCGCATGGCGCTGACGCTGCTGGTGGAGTCGTATCGGTTCTCGTACGCCACCGGAGGCAGCGGGTCCAGCGAGACGGATGCGGGCTTGCCGGAATACGACAGCGGAGACGCGTCGTCGACATGCCCGTGGGCCGGATTGTCCAGGGACATCGCGAGCGCGTTGCCGATGTATGTGTCCGAGGCCTTGTTGTTGCCCAGGTCGGCGGTGGCGAAGATCTGCTGGCCCCAGTCCACCGGCACCCGGTAGAACCGGGTCTGCCCCGGCGCGATGCTGTCGTGCCACTCGCCGGTTTCCAAACCGGTCGCGTCGTAGTAGCTGGTGCCGCCCGACCGCCTCTGTGGGGCGGCGGTGGGTGGCACGGGTGACGCCGACGGCCAGTTCTCCGGTGCCTCGGTCGGCATCGACCCGCCCGATCCCAGCTGTGGCTCCGACTCGTAGCGCAGTTCCAGGTCCCACGCATCGGGTGTCGAGGTGTCCTTGCTCTCCCGCTCGATCAGGACGTTGTACGTTCCGGCTTCCTGGCAGGTGCTGCTGTCCTTCTCCATGATCCGGTAGGCGTACGCCGCGATCGGGCGCGGGAACTCCGCCGACTCGAACCGCGCGTCCTGCGAACTGCACCGCAGGTCCGCGCTGTCCCTGATGCTGACCGTGATGCCGTCCCCGTAGGCGACCTGGCCGCCGCCCTTGGGCACGGCCACCGCCGAGACGTATGCGTTCGTCTTCGCATCGAGGTTCAGGCGGTAGTAGAGCTTCTCGCCGCGCTTGATCGAGCTCTTGTAGACCGATCCGGGCGTGAGCGCCGGCGCCTCGGTGCTGACCTCCGCACCGCTGACCGGCTTCGCTTCGGGATGGAAGGTGTACGCAGCGGGCTCCCCGGCCGCGTACGCCTGCCCCGGCAGCGCCGCCGCCGCGCACATCGCCGCGACCGCGGCCAGCGCCACCCGGCCCCTGTTGCGCTGCCTCATCACGCGCTTCCCCTCGTCGTCTGGGTGGCCCGCCCGCGACGCCCGCGTACGAACACGAGCCCCGCGATCACCACCACGGCGCCCGCCCCGGCAGCGGCCGCAATGCCGGTCCATCCTGCCCCGCCCGTACCACTGCTGTCTCCGGCGCCGTGCGAATTGCCCTTCTTATCCGCCTTCTTGGCCACGGTGGAAGCATGGCGCTCGGGGCCGGCCAGCTCATCACCGAGCACCGACACCCGCAGCACGACACCGATCTGCGGGCTCTCGGCGATGCCGGCGGCCCCCGCCCCCCAGCGTCACCAAGATGGAGAAGTCGCCACCGGCGTGTACGGGCCGGATGTCGGAGCGGCCAACGCGCCGCGTCGGAGCCCTTCTTGCTCTCCCGCTCCACCACCAGCCGGTACCGTCCCGCCCACTCACAGGCGCGGGTGCCCCCGCCGGGATACGGGCGACCGCCGAGGTCAGCGGGGTCGCGCCCTCCTGCTGGTGGAAGTTAGCAGTAGCCGTCCGCTTCACGGCTGCCCGGTCGAGCCTCTGCACCGGCTGCACGAGCCCGGTGTCCGCGCAGCCCCGCGGACGGTCCGCGCCGTACACCCGCAGCCCGGTCGGATATCCGTGGGGAAGGCCGTCGACAACGGTGCCGACGGCCGTACGGGCACTCTGCATCCGGGTGCGCCCCATGCCGTCGTCGTCCCCCATGGAGCCGGACGAGTCGAGCACCATGGCCAAGCCGCTGCCCGAGCCGGAGCCGGCTGCCTCCGAAGTGGCGGCCACACCCCGGTGCCGCCGCCACGGCCGGCATCGCGCCTGCCACCAGAGCGAACAGCGCCCCGCCGATCCATGCCCCCGCAGCGGCGGTGGTGATCCCGTACCTTCGCCCGTGCCCCCTCGACCGAAAGACCCTGCCGTTTCGCTGTCGCAACCTCTTGATTTGCTTAGGTGAACTCAAGAGCACAGGTGTCACGGTCCCGCAACAGCACGAAGCCCCGGCCGCTCAGCGACCGGGGCCCGCAATCAGACTGTTCTGTCTCACACACCCGAACCTGCGGGCACGGAGTCAGTCGCCTCCGTCCACAGATCCTGCTCGGCGCGATCCGCCTGGATCTGGCGGTACACGAGGAGCCCGCCGATGGCGGCCAGTGCGACCAGGAGAAGCTTCTTCACCGCGCGACCTCGTCTTTCCTTGACGTAGGGGACTTCTGCCGCCCGACTATACACACCGGCCGATATCGATCGGTGACCTACCTGCGCCAACTGGCGCCCGAGGAAAAGCGATCTTCCAAGGATCGCTCCAGGTTCGTTGCGAGGAGCGCACGGGCTGGGTTCGTTCCGAGGAGCGTTCCTGGGTTCGTTCCGAGGAGCGTTCCTGCCAGAGGATCCGACCGCGCCGATCACCCCCGCACAAGCCCGTCAAGGCCGGTTGCACCATACGAGTGGTGTTCATCTGAAGATCGGCGGATCGGCAGCGTCGGTCCACGAAATCGCGGGCCACATCCACATCATCAGAAAGGCAAGCAAACCGGACCACCCGAAAGCGAGGGGCCATGAGCACCTTCAAGGCCAAGAGCATCTGGACCACCTTCGTCACCGCTCTCTTCGCGCTCCTCGCCGCACTGGGATTCATGAGTACCCCGGCGACGGCCACGGAGCCGACCACCACGGAGCCGACCACCCCGCACCACGAGCACACGGGTGCGACCGCGGCAACCGCGACCACCCCGTCGGTGCGATGGACCCTTCCGCGTGACAGGGCGCTGCCGCCCACGATGAAGCAACGCATCCGCGCAGAGGCACACGGCTCCTCACCCGCCACCCGAAATCTGTCCGTAGACACGACGGACGCCACGGACACCAGGAACTCCGCCCGCGCCACCTACGGGGCCCCGGCGGGGGACACGTCCCTCCTCCCACCGTGAGAGCCGCGCAACTGACGCACAGAGCCCCCAGGGCCGGTTCACGCCGGACGGGGGCTTCTTCGTGCGCCCAGCCCCGCCCTGCCCCCTCAGGCACGGAAACACAGGGCGCACCTCCGCGCACGCACCAAGCCCTCGGGCGACTCTCCCAGCGCAGGGCGCCCCGGTCCCGGGCCGGGGGGGTGCGCCCCGTGCACCACGACCGCTCCGAAACCGCGTGCCTCAACCCCCGTACCCCCGTACCCCTGCGCATGCACGCACAGCCGAGAACGCATCGCGCCGAGCACACGCAGAAGGCCCGGCTTCTCCGAAGAGAAGCCGGGCCTTCAACTTTCACTGTGGGGCTAACAGGATTTGAACCTGTGGCCTCATCCTTATCAGGGATGCGCTCTAACCAACTGAGCTATAGCCCCGCCGCGCTGTGCGCTGACTTCTGAAGATTAGCGCACGTCGGGGCCAGTCCCAAAATCGATACCCGGCGTCCTACTCGTCCTCGGCCAGCGTGAGCTCGATGCCACCCACGAAGCCCGCCGACAAGTTGTAGATGAAGGAGCCCAGCGTCGCCAGCGCCGTCGCCAGCACCACATCGATCACCGCGATGACCGAGGTGAAGATGAGGACCCGCGGCAGCGACAGGAACGACTGAAGATCGAAGCCGTTGTTCTCGTTCGAGCCGGTGGCCTGGCTGATCGTGCCGCCCACGGTGGAGAAGACGCCCATCGCGTCCATCACCATCCACAGCACCGCTGACGCCACCACCGTGCAGATGCCGAGCGCGATGGAGAGCAGGAAGCTGACCTTCATCACCGACCACGGGTCGGCCTTGGCCACCCGCAGACGCGCCTTGCGGGTACGCGGAGTGGTCCGCGCCCCTGTCCTCGGCCGCCGGGCCGCCTGGGCGGCGCCCTGCGTGCCGTGCGGTCGGCCGCCCTGGGTCTCGCCGGCGGGCGAGGGATACGCCTGCGGCGGGTGGTACGGCCCGCTCGCCTGCCCAGGTGCGGGCTCGCGCTCACCGGGCAACGGCCCGTTCCCATAACCCTCGTACTGGGGCTGAGGCCCCCGGGTGTCCGTCACAGTGCCCCCTTGGGAGTCCGTGGCAGGGCCACGGGCACCGCTCGCTCCATCTCCGGAAGCGGCCGAACCGGCGCCCGTGGCTCCACTCACGCTCTACTCCTCGTGCTCCCCGGCCGAAGGCGACGTGCCTTCGACATTGCCTTCGACCGCGCTCTCGGCAGCCTCGGCCGTCGCGGTCTCGGCGTCATCGGACCCCTCGACCTCTTCGGCCTCACGACCGGCTTCGGCGTTACGAGCGATACCGACGACGGCATCGCGCTTGCCCAAGTTGATCAGTTGGACGCCCATGGTGTCACGGCCCGTCTCCCTGACTTCATTGACTCGCGTACGAATCACACCACCGCCGAGCGTGATGGCGAGGATCTCATCCGTCTCCTCGACCACCAGCGCACCGACCAGCGAGCCCCTGTCCTCCACGATCTTGGCGGCCTTGATTCCCAGGCCGCCGCGACCCTGAACGCGGTACTCGTCGACGGGAGTCCGCTTCGCGTACCCACCGTCGGTGGCAGTGAACACGAACGTACCCGGCCGGACAACATTCATCGAGAGCAGTTCGTCTCCTTCACGGAAACTCATGCCCTTGACTCCCGAAGTGGCACGGCCCATCGGGCGCAACGCATCGTCCGTCGCAGTGAACCTGATCGACTGGGCCTTCTTGCTGATGAGCAGCAGATCGTCCTCGGCCGACACCAGCTCCGCACCGATCAACTCGTCCGCAGTGCCTTCGGCGCCATCTGCCGTCTCCCGGAGGTTGATGGCGATGACACCACCGGAACGCGGCGAGTCGTAGTCCTTCAGCGCGGTCTTCTTCACGAGACCGCCCTTCGTGGCCAGGACCAGATACGGCGCGACCTCGTAGTCGCGGACCGCCAGGATCTGGGCGATCTGCTCGTCCGGCTGGAAGGCCAGCAGGTTGGCCACGTGCTGACCACGGGCATCGCGGCCGGCATCCGGCAGCTCGTACGCCTTCGCCCGGTACACCCGGCCCTTGTTCGTGAAGAACAGCAGCCAGTGGTGCGTCGTCGACACGAAGAAGTGGTCGACGATGTCGTCTTCCTTGAGCTTCGTACCGCGCACGCCCTTGCCGCCTCGCTTCTGCGAGCGGTAGTCGTCCGTCTTCGTACGCTTCACATAGCCGCCGCGCGAGATCGTGACGACGATGTCCTCCTCGGCGATCAAGTCCTCGATGGACATGTCACCGTCGAAGGGCACCAGCTTGGAACGCCGGTCGTCGCCGAACTTCTCGACGATCGCCGCCAGCTCCTCGCTGACGATCTGACGCTGCCGCTCCGGCGACACCAGGATCGCGTTGTATTCGTTGATCTTCGCCTGGAGCTCGTCGTGCTCGGCCGTGATCTTCTGGTGCTCCAGCGCGGCCAGTCGGCGCAGCTGCATCTCCAGGATCGCGTTCGCCTGGATCTCGTCGATCTCCAGCAGGCCCATCAGGCCCTCGCGCGCCACCTCGACCGTCTGGCTGCGCCGGATGAGGGCGATGACCTCGTCGATCGCGTTCAGCGCCTTGAGCAGACCACGCAGAATGTGCGCCCGCTCCTCCGCCTTGCGCAGACGGAACTTCGTACGCCGGACGATGACCTCGATCTGGTGCGTCACCCAGTGACGGATGAACGCGTCGATCGAGAGGGTGCGCGGTACGCCATCGACCAGCGCCAGCATGTTGGCGCCGAAATTGGTCTGCAGATCGGTGTGCTTGTACAGGTTGTTCAGAACGACCTTGGCGACCGCGTCCCGCTTCAGCACGACGACCAGACGCTGACCCGTACGCGACGAGGTCTCGTCACGGACGTCCGCGATCCCGCCGACCTTGCCGTCCTTCACCAGGTCGGCGATCTTCTGCGCCAGGTTGTCGGGGTTGGTCTGGTACGGAAGCTCCGTGACGACCAGGCACTGCCGGTTCTGGATCTCCTCGACCGCGACGACCGCGCGCATCGTGATCGAGCCACGGCCGGTGCGGTACGCCTCCTCGATGCCCTTGCGGCCCACGACGAGCGCACCCGTCGGGAAGTCCGGGCCCTTGATCCGCTCGATCAGCGCGTCCAGGAGCTCCTCCTGCGAGGCCCCCGGGTGCTCCAGATACCACTGCGCACCGGCCGCGACCTCACGCAGGTTGTGCGGCGGAATGTTGGTCGCCATACCGACCGCGATCCCCGCGGAACCGTTGACCAGCAGGTTCGGGAAGCGCGCCGGCAGGACCGTCGGCTCCTGGTTGCGGCCGTCGTAATTGTCCTGGAAGTCGACGGTCTCCTCGTCGATGTCCCGGACCATCTCCATGGACTGCGGCATCATCTTGCACTCGGTGTACCGCATGGCGGCGGCCGGGTCGTTGCCCGGAGAACCGAAGTTGCCGTTGGAGTCCACCAGCGGCATGCGCATCGACCACGGCTGCGCCAGGCGCACCAGTGCGTCGTAGATCGACGAGTCACCGTGCGGGTGGTACGTACCCATGACGTCACCGACGACACGGGCACACTTGTAGAAGCCCTTCTCGGGCCGGTAGCCGCCGTCGTACATCGCGTACAGCACCCGGCGGTGGACGGGCTTGAGGCCGTCCCGCACGTCAGGCAGTGCACGCGAGACGATGACGGACATCGCGTAGTCGAGGTAGGAGCGCTGCATCTCCGTCTCGAGCCCCACGGGCTCGACACGCATGCCCACACCGGCGGCGGTGGGCTCCTCTTCAGGTGTCACAGGGGTGTTCTCGTCGGCCATTGCTGGTCAAAGTCCTTTCGGGCGGCGGCTTGCTGGTACGGCCGACTCAGATGTCGAGGAAGCGGACGTCCTTGGCGTTGCGCTGGATGAACGAGCGCCGCGCCTCGACGTCCTCGCCCATCAGCACCGAGAAGAGGTCGTCGGCCTGCGCCGCGTCGTCCAGCGTGACCTGACCGAGGACCCGGTGGTCGACGTCCATCGTGGTGACGCGCAGCTCCTCGGCGTTCATCTCGCCGAGACCCTTGAAGCGCTGGATCGAGTCTTCCTTGATCCGCTTGCCGTTCTGCTTGCCCAGCTCCACCAGGGCATCGCGCTCCCGGTCCGAATAGGCGTACTCGAAGTCGTCCCGGCCCCACTTGATCTTGTAGAGCGGCGGGCGGGAGAGATACACGTGCCCGGCCTCGACCAGCGGACGCATGAAACGGAAGAGGAACGTCAGCAGCAGGGTATTGATGTGCTGACCGTCGACATCGGCGTCCGCCATCAAAATGATCTTGTGATAGCGGAGCTTCTCGATATCGAAGTCCTCATGGACCCCGGTACCGAAGGCCGAGATCAGCGCCTGGACCTCGGTGTTCTGCAGGATCTTGTCGACCCGGGCCTTCTCGACGTTCAGGATCTTGCCCCGGATCGGCAGGATCGCCTGGTACATCGGGTTGCGGCCGGACTTCGCCGAACCACCGGCGGAGTCACCCTCGACGATGAAGATCTCGCACTTCGTCGGGTCGTTGGACTGGCAGTCGCTCAGCTTGCCCGGCAGCGAGGCGCTCTCCAGAAGCCCCTTACGACGGGTCAGATCACGCGCCTTACGGGCCGCGACGCGGGCCGTGGCCGCCGCGATGCCCTTGCGGATGATGTCGGCCGCCTCGTTCGGGTTGCGGTCGAACCAGTCCGTGAGCTGCTCGTGGACGACCTTCTGGACGAAGGTCTTCGCCTCCGTGTTGCCCAGCTTGGTCTTCGTCTGGCCCTCGAACTGCGGCTCGCCCAGCTTCACCGAGATGATCGCCGTGAGACCCTCGCGGATGTCGTCACCCGTGAGGTTGTCGTCCTTCTCGCGCAGCAGCTTCTTCTCGCGCGCGTACTTGTTGACCAGCGTGGTCAGCGCGGCGCGGAAGCCCTCCTCGTGCGTACCGCCCTCATGCGTGTGGATCGTGTTCGCGAAGGAGTAGACGCCCTCGCTGTACTGGGTGTTCCACTGCATGGCGATCTCGGCCGAGAGGAGGCGCTCCTTGTCCTCGGCCTCGATGTCGATCACCGACTGGTGAATGACATCGCCCTTGCGGGAGTTCAGGTACTTCACGAAGTCGACGATGCCGCCCTCGTAGTGGTACGTGACCGTGCGGGCCTGCTCCGCCTCGGCGACCTCGGCCACCTCGGCAACATCCGCGCCCAGCGTCGCCTTCGCCGACTCGCGCTCGTCGGTGAGCTTGATCGTCAGGCCCTTGTTGAGGAACGCCATCTCCTGGAAGCGGCGCGACAGGGTCTCGAAGGAGTACTCGGTCGTCTCGAAGATGTCCCCGTCGGCCCAGAAGGTGACGGACGTCCCCGTCTCGTCGGTGGCCTCGTTGCGGGCCAGCGGAGCGGTGGGCACACCGAGCTTGTAGTCCTGGGTCCAGCGGTAACCGTCCGTCCGGACCTCGACCGAGACCCGCGACGACAGCGCGTTGACCACGGAGACACCGACACCGTGCAGACCGCCGGAGACGGCGTAGCCGCCGCCGCCGAACTTGCCGCCGGCGTGCAGCACCGTCAGCACGACCTCGACCGCGGGCTTCTTCTCCGACGGCACGATGCCGACCGGGATGCCTCGGCCGTTGTCGATCACACGGACCCCGCCGTCGGGGAGGATCGTGACGTCGATCGTGTCCGCGTGCCCGGCCATCGCCTCGTCGACCGAGTTGTCCACGACCTCTTGTACGAGGTGGTGGAGGCCGCGCTCACCGGTGGAACCGATGTACATGCCAGGTCGCTTGCGGACCGCGTCCAGACCCTCGAGGACGGTGATCGCGCTGGCGTCGTACGAGGCCGTGACCTCGCCCGGGGCAGTTGCCCCGCGGCTCTCACCGGGTGTGGACGGAATGTTCTCGTTGGGGTTGCCGGAATCGGCCACGAAGCGCCCTTTCTGGCACAGCACAGGCCGTTCTCCGGACAGTCGGGAGCGGCTGCGTCGTTCGGCTTGTATCGACGACTCCCGCGAAAATGCGGGATTGCGCACCAGTCTACCGGTAGCACCGACACGAATGGGGGTTTGCCGGTACCTGAGTACGCATGTGCCGCCCTGAATGAGCGGCTGACGACTCCCCATATTCAGGAAGGGCCCCCAAGAGGCTCACGCGGGCATTGAGCGCTTCGGCCTGTCAACCTCCCGCTACCGTGAGGGACACCCCCCTCTCCCTCCGCACTTACAACCACCACATACCTGCACAACACGGACGCGGCGGACAGCACCGTCAGGAAGACAGCACAAGGCCGTCACCACATCCGGAACAGAGCCCCCACATGGCTCAGAGCCTGTCGGGTGACCTCCGACCGGGCGGCCACGCCTTGGCACGCACGCTTCCCGCGTTGTCGTCGGTCACCAACTCCCCCATAGCCTTGAAGGGCCTTGAAGGCATGGGGGACCCCTTCGCGTCGACTCCCTCCTCCGCCTTGGAATCGCACGCACCAGACCGCGTCCGCTATCCGACCGGAGGTCACCCGACAGGCTCTCAGAAACAGGAAGATCCCAGCTCAGGCACCTCAGCCGTACGTATCGCCAGGACCGGTGCTCCCCGGCGCCCGCAGCGGACCGAACCTGCGCTGCGGGCCACCCGGCCCCAACACCCTGATCATCCTCACCGTGCCATGCCCCAGATCCGCGTTCAGCCGGGCCACCAGCTGGGGCGCCAGCAACCGCAGCTGCGTCGCCCACGCCGTCGAATCGCACTGCACCGTCAGCACCCGCTCGTCCGGATGCTCGTCGTACCGCAGCGGCACACAGTGATTGGCCAGATCCTCACCGACGATCTGCGGCCAGCGCCCCATCACCCCGCCCACCGCCGCAGGCGTCTCCCAGCCACGCTCAGTGATCAGACGATTGATCGCAGCACCCAGCGGCAACGGATCCCGACCGTCCGCCCGCGCCCCCGAACGCAGCCCACCGCCCCGCCTGGCCTGTTTCTTCTGCTGCGCCGCGGCACCACGCGCCCGCGCCTGCTCCTTCGCCGCACGCAACGCCACCCGCGCCAGATCGACCCCCGACGCTTCCGGCTGCTTCTCTTCCCCCGGCCACTCCTGCGACGGCCGCCCAGAAGCCCCGGGCACCTCTTCACGGCCGCTCACAGCCGCTCCACCTCACCCGCGGACACCGCATACCGCGACCCCGCCAGCACACCCGGAACATCGTCGTCCACCGCAGCCGTCACCAGCACCTGCTCACCCGGAGCCACCAACTCCGCCAACCGCTCACGACGACGCGCATCCAGCTCGGCAAAGACATCGTCCAGCACCAGCACCGGCTCATTGCCCTCACTGCGCAGCAGATCGTACGAAGCCAGCCGAAGCGCCAACGCATACGACCAGGACTCACCATGGCTCGCGTATCCCTTGGCCGGCATCCCCCGCAACCCCAACAACAGATCATCACGGTGCGGACCGACCAACGTCACACCCCGCTCGATCTCCTGCTTGCGCACATCCACCAGGGCCGCGATCAGCTGCTCGTACAGCTCCTCACGCGTACGCGCCGGATCCACCCCCGCACCGACCGAACTCCGGTATTCCAACGCCACCGGACCACCACCCGGCGCCACATCCCCATACGCCTTGTCCGCCAGCGGCTGCAACGCAGCGATCAGTTCCAGTCGCTGCGCCAGCAGCTCCGCACCCACCCGGCCCAGATGCTGGTCCCACACATCGAGCGTGGACAGATCCATCGACCGGCCGCCGTGCCTGCGCGCCATGGCCGCCGACTTCAGCAAGGTGTTGCGCTGCTTCAGCACCCGCTCGTAGTCCGACCGCACCCCCGCCATCCGCGGCGAACGCGCCGTGATCAGCTCGTCGAGAAAACGGCGACGCTCGCCGGGGTCCCCCTTGACCAGCGCCAGATCCTCCGGCGCGAACAGCACGGTACGTACGATCCCCAGCACATCACGCGGCCTGACCTGCGACGATCTATTGATCCGGGCCCGATTGGCCTTGCCCGGGTTGAGCTCCAGCTCGACCAGCTGCGAACGCTCGCCCTGCGTGACAGCAGCCCGGATGACAGCCCGGTCCGCTCCCATCCGCACCAGCGGCGCATCGGAGGAGACCCGATGGCTGCCGAGCGTCGCAAGGTAGCCGACGGCCTCCACCAGATTCGTCTTGCCCTGGCCGTTGGCCCCCACGAAAGCGGTGACGCCCGGATCGAGAGGTACCTCGACCCGGGCGTACGAGCGGAAGTCGGCCAGCGAGAGATGCGTGACATGCATGGGTGTAAGCCGACCTTCCCGGCTTCCTGCTCCGTGCTCCGTAGGTACGGGTCGGTCGGACACCCTGGCCCGGCCCGCTCCTCGTTGCGGTTACTTCTTGTTCTCGACCGCGTGGCCACCGAACTGGTTGCGCAGCGCGGCAATCATCTTCATCTGCGGGGAGTCGTCCTGCCGCGAGGCGAATCGCGCGAAGAGCGACGCCGTGATCGCGGGCAGCGGCACCGCGTTGTCGATCGCGGCCTCCACCGTCCAACGGCCCTCACCGGAGTCGGCGGCGAAACCACGGAGCTTGTCCAGGTGCTCGTCGTCGTCCAGTGCGTTGACCGCCAGGTCGAGCAGCCAGGAACGGATGACCGTGCCCTCCTGCCAGGACCGGAAGACCTCGCGCACATCGGTGACGGAGTCGACCTTCTCCAGGAGCTCCCAGCCCTCGGCGTAGGCCTGCATCATGGCGTACTCGATGCCGTTGTGGACCATCTTCGCGAAGTGGCCGGCGCCGACCTTGCCCGCGTGGACCGAACCGAAGTCACCCTCGGGCTTCAGCGCGTCGAAGATCGGCTGGACCTTCGCCACGTTCTCGGCGTCGCCGCCGTACATCAGCGCGTAGCCGTTTTCCAGGCCCCAAACACCGCCGGAGACACCGCAGTCCACGAAGCCGATGCCCTTGATGCCCAGCTCGACCGCGTGCTTCTCGTCGTCCGTCCAGCGGGAGTTCCCGCCGTCCACGACGATGTCACCGGGCGAGAGGAGCCCCGCCAGCTCATCGACGGTGGCCTGGGTCGGGGCGCCGGCCGGAACCATTACCCAGACGACCCGGGGGCCCTTCAGCTTGCCCACAAGCTCTTCCAGGCTGTCGACATCGGAGACGTCCGGATTGCGGTCGTAACCGATGACGGTGTGGCCTGCGCGGCGGATGCGCTCGCGCATGTTGCCGCCCATCTTGCCGAGGCCGACGAGACCGAGCTCCATCAGAGATTCCTTAAGCGTTGTGCCGATTCGTACCCACGACCGAGCCTACGCCCGGCCGGAGACAGACCGACGGGCATGCTCGGCGCTGAGCGTGCCCGTCGGGAACTGCCGGTGCAGAACCGATGGCCGGATCAGCCGGAGAGGCGGACCGGCATGATCAGGTACTTGTACGTTTCATCCGCCTCGGCATCCACGGCCGGGCGGCCGCTGAGCAGCGCAGGCTTGGTGGACGTCGTGAAGGAGAGCTGGGCGACCGGGGAGTCGATCGCGCTCAGCCCGTCCAGCAGGAAGGTCGGGTTGAAGGCGATCGAGATGTCGGCGCCCTCCAGCACCGCGTCGACCCGCTCCACAGCCTGTGCATCGTCGCTGGAACCAGCCTCCAGGATCAGCACACCCTGCTCGAAGCTGAGCCGCACCGGAGTGTTCCGCTCCGCGACGAGCGCCACACGCTTGACGGCCTCGACGAACGGAGCGGTCTCGATGACCGCGACCGAGTTGAACTCGGTGGGGAACAGCGTGCGGTACTTCGGCAGATCACCTTCGAGCAGCCGCGTGGTCGTACGCCGGCCCGCGCCCTCGAAACCGATCAGGCCCTCACCGGCACCCGAGCCGGACAGCGCCAGAGTCACCGTGTCACCGCTGGTCAGCGCCTTGGCGGTGTCCAGCAGCGTCTTGGCGGGCACCAGGGCGACCGCCGAGGCATCCGGGTTCTCCGGCTTCCACAGGAACTCGCGGACCGCGAAGCGGTAGCGGTCGGTGGAGGCCAGCGTGACCGTCTCGCCCTCGATCTCGATCCGCACACCGGTCAGGACCGGCAGCGTGTCGTCACGACCTGCGGCGATGGCGACCTGGGCGGCGGCCGAGGCGAAGACCTCACCGGGGACCGTGCCCGTCGCGGTCGGCATCTCAGGCAGTGCCGGGTACTCCTCCACAGGAAGGGTGTGGAGTGTGAATCGCGAGGAGCCGCACACCACCGTCGCCCGCACACCGTCTGTGGAAATCTCCACAGGGCGGTTGGGAAGGGCGCGGCAGATGTCGGCGAGCAGTCGGCCGGAGACCAGCACCGTGCCGTCCTCCTCGACCTCGGCGTCCACCGAGACCCGGGCCGAGACCTCGTAGTCGAAGCTGGAGAAGCTGAGGGCGCCGTCCTCAGCCTTCAGCAGAAGGCCCGCAAGAACGGGCGCCGGCGGACGGGCCGGGAGGCTACGGGCCACCCAGGCCACAGCCTCCGCGAGTACATCGCGCTCCACCCGGATCTTCACCGGAACCGCCTCCTGCTGTTGCTCGCTCGCCCTGCTGGCCTTCGTCGTCTGATCGGGCCTCCCACCGATGGCAGCGGGAGGACGCCGGGGACCAGTCTGACGTACGGCACCGACACTCGGTGCTGCTCGGGGTCAAGTCGCGACAAGAGGTCCGGAGAGCTTCGGCGCCGAGTTGTGCACAGGCCCCACTTTGAAGCGGATTCCGGGCTAACTCTAGGTGGCAGTAGTAGTAGGGCCTGTGGAAACCGTGGATAACGTCGTTTCCGCAGGTCAGGCTCAGTTTTTTGTCCACCGACCCTGTGGGTGGCACCGGTGGACAACCCGGCGCTTCTGTGGACACGCGAAAGTTCTGCACACCCGATGCACAGGGCAGGGGGGTTTCTCCCCAGGGCTGTCCCCAGCTTTACCCACGTTCCCCACAGCCCAACCGACCCTCCTGGTGTGACGCCTTTCACTCGGCGCAGTGAAGAGCGGTGTTGCGTTGCCGAACAGTGGACAGAGGTGTGGAGAAGCTCGAGAAAGCTGGGGACAACACGGGCCGGTCTGTGGGCTGCCGGTGGACAACATCAGCGGCTCCCTGTGGACGAATATTTTGTCCACAGGCTGTGGATGACTGTTGACCACAAATCCCCAGCCTCTTGACCTGGCCTGATGGAGTATCGGCAGTCGCCCCTGTGGAAGCAATATGGACAACTTTTGGATCCCCAGGCTGTGGAGGGGAAAATCTCCCCAGATCTGTGGAGAACGGACCGCCGACGCCGGGTATTCGAACACCGCGACTGCGTCAGGGCGTTGGAGGACGGCTTCGCAGGGGGTTTCGGAGCGGGCTTCGGTGGCCCTGCAAGGGGCTTTCGAGGCTTCGGGCGGGACCGGGGCGGGCTCCGGGCGGGCTTGGAGCGGGCTCCGGACGGCTGGGAAAGTTGCCCGGAGCGGCTTCCAGGTGTGTTTTGGAAAGGTCCCCGAGAGGGCTTTGGGCAACGAATAAGGGAGCCCGGGGAACCCTGTGCGGGTTCCCCGGGCTCCCTCCCGGCGCGTACGGAGCGGGGTGCCGGCGGCCCCTCAGCCGTTTTTGATGCGGTTGGTGAGCTCGGTGACCTGGTTGTAGATGGAGCGCCGCTCCGCCATCAGCGCGCGGATCTTCCGGTCCGCGTGCATCACCGTCGTATGGTCGCGGCCGCCGAACTGCGCACCGATCTTCGGCAGTGAGAGATCGGTCAGCTCCCGGCAGAGGTACATGGCGATCTGGCGGGCCGTCACCAGCACGCGGCTGCGCGAGGTTCCGCAGAGATCGTCCACCGTCAGTCCGAAGTAGTCCGCGGTCGCCGCCATGATGGCCGTCGCAGTGATCTCCGGAGCCGAGTCCTCGCCGCCCGGGATCAGATCCTTCAGCACATGCTCGGTCAGCCCGAGGTCCACCGGCTGACGGTTGAGGCTGGCGAAGGCCGTGACCCGGATCAGCGCCCCCTCCAACTCCCTGATGTTCCGGGAGATGCGGGAGGCGATGAATTCCAGGACCTCAGGCGGGGCGTTGAGCTGCTCCTGCACCGCCTTCTTACGGAGGATCGCGATCCGCGTCTCCAGTTCCGGCGGCTGTACATCCGTGGTCAGACCCCACTCGAAACGGTTCCGCAGCCGGTCCTCCAGGGTCACCAGCTGCTTGGGCGGCCGGTCCGAGGACAGCACGATCTGCTTGTTGGCGTTGTGGAGCGTATTGAAGGTGTGGAAGAACTCCTCCTGCGTCGACTCCTTGCTTGCCAGGAACTGGATGTCGTCGACGAGCAGGATGTCCACATCGCGGTAGCGCTTGCGGAAGGTGTCGCCCTTGCCGTCGCGGATCGAGTTGATGAACTCGTTGGTGAACTCCTCGGAGCTCACGTACCGGACCCGGGTGCCCGGGTAGAGGCTGCGGGCGTAGTGCCCGATGGCGTGCAGCAGGTGGGTCTTGCCGAGTCCGGACTCCCCGTAGACGAAGAGTGGGTTGTACGCCTTGGCGGGCGCTTCGGCGACCGCGACCGCTGCGGCGTGCGCGAATCGGTTGGACGCACCGATGACGAAGGTGTCGAAGAGGTACTTCGGATTCAGCCGGGCCGCCGGCTCGCCGGGGCCGGGTGTGGGGGCGGGCTGCGCGCCCATCGGCCCGGTGGCGCCACCGGGCCGTCCGGTGCCGGCGCCGCCCTGCCGGTGCTGGGAGTCCTGCATGTCGTGGCGCTCGGGGCGTTGTTGTTCGTAACCCTGGCGCTCGGGCGGCTGCGACCGGTAGTCGTGCTGCGGCTGCTGGGGGTGGCCGCCGGCGTACGGCTCGCGCCACTGCTCCACGGAGGTGTCGCGGTCCTGGAAACCGCCGAGCCGGGGCTGCTGCCAGGAGAGGTCCTCCTGGGTACGCGGCCACGCACCGGGGTCGGGGCGCTGCTGCTGGTAGTCGGGGTAGGCGGGACGGGCGGTCGGCATGCCGTCGTCCGTGGGCCGGTGTCCATATCCGTCGTACGCGTCGTTGTGCTGACGCTCATCGTGCTGCGGTCCCTGGTAGCGGTGCTGCTGAAGCTGCTGGGACTGGTGCATCGGAGGCGCGGGCGGGCTCGGGGGGTCGCCCGCGGAGTCGTCGACGGTGATCGCGATGCGGATCGGGCGGCCGCATTCGCGGCTCAGTGTCTCGCTGATGAGCGGCGCGAGCCGGCCTTCCAGGACGCGCTTGCCCCATTCATTGGGGACGGCGAGCAGTGCCGTGTCGGCGACCAGCGCGAGCGGCTGGCAGCGCTCGATCCACTGTTTGTCCTTGGGCTCGATGCCCTGCTGGCCCTCCCCGAGGAGTTGCTCCAGCACTCGTGGCCACACTGCGGCAAGATCGGCAGGTACGTCAGCCACAAGGCACGCTCTCTCGCTGGTCCCACGAATATGTGGTTCTCGGGACGGGATGGGTCGGGATGGGTGAGGACCGGCAGGCAGGAAGAAAAAGAACCGGAGTTCAGCCACGGTAGTCAGGCCGACCCGCGTGGTTCAAGTCGTTGTCCACAGCCTGTGCATAGTGGGGGGTGCTGTGGAGCCGGTTTGACCGGATGGCGTAGCCGCGCGTACCGTGACCAGGTCGAGTTGTCGATGGCTGCTGCCGCCTGCCTCCGATGGGCAAAGATCACGATCTGTGATTGTGAAGCGGTGCACTAGAGCGTTTACGCGAGTCTCTCGTGGGCGCACGGTGACAGCCAGGCGATGTCCCGCCAACACACGAGTCATTTCTGGAGCCCCCGAGTGAGCAAGCGCACCTTCCAGCCGAACAACCGTCGTCGCGCGAAGACCCACGGCTTCCGGCTGCGTATGCGCACCCGTGCCGGCCGCGCGATCCTCGCGTCCCGCCGTGGCAAGGGTCGCGCCAACCTGTCCGCCTGATCGCTTACAGGTCATGACGTGCTGCCTACCGAGAATCGGCTGAGGCGGCGCGAGGACTTCGCGACCGCAGTACGTCGAGGACGCCGGGCCGGCCGCCCGCTACTCGTCGTTCATCTACGCAGCGGTGCAACCGACCCGCACGTGACTGGGGAGAATGCTTCCCCGCCGCGTGCGGGTTTCGTTGTCAGCAAAGCTGTGGGTGGAGCGGTTGTGCGCACAGCGGTGAAGCGTAAGCTTCGCCACTTGGTCCGCGAACGGCTGGCGCTGCTGCCCCCCGGTAGCCTGGTTGTCGTACGAGCGCTGCCCGGAGCGGGCGACGCCGACCATGAACAGCTGGCCCGAGACCTGGACGCCGCTCTGCAGCGGCTGCTGGGAGGGGGCGCGCGATGAAGTACCCGCTGCTGGCTCTTATCAAGCTGTATCAGTGGACGATCAGCCCACTTCTCGGGCCTGTCTGCCGTTACTACCCGTCGTGTTCCCACTATGGATATACGGCGATCGACCGGCACGGAGCGATCAAGGGAACCGCGCTGACGGCTTGGCGCATCCTGAGGTGCAATCCGTGGTCACCCGGCGGCGTGGACCATGTTCCACCACGCAAACGTCCGCGCTGGCACGAGCTGCTGCGCAATGCCGTGCGCGGTGGCAAGGGCGGCGACTCCGCCGCTGATGTGCCTCCTCGGGGATCGGTCTCCGAACCCCCGAGCTCGGCCGCAGAGACTTCGCCCAATGCTCAAGGAGCCTGATTAGTGGACACGATTGCCAGTCTGTTCAGCGTTATCACCTGGCCTGTTTCATGGGTCATCGTCCAGTTCCACACGATGTACGGGGCGATCTTCGGCCCCGACACGGGGTGGGCCTGGGGCCTGTCCATCGTGTCCCTGGTGGTAATGATCCGGATTTGTCTGATCCCGCTTTTCGTCAAGCAGATCAAGTCGACCCGGAACATGCAGGTGCTCCAGCCGAAGATGAAGGCGATCCAGGAGCGCTACAAGAGCGACAAGCAGCGTCAGTCCGAAGAGATGATGAAGCTGTACAAGGAGACGGGTACCAACCCGCTCTCCTCGTGCCTTCCCATCCTGGCGCAGTCGCCGTTCTTCTTCGCCCTGTATCACGTGCTCTCGTCCATCGCCTCGGGCCAGACCATCGGTGTCATCGACCAGGCGCTGCTCGACAGCGCTCGTCAGGCACACATCTTCGGTGCTCCGCTCGCTGCCAAGTTCATGGACAGCGAAGAGAGGGTCCAGGCCCTCGGTGCTTCGCTGACCGATGTCCGGGTCGTCACAGCGGTCATGATCGTGTTGATGTCGGCGTCGCAGTTCTTCACCCAGCGCCAGCTGATGACGAAGAACGTCGACCTGACGGTCAAGACGCCGTACATGACGCAGCAGAAGATGCTGATGTACATCTTCCCGGTGATGTTCGCCGTCATGGGTATCAACTTCCCCGTCGGTGTCCTCGTCTACTGGCTGACCACCAACGTCTGGACCATGGGTCAGCAGATGTACGTGATCAACCAGAACCCGACTCCGGGCAGCAAGGCGCAGGACCAGTACCTGGGACGTCTGCTGAAGAGTGTCACCGCTCACGGTGAGGTTCGCGGCAGGACCCGGCGCAATACGGTCAAGCGGATCGTGTCCAAGGGCTCGGACCGCAATGACATCGAGCGGAAGTTCATCACGGGCCTGGCCAAGCTGGGCTTCGCCGCCCAGGAGGACGGCACGGTGATCAAGAGCGAGACGGCTCTTTCCGAGTCCGAGGGTGGTGCTGCGCAGAGGCGCCAGCAGCCCAAGCGCCAGACCAAGGCCCAGCGTCAAACCGGTGCCGCCCAGCAGACGGGGGCCAAGGACACCGATTCCACCGAGTCTGGATCCAAGACCTCCCTGCAGAAGGACGCATCGCAGGACGACAAGCCCAAGCCGGCGGGTAAGCCCGCGTCCGGCTCCTCACGCCAAGCCAAGTCCGGACAACGCAAGGGTCCGCAGCGGCCCAAGCACCCGTCCAAGAAGTAAGAAGGAGTCCATCCGTGACGGAAGGCACCACCTCCACGGCCGCTGAGGGCAGCGACACCCTGACCCGCCTCGAGCAGGAGGGTGAGATCGCAGCGGACTACCTTGAGGGCCTGCTCGACATCGCCGATCTCGACGGTGACATCGACATGGACGTCGAGGCGGACCGGGCCGCGGTCTCGATCATCAGCGATTCGGCACGTGATCTGCAGAAGCTCGTGGGCCGCGACGGTGAGGTGCTGGAGGCGCTCCAGGAGCTGACGCGGCTTGCTGTGCACCGGGAGACCGGTGACCGCAGTCGGCTGATGCTGGACATCGCGGGCTTCCGGGCCAAGAAGCGGGCTGAGCTCGCCGAGCTGGGTGCCAAGGCCGCGGACGAGGTCAAGAGCACTGGTGAGCCGGTGAAGCTGGACCCGATGACCCCGTTCGAACGCAAGGTTGTGCACGATGCGGTTGCGGCCGCTGGTCTGCGCAGCGAGTCCGAGGGCGAGGAGCCGCAGCGCTTCGTCGTCGTTCTCCCGGCCTGACCGGACCCTTGTTCTGTCGGCCCCGTCTGTTCGCAGGCGGGGCCGATCTTTGTCAGCCTGATAGTCAGCCATTCACAGTGCGTTAGTGCGGTATGGAAGGACGGTTCCCGTGACGGCGGAAGTAGAGCTTCCCCAGGCGCCCGAAGGGGCGCGGGCAGTTTTCGGTGAGTTCTTCCCGGAGGCTGTCCGGTACGCGGAACTGCTGGCCGATGCCGGGGTGAAGCGGGGGCTGATCGGTCCGCGTGAGGTGCCGCGGCTGTGGGAGCGGCATCTGCTGAACTGTGCGGTGCTCTCCGAGGTCGTGCCTGAGGGCGTCACGGTCTGCGATGTGGGCTCCGGCGCGGGCCTTCCGGGGATTCCGCTGGCGCTGGTGCGTCCGGATCTCAAGATCACCTTGCTGGAGCCCCTGCTGCGGCGGACGAATTTCCTCCAGGAAGTCGTCGAGCTGCTGGGGCTGAACCATGTGACGGTTGTGCGTGGTCGGGCCGAGGAGGTTCTGGGGACACTTCAGCCGGTTCACGTTGTGACGGCTCGGGCCGTGGCGCCGCTGGATCGGCTGGCGGGCTGGGGTGTTCCGCTGTTGCGTCCGTACGGAGAGATGCTGGCGCTCAAAGGCGATACCGCGGGGGAGGAGATCGCCGGCGCGCGTGCGGCCTTGAGTAAGCTCGGCGTGGTGGAGACCGAGGTCTTGCAGGTCGGAGAAGGCGTGGTCGATCCGATGTCCACGGTGGTGCGCGTGGTGGTCGGGGAGAGTCCGGGCGGTGTGAGGTTCGCCGCAAAGAGAGCCAAGGCCGCGAGGACGAGCCGCGCGAGACGTCGTCGCTGATGCGTTTGGCCACGCTGTGGAATCGACCGTTACATACGGTTCGAGCCATCTGTCGGTGATGGTCCCGGCAAGCGGTCATACGTACCCCACGCGGAGTGTCGTGCCCCTGTAGCTACGCTGCAGGGGCATCGTGTTTCACGTGAAACGTCGCTCTCTGCTGCATGGGATCATCAGCCGTGGTCGCGCGGCTGCCGCGCCGCAGCACCGCAGGCCCGTTAGGGCTACGGAGTTGTCCACAGAAGTGGATTCATCCACAGAAGAGCGGGCCTCGCTGGTTCACGACCCCGAAAGCATGGCAGGCTCTGTTCATTGTGAGCCTGAAGTCGAGGAGAGTGAATCCTTGCGGTCCGACGCCAACATCGCGGGACCGATGACCGATCCGGTCCCCGGTCCCCGAACCGAATCGGCGGGGGAGGGTGTTTCACGTGAAACACCGCCGCCGATGGACGACACACCCATCGGTCGCGCGGCCCAGCTGGCGGTCGAGGCCCTTGGCCGCGCCGGCGAGGGCCTGCCCCGTCCTGACCGGACGCGCGTCATGGTGGTGGCCAATCAGAAGGGCGGGGTGGGCAAGACGACCACGACGGTCAACCTTGCTGCCTCGCTTGCGCTTCATGGCGCACGCGTTCTGGTCGTCGACCTTGACCCGCAGGGGAACGCCTCTACGGCTTTGGGTATTGATCACCATGCCGAAGTCCCCTCCATCTATGACGTCCTGGTGGAGAGCAGGCCGCTCTCCGAGGTGGTTCAGCCTGTTCCGGATGTCGAAGGCCTCTTCTGCGCCCCCGCCACCATCGATCTCGCCGGTGCGGAGATCGAGCTGGTGTCGCTGGTGGCGCGTGAGAGTCGACTGCAGCGGGCGATCCAGGCGTATGAGCAGCCGCTGGACTACATTCTTATCGACTGCCCGCCTTCGCTCGGTCTGCTGACGGTCAATGCCATGGTCGCCGGTGCCGAGGTGCTGATCCCTATCCAGTGCGAGTACTACGCGCTGGAAGGGTTGGGGCAGTTGCTGCGCAATGTGGACCTGGTGCGGGGGCATCTCAATCCCGACCTTCATGTGTCGACGATTCTGCTCACCATGTACGACGGCAGGACCAGGCTCGCTTCGCAGGTCGCGGAGGAGGTGCGCAGCCACTTCGGCAAGGAGGTGCTGCGGACGAGCATTCCGCGGTCGGTGCGGATCTCGGAGGCACCGAGCTATGGGCAGACCGTGCTGACCTACGACCCGGGTTCGAGCGGGTCGCTGTCCTACCTCGAAGCGGCGCGTGAGATCGCCCTGCGGGGTGTCGGGGTGCAGTACGAGGCCCAGCATGCCCACACGGGCAGTGGGAACAGCCAGCAGAGCATTTCGGAGGGGATTCAGTGAGTGAGCGTCGAAGAGGGTTGGGGCGTGGGCTAGGTGCCCTGATCCCCGCCGCTCCGCAGGAGAAGCAGGTGCCGTCCACGGGGGTGGGTTCGGCCTCTCCCGGGGCGAGTCCTGTCATGACGGCAGAGCGGGGAGTGGCCGCCGCGAAGGTGGCTACTCTTGCGGCTGCTCCGGTGGTGCCGGAGCCGAGTGGGCCGGTTTTGGAGCCCGAGGCGGCCGCAGTGTCGGCGGGAGCTGCCGGGGCGTACTTTGCCGAGGTTCTTCTCGGCTCGATCACCCCGAATCCTCGTCAGCCCCGTGAGGTGTTTGACGAGGACGCACTTGCCGAGTTGGTGACCTCCATCAAGGAGGTGGGTCTTCTTCAGCCCGTTGTGGTGCGGAAGACGGGTCCGGAGCGCTATGAGCTCATCATGGGTGAGCGGCGCTGGAGGGCCTGCCGTGAGGCGGGTCTGGAGCGTATTCCGGCCATCGTCCGGGCCACGGACGACGAGAAGCTACTGCTGGACGCGCTCCTGGAAAATCTTCACCGGGCTCAGCTGAACCCATTGGAAGAGGCAGCCGCGTACGACCAGCTGCTCAAGGACTTCAAGTGCACGCATGACCAGTTGGCCGACCGGATCGGGCGTTCCCGCCCGCAGGTGTCCAACACGCTGCGACTGCTGAGGCTGTCGCCTCCGGTGCAGCGGAGGGTCGCGGCCGGGGTGCTGTCGGCCGGTCATGCACGGGCGCTGCTGTCCGTGGACGACTCGGAGGAGCAGGACAGGCTGGCACATCGCATTGTCGCCGAGGGGCTGTCGGTGCGTGCGGTCGAAGAAATTGTGACCCTCATGGGCTCCAGTCCCACGAACACTGCCAAGGCCAAGGGGCCGCGGGCCGGCGGCCGGGTGTCGCCTGCGCTGTCCGATCTTGCCTCCCGGCTCTCGGACCGCTTCGAGACCAGGGTGAAGGTCGACCTCGGCCAGAAGAAGGGAAAGATCGTCGTCGAGTTCGCATCGATGGAGGATCTGGACCGCATTCTCGGCAGCCTGGCACCGGGTGAGGGGCGCGTGCTGGATCGGGCACCCTCTGAGGACCCTGCCGAGGGCGACGACGGCTGACCTCCGTCGGACGGGCTGTGGGGCGGGTTGTGTTCGGGTGGATGCCTGGACACAACCCGCCCTTTTGCTTTCTCTCGGTGTCAGCTTTATCTCTGGGTGGATACGATGCGTTCTGGTATGGCACATCCGTCTTGGGCCACCTCGGTGGAGGGAGGGCCATGCGATCAGTGAGTCGCAGCCGACTGGTGACAGTAGGGCTGGGCCTGGGCCTGGGGGCTGTCGGAGGGTTCGTCGGCAGCCTGCTCCTCAAACGGAGTGCACTGACTGTCGCACGCGATGCGGCGGGCGAAGGAAGCGAGGAACAGCCTTCATGGGGCGTCGGCTCGTACCGCTCACACTGGACAACCTTTCCGATCTCCCCAGACGTTGCCGCTCGTGTGTCTTCTGGGAGCTTGATCCGGTCAGCGGGGAAGCTGCGGTAAAGGCAGGAAGACCCGAGCTGGAGAAAGAGGCATGGATCTCGGCCGTTCTGCTGGAGTGGGGATCGTGCGGCCGCGTCGTCTATGTCGACGATGTGCCGGCGGGCTTCGTTCTCTATGCGCCACCGGCTTACGTACCGCGCTCGACGGCCTTTCCGACGAGCCCGGTCTCCCCCGATGCCGTGCAGTTGATGACTGCCTGGATCGTGCCTGGATACCAGGGGCAGGGGCTGGGCCGGGTCATGGTGCAGACAGTTGCCAAGGATCTGCTGCGTCGGGGATTCAAGGCGATCGAAGCTTTCGGGGACGCCCGGTGGAAGGAGCCCGCCTGTGTGCTTCCCGCAGATCATCTACTGGCGGTGGGCTTCAAGACCGTACGGCCGCATCCCGTTCATCCGCGGCTGAGACTGGAACTGCGTACGACGCTCTCCTGGAAGGAAGACGTCGAGCTGGCACTGGACCGGCTCCTGGGTGCCGTCCAGAAGGAGCCGGCGCTGCGGCCGCTGTGATCCGAGTACACGTGCAACATGAAACGGGTCCATCCCCTCGAGGGGATGGACCCGTTTCACGTGAAACAGATAGGACCACGGTCCTACTGGCCGATGAAGCCTTCGAGGTCGCGGAGGATTGCGGCCTTCGGCTTGGCGCCGACGATGGTCTTGGCGACCTCGCCGCCCTGGTAGACGTTCAGCGTCGGGATGGACATGACGCCGTACTTGGCAGCCGTGCCCGGGTTCTCGTCGATGTTGAGCTTGACGATCTCGATCTGGTCGCCGTGCTCAGCAGCGATGGCCTCCAGGGACGGGGCGATCTGGCGACACGGACCGCACCAGGCGGCCCAGAAGTCCACCAGCACAGGCTTGTCGCTCTTCAGGACGACCTCGTCGAAGGAGTCGTCGGTCACGTTCTTCAGGGCGCCGGCCACGGCGACCTCCTTAACTTCTTGGGGTGTGGGGTGAGAGGCGTGGATCAGACGGTGGCCGCAGCCGCCTTCTCTTCGTCGGCGAGCGCAGCGAGGAAGCGCTCGGCGTCGAGAGCGGCCGAGCAGCCCGTGCCGGCAGCGGTGATGGCCTGCCGGTAGGTGTGGTCGACGACGTCACCGGCGCCAAAGACACCGGTGAGGTTGGTGTGCGTCGAGGGAGCTTCGACCTTGAGGTAGCCCTCGTCGTCGAGGTCGAGCTGGCCCTTGAAGAGCTCGGTGCGCGGGTCGTGGCCCACCGCGATGAACAGGCCGGTCACGGCGAGCTCGGACGTCTCGCCGGTCTTGGTGTTCCGAAGGGTCAAGCCGGACAGCTTCTGCTCGCCGTGAACTGCGGCAACCTCGCTGTCCCAGGCGAACTTGATCTTCGGGTCGGCGAAGGCGCGGTCCTGCATGGCCTTGGAGGCACGCAGCGAGTCGCGGCGGTGGACGATGGTGACCGACTTGGCGAAGCGCGAAAGGAAGGTCGCCTCCTCCATCGCGGTGTCGCCGCCGCCGACCACGGCGATGTCCTGGTCCTTGAAAAAGAAGCCGTCACAGGTGGCGCACCAGGAGACGCCGCGTCCGGAGAGGGCGTCCTCGTTGGGCAGACCGAGCTTGCGGTGCTGGGAGCCGGTCGTCACGATGACCGCCTTGGCGCGGTGCACCGTGCCGGCAGTGTCGGTGACCGTCTTGATGTCTCCAGCGAGGTTCACGGAGACGACATCGTCGGGGACGAGCTCGGCGCCGAAGCGTTCGGCCTGGGCACGCATGTTGTCCATGAGCTCGGGGCCCATGATCCCGTCCTGGAAGCCCGGGAAGTTCTCCACGTCGGTGGTGTTCATCAGCGCGCCACCGGCGGTGACGGCGCCCTCGAACACCAGCGGCTTCAGTGAGGCGCGTGCGGTGTAAAGAGCGGCCGTGTAGCCCGCGGGGCCGGAGCCGATGATGATCACATTACGGACGTCGCTCACGGGTTTCTTCCTCGTCTCTGCAGACTGCCTACTGTCCACGCCTACTGGGGCCGGTTCAACGACTCTCACCCCACCCAACGGATCCTACGGGGGATGCATTCCCGACCGTGCCGGGGCGGGGTGCGGGGCGATTCTCAGGGGCGCGCGTAGGTGCGGGTGAGAAGTAGCTTCCCCTTGGCGGCGGGCTTTTCCCGGATGCAGGCCGCGTCGACGACATATGCCTGGACGCGGGTCGCTTCGGAGGGGTGCGGCAGGACGACGAGGAACGCATCCGTGCCTTCGTACGTGCCTTCTTCGACGGCGAGGGCCGCAGTGTTCCGCCCGATGCCCCGCTCCACACAGAGTGGGATGGACACGGTGGGTGCGCGCAATGGCGTTCGCGGTGACTCGGAGGCGGGAGTGTCGCTCTTGGGCGTCGGCTCCGTCGCGACGGAGGGTGCCTGCTTCTGAGCGCCGACACCGTCCGAACTCGACGGCTTCGTGCCGGCGCTCAGAAGGAGCGTCTGTACCCGGTCTTCGAGTGTGGACTCCGAGAAGGCTGCTGCGTCTTTTGCCGCGGAGCTGGAGCCGCGGTCCGCCGCCTTGAGGCTGGCGGCCTCCTGGGACGGCTGGACGCTCTGCAGGATGAAGACGCTCACACCGACCACGGCTGCACCGAGAGCGGTGCCGAGCACGATTGCGCGGCGGCGGCGGCGGCGCCGGGCCGGTCGGCGGCCAGGGCCGGTGGTGGTCCTGGGGTGTCCTGCGGGACGGTCCGGGTGACTGGATCCTGCGTCCGGTTTCTGCGCGATGGAAAGTTCTGTTTCACGTGAAACATGCGCCGGGCCATCGGGTACCGCGGTGCTGAGAGCTTCTGCGGCGAGTGCAGCGTCGATGCGGCCTGCGATGTCGTCGGGCATGTGCTGTGGCGCAGGCACAGTGCCGAGGAGTTCGCGGATCTCTATGAGGGATGCATGGACATCACCGCAGAGTTCGCACTTGTCCACATGGCCGCGTACCTCTGCCGCACGTGACGGCGGGAGGAGCTCTTCCGTGAGGTCGGAGATCTCCGAGACATCCGGGTGCTGGGTCGTGTCGGTCGTTGATGTCATGCGCGCCCACCTCCGCCCTTCACTGCAGCAGGATCGCTTGTACTGGCGTCCCTCGGCCCCGATGCGGGTGGGACGGATGCGCGCGGCGTCGGGTTCCTTCCCGCAGCGGGTTCCGCGGCTTCTGCGCCCTCACTGCGTAAATGTGTGAGCAGAGGAGCCAGCCGGGACCGGCCCCGGGCACAGCGGCTCTTCACAGTGCCTGTCGGTACATCGAGGATGCGTGCCGCCTCGGCCACGGGGTAGCCCTGCATGTCCACGAGGACAAGTGCGGCACGTTGCTCGGCGGGGAGGGTTGCGAGTGCGGCCAGGAGCTCGCGGTGCAGATCCTGGCGCTCCGCCGGTGCCTCCGCGGACTCATGGGGCTCAAGGAGCTGCTCGAATCGTTCGGTGTCATCGACCGGTGAGGTCTTGCGAGTGGCTGCCTTGCGGACCCGGTCGAGGCAGGCATTGACGGTGATGCGGTGCAGCCAGGTGGTGACGGCGGATTGACCGCGGAAGGTGTGAGCGGCCCGGAAGGCGGAGACCAGGGCGTCCTGGACGGCGTCGGCGGCTTCCTCGCGGTCGCCCAGGGTCCGTAGTGCCACGGCCCACAGCCGGTCGCGGTGGCGTCGTACGAGCTCGCCGAAGGCGTCGGGTTCACCGGCCACATGGCGAGCGAGGAGGTCTGAGTCGCTGAGTGGTTCTGACGGCTCGGCGGCCACCTCCCCTCCCTCCCTCTTTCTGCGTCAAGGTGCGTCTGTCTATCACGATTCGAGTGAGCAGGGGCAGAGGGCAGAAGATGCACAGTCCGGCGTGGGGATGCGATCGACTGAGCAGGTCGGGCCGGTTGCGCGAAAGGCCGGTGGGAGGGGGCTTCCCACCGGCCGTCTCCGTCAGCTGAGTACGGAGATCTCCGAGATTCCGCCCCGGTAGCCGTCGGCTGTTCCGTCCGATGGCAGTTCGGTGACATGGATCAGGATGTAGCGGGTCCGTACGGGCTTGTCCAAGGTCGTCTTCAGATCGCTCCCCACGGTTCCGAGCTTCGTGAGGCGCTGAGGGAAGTCCGCGAGGGACGACGGGGCGGAGGCGCCGGCATCGGCTGCGAGCACTTCGGCCTTCTGCCCGCTGCGGTACATCTTGGCCTTGATGCCGGCGACGTCCTGAACGCTGCCCAGATCGACGACTATGCCGCTGCCGTCCCTGCGGGGGGCGAGGTTGCCGAAGTTCGCGTAGCCCTCGTAGCGGTAAGTGATCCAGGCGGTACTCGCATCGCCGTCGATGGCCTTAGGTGCGTCTTCCGGCTTCATTCCCGAACCACTGGGCATGAACTCCGTCGCATCGGCGATCCGCAGCGGCTTGAGCGGGGCCGGGGCCCTGTTGTCGCCGTTCTTCGGGGTGGTCTGTGTGGTGTCGTCGCTCCCCGAGTCGTTGCGGCGGTCGAGGAGCGTCTCGGCGAGTTGCCAGCTGCCGAGGCCCAGTGCGGCGATGAGCAGCGCGGACACCGCCCACTTGAGGACCTTGCCGGTGCGGCTCTGGAGCGGGGCCGGGGGTACGGCGATCACGGGCTGAGGGGCGGCGCCGGGGCCTGTGGGCGGGCGTCCGTAGGTGCCTTGCTGGTACGTCGTGCGCTGGTACTCCGGGGGCGCTGTGAAGGCGGGCTCCGGAGGGCGGATGCGGGGCATCGCGGCAACGGCCTTGGCCAGCTCGTCCGGGGTGGTGCACGGCTGCTCCTGCCGGGAGGCAGTGGCGCCGTCATTGACGAGTGCACGCATGGCGAGCTCGGAAAGGCCGCGGTGGACGCCGGCCCGCACCTGGTCGGGGGCGATCAGCCCCACTTCCTTGGGCAGCCCGGACAGGCCGTAGGCGTCGGTCTCGTACGGCCAGCGCTGGGTCAGCGCGGCGTAGAGCAGGGCGCCGATCGCCTCGGTGTCCGCACGCTGCGGACCGTCGGCGGTGATACCGCGCAGGGCGGCGTTCACCGCAAGGCCACGGATCCGGTACTGCCCGGTCGAGCTTCGCAGCACCGCCCCCGGGGTGAGCCTGAGATGCGCGAGACCTTCTCGATGTGCGGCTGCCATGGCCTGGGAGACCTGGCTGACGAGCTGGTACGCGTCATGTGCGTCCATCGGACCCGCGGCCAGCAGAGAAGTGAGCTCGGTGGCGTCGGGGAGCCATTCATGGACGACATAGACGAGGTCGTCCTCTTCCACCGCGTCGAGTACCTGCACGAAGCGTGGGTCGCCGAGCAGTGCGGAGGATCGGGCGGCGGCCAGCACGGAGCGGGCCCGGGGGTGGTCGGCGGGGAGCAGATGGACGCCCACCGCGCGGCGCAGTTTCTCGTCGACAGCGCGCCAGCTGCTGAATCCGTCCAGACGGGTGACGCACTCTTCGAGCCGGTAGCGTCTGGCCAGTTTGTGCCCGCTGTGCAGATCAGGCGTCGGCAGGGCGGTCTCGGTGCTGATGCGCTCACCGTCCGTGTTCTGCGGCTTTGTGCCCGTTGTGTCCTGAGCTTCTGCCGTCCCGTCGGTCGTGGCCTCGTCCGCCTTGGCGGCCAGCGGTTCATCACCGCTGTTGTCGGCCACGTCGACGGCAGCCGTGCTACGTTCCGCCACCGTCGTTCCTGCCTCCCCATCCGTTGCGCGATGCCAGCCAGCTCTGCACAGTCACGCCAATTGTGCCCACACTCCGGCGCTATGCACGACACGCAAAGGGCGGTGATGGTTGTGCGGGCCAGTGATCCTCAGCGCCCGAGCCGTCCTCGGACCATGCCGACCATGCCGTTGATCTCTTCGATCCGCATCCTCTTGGCGGCTACGAAGAAAACGCCCAGCAGAACGGCCCCGCCGCAGATCAGCGCGACGAGTGACCCGAAGGCGTCTTCGCCGAGGCCGTGGAGAACAGCGAAGCCGACGCCGCCGCCGAGCACCGCTGCCGGGATGGCGGCCAGGCACAGACGGGCGTAGGTGCGTACGACACGGGCGCCATCCAGATCGCCGCCCAGCCGGTTCCGCAGCCGTCGCCAGGCGATGCCCACGCCGACGGCGTAGGCGAGTCCATAGGAGGCGGCCATGCCGACCACGGCCCACTGGGCCGGCAGAACCACGTAGCAGAGGGCCGAAGCGGCCGCGTTGACCGCGGCGACGATGACCGTGTTGTAGAAGGGCGTCCGGGTGTCCTCGTAGGCGTAGAAGCCTCGCAGCACCACGTACTGCACGGAGTACGGGATCAGACCGAGACCGAATGCCATGAGGATGAAGCCCATGGAGCGGGCGGCTTCGGTGCCCGCGGAGGCGTACAGAAGGGTGCACATCGGCAGGCCGAGAGCGAGGAACATGAAGGCCACCGGCACGATCGCCACGGCCGAGTTCCGCAGTCCCTGAGAGATGTCGTCGCGGACGGCGCCCGGGTCGTTGTCGTGGGCGGCGCGGGAGATGCGGGGCAGCAGGGCCGCCATGACCGACACGGTGATGATCGCCTGCGGCATGCCCCAGATGAGCTGGGCGTTGGAGTACGCGAGGATGCCGGTGCCGTCCTTGCCGGACAGCTCGCCCGCCGATGTCGCGAGCTGGGTGACGACGAGCACACCTGCCTGGTTGGCCAGGACGAACAGGACGGTCCACTTGGCCAGCTTGATCGTCTTGCCGAGCCCGTGCCCTTTCCAGTCGAAGCGCGGGCGGAAACGGAATCCGGCCTCACGCAGATACGGGATCATGGCCAGGGCTTGGACGACCAGACCGAGCAGCGTGCCGATGCCCAGGAGTCGGACGCCCTCCGGCGGGATCGTCTCGACCCCCATCTGGGACTCGGCGGAAGTGCCGTAGACCCAGATGAACATGCCGAACGTGAAGATCATGACGATGTTGTTGAGGACCGGGGTCCACATCATCGCGCCGAACCTGCCGCGGGCATTGAGAATCTGCCCCATCACGACATGCACGCCCATGAAGAAGATGGTCGGCAGGCAGTACCGCGCGAATGTCACGGCGACGCTGTTGGCCGCCTCGTGCCTGGCGATCGTCGGCGACATCATGTGGATCAGCAACGGAGCGGCGAACACCGAGATCGCGACAATCACACCGAGCGCGACCATCACGAGAGTCAGCAGGCGGTTGGCGTAGGCCTCGCCGCCGTCCTCGTCTTCCTTCATGGATCGCACGAGCTGGGGAACGAAGACCGAGTTCAGCCCGCCACCGACGGTGAGGATGTAGATCATCGTCGGCAGCGTGTACGCGATGGTGAAACTGTCGCCGAGTAGTGCCGCACCGAGCGCCGCGGTGATCACGAGGCTGCGGACGAATCCGGTGAGCCGGGACACGAGCGTGCCGGCTGCCATCACCGCGCTGGACTTCAGCAGGCCGGAGGCCCGGCCGCCGGACTTGGGCGGTGCGGGCGCCGGGACCGGTTCGGGCTGGGGCGGAACGGGGGAGGATCCTGTCGGGCCCTCCTGGTCCCGGAACAGGTGCGCGAAGGCATCCGGCTGATCGTGGTCCTGGGACGCCTGGCTGACGAGATCGTCCACCCCGACGAACTGGGTGGTCGCCGGGTCATCGCCGTACGGCAGGTGCCGGGACGGGCCGTCGGGCTCGGGAGGCGGGGTCTGTGCCCAGATACGCGGATCGGGTGCGTACTGCGCCGCGGGCGGCTGCTGGTAGAGCGGGTGGGGCTGCTGGTAGGTGCCAGGGGGTGGCGGCGGGTGCGCGGCGCGGTCGTACAGCGCCTCGGCCACCGGGTCCTGGAGGGACAGATCCTGGGCCCGGTAGGGATCGTGGTCGTACGCGGCCTGCAGATACGGATCGGGCACCGGCGGAACGCGGCCAGGTCCGGGAGGCATCGTGGGCCCGCCGGAAGACCCGGCTCCGTCCGCACCCTGACCGCGGTCACCGTCGTACGGCGCGTTCATCGAAACCCCACCTCATCGTCCCCGGCCGACCGGCCGCGACAGACATCGCTCAACGTTCCACTTTCTCACCCGAGCCCGGCGGCTCCCCGCTTTCCGGACCGGTGTCCGGTGTCGGGTCACTCGGCTGCTCGGGTTCACCGCCGTCGTCCCCGGCCGTGCCGCCCGCGTTGGCCCGCTTGCGATGGGTGTACATCCTGATGCCCGCGAGGACCAGAAGCAGCAGCCCGCCGGCGATCACCAGCAGCACGGTCGGGGTGATTTCGGAGACCTTCACGGTGAAGGCCATCTCTCCGCCGTACGGCGTGCCGTCCTCGGTGTAGAGCTGTGCGGTCATCTGCACCTGGCCATTGACGTTGGCCGCGGCGTCGAACTTCACGGACTGGCTGTGGCCACCGGCGATCCGGATCGGCCGCTCCGCCACGGCCCCGCCGTCGTCCAGCTTGAGCCGGGTCGCGTTCTCCGACTTCAGCCGAAGGACCAGATGGTCCACGTCCTGCAACAGCCTGTTCTGCACAGTCACGGGGATCGTGGCGCTGCGGCCGGACAGGGTGACGTCCGACTTCGAGATGAGCTGAACCTCGTTGATGAGGCCCTGCAGATAGGTGCGTACCGAGTCCCGGTACTGCTGGGCCTCCGGCGGCCTGCCACGCCACGAAGTCGACATGGACCGGTTGATCGCATTGCCGAAGGGGGTCACCACCCGCTCGGGCTGGGTGAGGATGACCTGGAAGTTGTTGAGCGAGACCTGGATGGACTTGATGTCCTGGAACGCCTGGGTGGGCAGCTCCTGACTGCGGAGCTCCTTGGGGTACTTCGAGGACCCGGGGACGCTGGTCGTGGCGTTCGCGTCGGGCTTCTCCTCGGCCGCGTCCACGAGCCCGAGGGGCTGTGTCCAGCGTTCGTCGTCGAGGGCGTGCAGGGCACTGGCCATCGAATGGGCCTGGGCGACCGTCGGCATCCGCTGCGGTGCGACGACGATGCTTCGTTCCGTGTTTGTGTCCTGCTCGGTCAGAGCGAGGGTCTGAGCGAGGAATTCCTGCACGGCGAGGGTGGAGTTCTCCGCCTTCGACATATCGCCCTGGAAGGCTGTGGAGAGCTGGGCGTCGGAGACGACCGCGGTGGTGCCGCCGCCGATCGGCCGGGCCGCGGTCGGCGTGTACGGCAGACCCCCGGTCTCCTGGAGGCTGTCGCTGCGGGTGATCACGTTGTCGGCGCCCGCCGAGGTGGCGACATCGACGATCGACGGGTCGATCGCCCCGTCGACGGGCCACGCGAAGTCGGTCGACGGCTTCACATGCAAGATGGTCTGCACCGTTGTCCCGGCGGCCTCAGTGGCGGTCTGCAGGTGGCTGAGGGTGCCCGAGACGTTCTTGCCGCGGTGGGCGATGGACGCCAGATCGGGGTCGGCGAACGGCAGCGCGACGACCTCGCTGTCCGAGACCGCGGCCTCCAGCGAGGTGAGCCACTGCTTGGCGACGTCCTGGTTCTTCCCGGCGACGGTGGTGTCGCCGGACTTGACGCGGTAGTCCGTCGTCATCGCATCGACGCTGGCCAGCAGATCCGGGTCGATGACCCACGTCACGGGCAGTGCGCTGCCCAGCGAGACCAGCTGTTCGAGGCGTCCGCCCGGAGCGAGTTCGGCGGCCAGGTCGTCGTCCGCGAACACAGGCGTCTGCTGATCGTCGGAGCCGGTCACGGCAGTGACATGGGCCGATGAGATGAGTGGCCAGAGGTAGGTGACTTGCGTCTTGGAGTCACGCTCCTCCTCCTGCCAGGGCAGGAAGGTGCGCTGGATCCCCAACACCTGGTGCGGGGCGCGGGAGGTCTGCCCCGACACCGAGACACCGAGCTGGTAGACGCCGTCGTCGCCGAGCCCCAGTTTGCCGACCGGGACGGACAGCGTGAAGTCCTGGCTGAGTCCGGAAGGGAGCTTCGCGAACTTCACCGTGTACTTGCCGCCGAGTGGCGCAGGGTCGCTGCCGGGTACGTAACTGGTGCGCTTGGCGGCGGCGTCGATCGATGTCCTGTCGACGAGCCTCGGGCCCACTCGCAGGTCGACCTCTGCCTCCGTGATCGTGTCCTGGCCGTTGTTGGTCACGGTGCCGGAGACGGTCAGCGTGTCCCCCTTCACCGGTGCGCTCGGAGTCACGGTGTTCAAGGACACACTGACTGTTTCGGAGCCGGTGGGGGCCTTGGCGGTCCCGTCGGCCTGTGCGGCGGGCGCGGTCGGTCCGGCCAACAGAGCTGCGACGAGCGGCGCCCCGATGATCAAGGAGACTGTGCGCCGCAGCCACCGGCGGGCAGGAGAGGGACCGATCCCCTGAGTGTCTGCCGCCTCGGCCACGCGCCTACCCGTCCCTCGTCGTCGTCATCTGGTGTCGATGGTTGTCGGTGCTGCGTCCCCGCATGGTAACGATGTGCGTGGGCGCCAAGTGCTGGGGAGTCCGCTTCATGATCGGAAGAGTCTCGCAGGGCGGGACGAAACCAGGGCGACCCGGCCGGTCCGGGCACGTACCCTTTTCTGTTGTGTCGAACGCCAATGAAGACAGCTCCCGTGCCCTGACCCAGGTGCAGCACCGCGCAGTCAGTGAACTGCTGCGGGTGTCCCCGGTCGCCGACGATCTCGCCCGCCGTTTCCAGGATGCCGGATTCGGTCTCGCTCTGGTCGGTGGCTCGGTCCGGGACGCGCTTCTCGGCAGGCTCGGGAACGACCTGGACTTCACGACCGACGCCCGCCCCGAGGCCGTACTGAAGATCGTCCGGCCGTGGGCCGACTCGGTATGGGAGGTCGGAATCGCCTTCGGCACAGTGGGTGTCCAGAAGGACGGCTACCAGATCGAAGTCACCACATACAGGTCGGAGGCGTACGACAGGACCTCGCGCAAGCCCGAGGTGTCCTACGGCGACTCCATCGAGGAAGACCTCGTCCGTCGTGACTTCACGGTCAACGCGATGGCCGTCGCGCTTCCGCAGAAGGACTTCATCGATCCGCATGGGGGTCGTGAGGACCTGGCCGAGCGTGTACTGCGCACTCCAGGCACACCCGAGGAGTCGTTCTCCGACGATCCACTGCGCATGCTGCGTGCTGCTCGCTTCGCCGGGCAGCTGGACTTCGATGTCGCCCCCGACGTGGTCACGGCGATGACGGAAATGGCTGGGCGCATCGACATCGTCTCCGCCGAGCGGGTCAGGGAGGAGCTCAACAAGCTGTTGCTCTCCCCCAACCCCCGCAAGGGTCTGGCACTGCTCGTCGATACGGGGCTGGCGCAGCAGGTGCTGCCGGAGCTCCCCGCTCTGCGCCTGGAAAGTGACGAGCATCACCGCCACAAGGATGTCTACGAGCACTCGCTGACCGTCCTGGAGCAGGCGGTCGACCTGGAGGAGGACGGTCCTGATCTGGTTCTGCGCCTTGCCGCTCTCCTCCATGACATCGGCAAGCCGAGGACGCGCCGCTTCGAGAAGGACGGGCGCGTCTCGTTCCATCACCACGAGGTGGTGGGCGCCAAAATGGTCAAGAAGCGGATGGCGGCACTCAAGTACTCCAATGACATGGTCAAGGACGTCGCGAAGCTCGTGGAGCTTCATCTGCGCTTTCATGGCTACGGCGACGGAGAGTGGACCGACTCCGCGGTGCGCCGGTATGTGCGTGATGCGGGCCCCCTGCTGGAGCGGCTGCACAAGCTGACCCGCTCGGACTGCACCACGCGGAACAAGCGCAAGGCTGCTGCCCTCTCGCGAATCTATGACGGGCTCGAGGAGCGCATTGCGCAGTTGCAGGAGCAGGAGGAGCTGGATGCCATCCGGCCCGACCTGGACGGCAACGAGATCATGAAGACCCTGGGTGTCGGCCCCGGGCCGGTGATCGGTAAGGCCTATGCGTTCTTGCTGGAGCTGCGGCTGGAACATGGGCCGATGGGGCATGACATGGCGGTCGAGAAGCTCAAGGAGTGGTGGGCTGCGCAGAACTGAGGGCGCTGGAGGCTCGCCCGGTAGCGGCGAGGAACGGGTGCGGTCATGTTTCACGTGAAACATGACCGCACCCGGTGCGGCTCCACCGGAACAGCAGTACGGCGATGACCGCATAGAGCACGGCTACCCCGATCACCACCATGAACGACTGCCCGTCAGGAGGCAGCATCAGGGCGGAGACTGCGGCAGCGCCCACGAACGCCACGTTGAACAGCACGTCGTAGAGGGAGAAAACCCGGCCGCGGAAGGCGTCGTCCACCGAGGTCTGCACCACCGTGTCCGTCGCGATCTTCGCCCCCTGGGTGACGAGTCCGAGGATGAACGCCGCAACGAGTATCGGTACGGGGATGAACCACAACCCCAGCGCGGGTTCGAGGACGGCGGCCGCTGTCGCGCACACCGCCATCCAGCGGAACCGGCCGAGCCACCCCACCGCCCAAGGTGTCACCACGGCCGCCGCGAAGAACCCCGCACCGGAGATCCCCACTGCCAGTCCGAGGAGGGCCAGGCCTTCGGATTCGCTGTCGGACCAGGCGTACCGGGACAACATCAACACCATCACGGTCAGCGCCCCGTAGCAGAAGCGGATCACGGTCATGGCGGCCAGCGCCCGGGTGGCCTGCTTTCGTTCCGCCAGATGGCGCAGCCCGTCGGCGAGCCCCCGTGCGGTGGTGGCCAGAGCCTTCCTCAATCGGATGCGATTCCCGTCCTGATCCGGTCCGAGGAGCCGGATGGAAAGGCTCAGGGATGCCAGCGCCGAAGCGAGGTAGAGAGCCGCGCCCAGCAGCACCACCGCCGCATCGGAGTCGGCAAGTAGCAGCCGCACGATGAAGGCGAGGCCACCGCCGGCCGTGGCGGCGAGCGTGCCTGCGGTCGGTGAGAGCGAGTTCGCCACCACCAGCCGGTCCCTGTCGACGACACGCGGCAGCGCGGCCGAGAGGCCGGCCAGCACGAAGCGGTTGACCGCGGTGACGCACAGCGCGGAGGCGTAGAAGAGCCAGTCGGGTGCGGAGCCGAGGATCAGGAGCGCGGTGCAGCAGGCGAGTGCGGCGCGCAGCAGATTGCCGTACAGGAAGACCTGACGGCGTGGCCAGCGGTCCAGCAGAACGCCGGCAAAGGGGCCGATGAGTGAGTAGGGCAGCAGCAGCACGGCCATTGCGGAGGCGATGGCCCCCGCCGATGCCTGTTTCTCCGGGGAGAAGACGACGTGAGCCGCCAGCGCCACCTGGTAGACGCCGTCGGCCGACTGGGAGAGGAGTCGTACGGCGAGCAGACGACGGAAATTCCGAAGGCGCAGAAGTACGCGCAGATCACCTACGACGGGCATGTGATCAAGAGTCACATACGTTGAGGGTCCCCGGGCGGATTACCCGGGGACCCTCAACGGTGCGGAAGGCAGGAGCGTTGCCGCTCTTCTCCGATCCGCGCCGACGCACCGTGTCCGGTCGCGTCAGTTGGCGACCTCGCCCTTGATGAACTTCTCGACGTTCTCGCGGGCCTCGTCGTCGAAGTACTGGACCGGCGGCGACTTCATGAAGTACGAGGAAGCAGAGAGGATCGGGCCACCGATACCGCGGTCCTTGGCGATCTTCGCGGCGCGGACGGCGTCGATGATGACACCGGCGGAGTTCGGGGAGTCCCAGACCTCGAGCTTGTACTCCAGGTTCAGCGGAACGTCACCGAAGGCGCGGCCCTCGAGGCGCACGTACGCCCACTTGCGGTCGTCCAGCCAGGCCACGTAGTCCGACGGACCGATGTGGACGTTGCCCGCACCGAGCTCGCGGTCACGGATCTGGGAGGTGACGGCCTGCGTCTTGGAGATCTTCTTGGACTCCAGTCGCTCACGCTCGAGCATGTTCTTGAAGTCCATGTTGCCGCCGACGTTCAGCTGCATCGTGCGGTCCAGGACGACGCCCCGGTCCTCGAAGAGCTTCGCCATCACACGGTGCGTGATGGTGGCGCCGACCTGCGACTTGATGTCGTCGCCGACGATCGGGACACCGGCCTCGGTGAACTTGTCCGCCCACTCCTTGGTGCCGGCGATGAAGACCGGGAGAGCGTTGACGAACGCGACCTTGGCGTCGATGGCGCACTGCGCGTAGAACTTCGCAGCGACCTCGGAGCCGACCGGCAGGTAGCAGACGAGGACGTCGACCTTGCGGTCCTTGAGCACCTGGACGATGTCGACCGGGGCCTCGGCCGACTCCTCGATGGTCTGGCGATAGTACTTGCCCAGGCCGTCGTGGGTGTGGCCGCGCTGGACGGTGAAGCCGGAGTTCGGCACGTCGCAGAGCTTGATGGTGTTGTTCTCGCTGGCACCGATGGCGTCCGCGAGGTCGAGGCCGACCTTCTTCGCGTCGACGTCGAAGGCGGCGACGAATTCGACGTCCCGCACGTGGTAGTCGCCGAACTGGACGTGCATCAGACCGGGCACCTTGCCGGCCGGATCGGCGTCCTTGTAGTACTCGACGCCCTGGACCAGCGAGGCGGCGCAGTTGCCCACGCCGACGATGGCTACGCGAACCGAACCCATTCCGGTTGCTCCCTGTGTGTAATGGATGTTTCCGATGAAGCCCCGCGGATCTGCGGGGACATCACCCTGAGGTGTCGTCGGACGGATCCGGCGGGGTGTTACCCCGGTGCCGGGGCAGGCCGTCCGTCTCTCCTGCTGTGTTCTGCTGAGCTTCACTCCCGGGCGAGGATCGTCGCTGATCCCGTCCCGACCGCTCGCTCTCGATGAGCTCGTTCAGCCAGCGCACTTCGCGCTCCACGGACTCCATGCCGTGTCGCTGCAGCTCGAGTGTGTAGTCGTCGAGGCGCTCGCGGGTGCGGGCCAGAGAGGCCCGCATCTTCTCCAGGCGCTCCTCAAGCCGGCTGCGTCGGCCCTCCAGCACCCGCATCCGCACTTCGTGCTCCGTCTGCCCGAAGAAGGCGAAGCGGGCTGCGAAGTGCTCGTCCTCCCAGGAGTCGGGGCCGGTGTGCGAGAGCAGTTCCTCGAAGTGCTCCTTACCTTCTGCCGTCAGCCGGTAGACGATCTTGGCGCGACGCCCGGCCAGTGACGAGGTGGGGGCGATCGGACGACCGGCGGGCGGAAGGTCGGCCGGGGCGTTTCCCGGCTCCTCGATCAACCAGCCGTTGGCGACCAGCGTCTTGAGGCAGGGGTAAAGGGTGCCGTAGCTGAAGGCGCGGAAGATCCCCAACGAGGTGTTGAGGCGTTTGCGCAGCTCGTACCCGTGCATCGGGGATTCGCGGAGCAGACCGAGAACGGCGAATTCGAGGATGCCGGAGCGTCTGCTCAACCTCGCCGCCTCCTTCTTCGAGTGCTGTTGCGGAACCCTGTGCCGGGCCGATGTACCGAGCTGATGTATCGACTCGATACATCATGACGATAGATCGGTCGTCGCTCTGCGACAAGGGGGGACATCGTGAACGGCGTCACATCGTGAATTCATAGGCGCCGACTTGCGTTGTTTGGGGTGAAGTTCGGCTCTAGGAGGGCTTTGACCGTGCGTAGTCTGTGCGGCATGCAGACCACCGGGAACCGTGAGACGCCCGTATGCGTCAGTCTTCGCGGACTTGCCGGATGCACTGCGGATGAGCCTGTCGCAGGGCTGGTCCGTAATTCGGGGGGACCGGATCTCAACTGCCGCTTCCAGGCGCTCTCGCCTGCCCGAGGAGTAGTCGTTCCATGAGCGAGCACCGTCGCAAAACGCCGCAACCGCAAGGTGGCGGACGTGCAGCGGCCAGACGAGCCGCCCAGCAGTCCGCAGGACGCCGCGCCGCACCGTCACGTGAAGTAACTTCCGATTCACCATCCGCTTCGCCTGGCGGGGACAGCCCGTACGGCGGCCGTGCCGAGGCTCGACGAGCCGCCCAGCGTGGCGGCGGGAGCCGTGGTGGCAGCGGCGGCGGTAGTCGTCGCCGCGGTGGCGGCGAGGGCGGACACGAGGGCCCGGGCAGGGGGCGCGGCCGCGGAAGTCAGCGGCCTGCCAAGAAGCGCTTCATCGACTACCCGCGTGCCGGGAAGTACGGTGTGCGGCGCTGGGTGCCGTCGTGGAAGCTGGTCTCCAGCCTCTGTGTCGGCTTCCTGGGCCTGCTCATGGGACTGGGCGGCCTCGCTTACGCGACGGTCGAAACGCCCGATGTGAAAAAAACCGCGGAAGCGCAGAACAACGTCTATTTCTGGGACGACGGCACGCAGATGGTCGCCACGGGCGGTGAGGTCAACCGTCAGATCATCGGTTACGAGAAGATCCCCGAAGCCATGCGGAACGCGGTCATCTCCGCTGAGAACAAGTCCTTCGAGCATGACCTGGGCATTGACCCCATGGGCATCGCCCGTGCTCTGTTCAACATGGCGACCGGCGGCCAGGTCCAGGGTGGATCGACGATCACCCAGCAGTACGTGAAGAACTCCTACCTGACCCAGGACCAGACCCTGAGCCGGAAGTTCCAGGAATTCTTCATCACGCTCAAGGTCACCAACGAGAAGGACAAGAAGGACATCATCCGTGACTACCTGAACATCTCCTCCTACGGGCGAGGTGCCTGGGGACTCCAGGCGGCGGCCCGTACGTACTACAACAAGGACGCCGAGGACCTGAACCCGAGCGAGTGTGCGTTCCTGGCCACGCTGCTCAAGGGCGCTACCTACTTCGACCCGGCGGGCGTCCCCGAAGTGGATCCGGAGGAAGCCACCAAGGAGAAGAACACCGCACGGGCCAAGGAACGGTGGGAGTGGATCCTCAACGAAGAGGTGAAGGACAAGCGCCTCTCGCAGGCGGAGCGCGACAAGTACACCGAGTTCCCGATGCCCGTTCCGCCGAAAAAGAGCGCCCAGCTGGGCGGTCAGACCGGCTACCTGGTTGACCTCGCCAAGTCGTACGCCCTGAACAACGTCAAGGATATGACGGCGGACACGCTGGCCCAGGGCGGCTACGAGATCCACACCACGTTCAACAAGAAGAAGGTCAAGGAGCTCGAAGCCGCGGTCCAGAAGGTCTACGACAAAAAGATCGATCCGGATAAGCGTCCTGAGACGGATACTCACGTACAGTTCGGCGGCGGGTCGGTGGATCCCAAGACCGGTGCCATCGTGGCGATCTACGGCGGTCAGGACGCGACCAAGCACTACACCAACAACGCCAACCCCACAGGTGCGCAAGTCGGTTCGACCTTCAAGCCGTTCGTACTGGCGGCAGCGATGGAGTACGGCAAGCGTGACCCCTTGCTCGGGCCGGACCAGGGTGATGCGCAGCGCGACAAGGTCTCGCCGCTGAGCATCTACAACGCCGACGACAACCTGAAGATCAAGGAATACAACGGCCAGATCTGGACCGACGAGAACGGCAAGCAGTGGCTGCAGGCCAACGACGGCCATGAGTCGAGGGGCAACATCACCCTTCGTGAGGCGATGCAGTGGTCCGCCAACTCTCCGTACGTACAGCTCGGCATGGACGTCGGCACCGACAAGGTGAAGGACATCGCCATCGCTGCGGGGCTCAAGGACGACGAGAGCATGGCGGATTCGCATGTGCCGTCGTTCTCCATCGGTACGTCCTCGCCCAGTGCGATCCGTATGGCCGGTGCGTACGCGACCTTCGCCGACAGCGGACAGCAGCGCGAGCCCTACTCGGTCACCGAGGTAAAGCTCAAGGGCGAAACCATCTACCGGCACAAGGGCGTCCCCAAGCGTGCCTTCGATGCCGACATCGCCGACAACGTCACCGACGTCCTGAAGAACGTCGTCGAGAAGGGAACCGGTACCCCGGCGCAGCTCCCCGGCCGTGACGTGGCGGGCAAGACGGGTACGACGGACGACAACAAGTCGGCCTGGTTCGTCGGCTACACCCCGCAGTTGTCCACGGCCATCAGCATGTACCGGCTGGACGACGACGAGAAGAACACGAACCGCAAGTTCGAGAAGATGTACGGCACGGGTGGTGAGGAGACGATCCACGGTGCCTCGTTCCCGGCTCAGATCTGGCACGACTACATGGCGGAGGCGATGCAGGGTCAGAAAGTCGAGACGTTCCCGAAGCCGATGCCGATCGGTGAGACGGTCTACGGTGGCGGCGCGCAGAGCCCCAAGCCGTCGCCCACCGCGGTGGAGTCGCCCTCGCCGTCCGCGTCGGCGTCCGAGTCGCCCTCGATGAGCCCGTCCCCGACGCCCGATCCCAGCGACAGCTGTAGCGCATGGGACTGGGACTGCCAGAACAACAATGGCGGGACCAACAACGGCGCGTCGAATGGCGGAGTCGACGGTGGTCCCAGCGGCAGCCCGTCGACGACAGCCTCACCACCGGGTGGCGACAGCGGCGGCAACGGCAACGGCAATGGCAATGGTGGGAACGACGGATTCATCGGGGGCTCTGCCGGTTGACACCCGCCCTGCCGGTTGACATTCGCCCTGCCGGTCAACGCCCGTCCGCCGGGTGGACCGGCGATCCGGCCGACCGGACCTGGTCATGAGGGCCGCCGCACCACACGGTGCGGCGGCCCTCGTCGTTCCCACAGTCCCGTACGGCAGGATGAGCGGCATGCCAAGCGCAGAAGACACGAGTGTGCACCCGGAGCGGCCCGTCGTACGGCCCACGCACCAGGACGAGATCGCCGCGGCCGGCAGCGAACTGATCGGCGGTCGGTCGGGGCGCTGGACACGGCTCGGCAGCACGGCACTCACGCCTGTGGGGAGCATCGCGCTGGTGGCTCTCGGGATGTTCGCGCTGGGCATGGTGCAGAAGCTGCCCTGTTACAACTGGGCGTGGTTCAGGGGCGCCGGTTCGCAGTACACGCATGCCTGCTACTCGGACATTCCGCATCTCTTCACCGGACGTGGTTTCTCCGACGGTCTCGTGCCCTACTTCGACCGGCTGCCCGGCGACATGCAGTACCTGGAGTACCCCGTCCTGACGGGGTACTTCATGCAGATCGCGTCCTGGCTGACACCGGGCGGATCCATTCAGCACCGTGAGCAGATGTACTGGATGGTCAACGCGGGCATGCTGATGATCTGCGCCGTGATCACCGCCGTCTGTGTCGCCCGTACACACCGGCGCCGCCCCTGGGACGGGCTGCTGGTCGCCCTCGCGCCGGCCTTCGCACTCACCGCGACGATCAACTGGGACCTGCTGGCCGTGGCGCTGACGGCTGCGGCGATGCTCATGTGGTCCCGGGGACGGGTGCTGGCATTCGGCGTCCTCATCGGGCTTGCCACGGCCGCCAAGCTGTATCCCGTGTTCCTGCTGGGGCCGGTCTTCGTGCTGTGCTGGCGGGCGGGCAAATGGCGGGAGTTCGGCTTGGCGACGCTCGGGGCGGCGGTGTCCTGGCTGGTGGTGAATCTGCCGGTGATGGTCTTCGCACCCGAGGGGTGGAAGAAGTTCTACACATTCAGCGAGGAACGGGGCATCGACTTCGGCTCATGGTGGCTGATCGTCACCCAGCGCACCGGAGAGACCTTCGAGGTCGCGACCGTCAACACCGTCTCGACACTGGTGACGCTCCTGTTGTGCGCAGCCATCGGTGCGCTGACGCTGATGGCGCCGCGCAGGCCACGTTTCGCGCAACTCGCCTTTCTCGTCGTCGCCGCGTTCATCCTCGTCAACAAGGTCTATTCGCCGCAGTACGTGCTGTGGCTGATCCCCCTGGCCGCCCTGGCCAGGCCGCGCTGGCGCGACTTCCTGATCTGGCAGGCGTGCGAGGTCATGTACTTCCTGGGCATCTGGATGTACCTCGCGTACACGACGAGTGGGGACAAGCACCAGGGGCTGCCCACGGAGGGGTACCAGCTGGCGATCATCCTGCATCTGCTGGGCACGCTGTACCTCTGTGCCGTTGTCGTACGCGACATCCTCAAGCCGGAGCGGGACGTCGTACGACGCGACGGGTCGGACGATCCGTCCGGCGGGGTGCTCGACGGGGCCCAGGACGTATTCGTACTGGGGCGGGCGGCGCGGCATGCCGTTCCCGCTGGTGAAGGGCCGCGGGTGGAATGGGGCGCGGAGCACGGACCGGCCGACTGAGACGGGTCTCTCCGGGGCCGCGGCCCCGGAGAGCGTCCCGGCGCCTTCCTACCGGTCGACGAGGCGGTCGAACTGGGTGGTCGTGTGGCGCAGATGGGCCACCAGCTCGTCGCCGACCTTGGGCTCCTGCGCGTCCGAGGGGACGAACAGGATCGACACCTGCATGTGCGGCGGTTCGGCGAACCAGCGCTGCTTGCCCGCCCAGACGAACGGGGACAGGTTGCGGTTGACGGTGGCCAGGCCCGCGCGGGCGACGCCCTTGGCGCGCGGCATCACACCGTGCAGGGCCTTCGGGGCCTCCAGGCCCACACCGTGCGACGTACCGCCCGCGACGACCACCAGCCAGCCGTCCGAGGCGGCCTTCTGCTGGCGGTAGCCGAAACGGTCGCCCTTGACGACACGCGTGACGTCCAGAACGGCGCCCCGGTACTCCGTCGCCTCGTGGTCGCCGAGCCACAGCCGGGTACCGATGCGGGCGCGGAAACGGGTCTGCGGGAACTGCTGCTGGAGCCGGCCGAGCTCCTCGGCGCGCAGATGGCTGACGAACATGGTGTGCAACGGCAGCCGGGCCGCGCGCAGCCGGTCCATCCAGCCGATGACTTCCTCGACCGCGTCCGAGCCGTCGGTGCGGTCCAGCGGCAGGTGCAGGGCGAAGCCTTCGAGGCGTACGTCCTCGATGGCGGCGTGCAGCTGCCCGAGCTCCTCCTCCTTGACACCGTGGCGCTTCATCGAGCTCATGCACTCGATGACGACCCGTGCGCCCACCAGGGCGTGCACGCCGTCCACGGAGGAGACGGACCGGATGACACGGTCGGGCAGCGGCACCGGCTCCTCGCCCCGGCGGAACGGGGTGAGGACCAGCAGATCGCCGCTGAACCAGTCCTTGATGCGAGCCGCCTCATAGGTGGTGCCGACGGCGAGCATGTCGGAGCCGAAGCGGATGGCCTCGTCGGCGAGCCGCTCGTGACCGAAGCCGTATCCGTTGCCCTTGCAGACCGGGACGAGGCTGGGGAACTGGTCGAGGACGGATTTCTGGTGCGCCCGCCAGCGCGCGGTGTCGACGTAGAGGGAGAGCGCCATGGCCGGTCCGGAACCCTTCTGGTGGTTGCGGTGTGTGGGAGGTGTGCGGAGTCGAAGTCCCCATTGAAACGAATGGAGCCGGTTTCGTCAGCGGGACGACGCGTATCAGCGGCGCGACATGTAGATGTCGAGCGCCTTGTGCAGCAGCTTGTTGAGCGGGAAGTCCCACTCGCCGATGTACTCGACGGCTTCGCCGCCGGTACCGACCTTGAACTGGATCAGACCGAAGAGGTGGTCCGTCTCGTCGAGCGAGTCGCTGATACCGCGCAGGTCGTAGACGGTCGCGCCCATCGCGTACGAGTCGCGCAGCATGCGCCACTGCATCGCGTTCGAGGGCCGGACCTCGCGTCCGATGTTGTCGGACGCGCCGTACGAGTACCAGACGTGGCCACCGACGACGAGCATCGTCGCCGCGGACAGGTTCACGCCGTTGTGCCGCGCGAAATAGAGCCGCATGCGGTTGGGGTCCTCGGAATTGAGCACCGTCCACATGCGCTGGAAATAAGAGAGCGGGCGCGGCCGGAAGTGGTCGCGGACGGCGGTGATCTCGTACAGCCGCTGCCATTCGGCGAGGTCCTCGTAACTGCCCTGGACGACCTCGACGCCGGCCTTCTCGGCCTTCTTGATATTGCGTCGCCACAGCTGGTTGAAGCCCTTGAGGACATCTTCGAGCGACCGGTTGGCCAGCGGGACCTGGAAGACATAGCGCGGTTGTACGTCACCGAATCCGGCGCCGCCGTCCTCGCCCTGCTGCCAGCCCATCTTCCGCAGCCGGTCCGAGACTTCGAAGGCGCGCGGCTCGATGTGGGTGGCCTCGACATCGCGCAGGCGCTTCACATCGGGGTCCTGGATACCGGACTTGATGGCGGCCGCGTCCCAGCGGCGGATGACGACCGGCGGGCCCATCTTCACGGAGAAGGCGCCCTGCTGCTTGAGATGCGCCAGCATCGGCTGCAGCCAGTCGTCCAGGTTGGGGGCGTGCCAGTTGATGACCGGGCCCTCGGGAAGGTACGCGAGGTACCGCTTGATCTTGGGCAACTGGCGGTACAGCACCAGACCGGCACCGACCAACTCGCCGCTCTTGTCGAACCATCCTAGATTCTCCGAGCGCCATTCGGTCTTCACATCAGCCCATGCCGGGACCTGGCAGTGACTCGCCGCAGACAGATTCTGGATGTACGCCAGATGCTGCTCTCGGCTGATGGTCCTCAGGGTCAGGCTCATGCGGGGCGCTCCTCGGCAGGTGTGTCCCCATCGGTCAGGGGCTCCGGCTCTCGCGCCGAAGCCTACTGCGACCGGGGAGCGCGCCGTCTGGCCCTATGGGACCTTGCCGGTCCCGTCCCGCCGGGACCCGGATGGCCCGTCCTTGTACACGGGCTCGGCGCGAGGAGCCCGTACAAGGGTCCTCGCGCCGGGCCCGCGTATCCGGCTGTCCGGTTGCGTCTGTCGGAAATCAGCTCACCACGCCGCCGAAGAGGCCGCCGTGGGCCATGCCCAGGAAGAACCCGATGGCGCACGCGCCCATACCGACGATCAGCGGGAACCTCTCGCGCGTGGTCACCGAGATGTACTGCCCGTACGCAGCCGTGAGGATCCCGATGAGCCCGGCCCACGAACTGATCAGATGCAGGCTGTGGAACATCGCCGTCACGAAGGCGAGCGCACCGAGGACCAGAGTCACCGCCACCAGGGTTTGCTGGAGGGGATGGGGCTTGCCGTCCGTGGCGAGAAGAGAAACGGGAGGACGGGGTCGTGTTGCCTGTGCCATGGAGTACCTCCTGGCCGAAAGGCGGCGCATTGTGGCGCCGCTCATACCCGGTGTGTCCAGATTGCGTCTCCTGAGCACCGGATTTCAACCGGAAGCCGGTGTGCGGGTAGTCTGTAACGTCTGCACCGGTGTCTGCCCAGGCCAGCACATCAGCTTCCTCTCGACGGAGGGTGTTGTCAGTGGTGGCTGTTTTACTCGGAGACACTGTTGCTTTACGCATCACGACCCTCCTGCCACGGAACGACCGTGGCCGCTGAGTCCAAAGGAGGTGGGTTCCACATGCGTCACTACGAGGTGATGGTCATCCTCGACCCCGATCTCGAGGAGCGCGCTGTCTCCCCGCTGATCGAGAACTTCCTCTCCGTCGTCCGTGAGGGCAACGGAAAGGTTGAGAAGGTCGACACCTGGGGCCGTCGTCGTCTCGCTTACGAGATCAAGAAGAAGCCCGAGGGCATCTACTCGGTCATCGATCTGCAGGCCGAGCCTGCGATCGTCAAGGAGCTCGACCGCCAGATGAACCTGAACGAGTCGGTCCTCCGGACCAAGGTCCTCCGTCCCGAGATCCACTGAGCATCTAGCTCAGCGGTCATCGGGTTCGAGTAGCAGCAAGCAGCCAGAAGCAATCCCCGCCGAGAGGTTCACCCATGGCAGGCGAGACCGTCATCACGGTCGTCGGCAATCTCGTCGACGACCCCGAGCTGCGCTTCACCCCGTCCGGTGCGGCGGTCGCGAAGTTCCGTGTCGCGTCCACTCCCCGCATCTTCGACCGGCAGACCAATGAGTGGAAGGACGGCGAAGGCCTGTTCCTCACCTGCTCGGTCTGGCGGCAGGCGGCGGAGAACGTCGCCGAGTCGCTCCAGCGAGGCATGCGCGTAGTCGTGCAGGGCCGGCTGAAGCAGCGGTCGTACGAAGACCGCGAGGGCGTCAAGCGCACGGTCTACGAGCTGGACGTCGAGGAAGTCGGCCCCAGTCTCAAGAACGCCACGGCCAAGGTCACCAAGACCACTGGTCGCGGTGGTCAGGGCGGCCAGGGTGGATACGGCGGCGGCCAGCAGGGCGGCGGCAACTGGGGCGGCGGTCCCGGTGGCGGTGGCCAGCAGGGTGGTGGCGGCGCTCCCGCCGACGACCCGTGGGCCACGAGCGCGCCTGCCGGCGGCCAGCAGGGCGGGGGCCAGCAGGGCGGCGGAGGCGGTTGGGGCGGAAGCTCCGGCGGCTCCGGCGGCGGCTACTCGGACGAGCCTCCCTTCTAGGGCAGCTCGTACCCCCACTTCTTGATCACACAGGAGAAACACCATGGCGAAGCCGCCTGTGCGCAAGCCTAAGAAGAAGGTCTGCGCGTTCTGCAAGGACAAGACCCAGTACGTGGACTACAAGGACACGAACATGCTGCGGAAGTTCATTTCCGACCGCGGCAAGATCCGTGCCCGCCGCGTGACCGGCAACTGCACGCAGCACCAGCGTGACGTCGCCACGGCAGTCAAGAACAGCCGTGAGATGGCGCTGCTGCCCTACACGTCCACCGCGCGATAAGGGAAGGGTGACCGAATCATGAAGATCATCCTCACCCACGAGGTCTCCGGCCTCGGTGCTGCGGGCGACGTCGTCGACGTCAAGGACGGGTACGCCCGTAACTACCTGGTTCCGCGTGGCTTTGCCATCCGCTGGACCAAGGGCGGCGAGAAGGACGTGGCGCAGATCCGCCGCGCCCGCAAGATCCACGAGATCGCCACGATCGAGCAGGCCAACGAGATCAAGACCAAGCTCGAGGCCGTGAAGGTCCGTCTGGCTGTTCGCTCCGGCGACGCCGGCCGTCTCTTCGGCTCCGTGACGCCGGCCGACATCGCCTCGGCGATCAAGGCCGCCGGTGGCCCCGACGTCGACAAGCGTCGCGTCGAGCTCGGCTCGCCGATCAAGACGCTCGGCGGACACCAGGTGTCCGTGCGTCTGCACCCCGAGGTCGCTGCGCAGCTCGGCATCGAGGTCGTCGCTGCCTAAGGGCACAGCTCACCAGAGCAGATGAAGGGCCGTACCCCACGGGGTGCGGCCCTTCGCTGTTTCACGTGAAACGGGGGGCGTCGGCCGGTGGCTCAGCGGGTGGCTCCGGTGACGATCCACTTGCCCGACCGGGTGCGCAGCCAGAGCGTCACCATCCGGACGGCCATCATCAGGGCCATCGCCCACCACAACGAGGTCAGGCCGCCGCCGAACGTCGGCACCAGCAGAGCGACCGGGGCGAAGACCGTCAGAGTGACGAGCATGGCCCAGGCCAGATATCGCCCGTCTCCGGCACCCATCAGCACGCCGTCCAGGACGAAGACCACGCCGGCGATCGGCTGGGACAGCGCCACCACCAGCAGCGCCGGGAACAGAGTGTCCTGAACGGACGCGTCGCCGGTGAACAAGGGAAGGAACAGCGGACGGGCGAGGACGATCAGTGCCCCGAACACCACCCCGGAAGCGATGCCCCACTGCACCATGCGGCGGCATGCCTCGCGTGCCCCTTTGGCGTCATCGGCTCCCAGGTAGCGGCCGATGATGGCCTGCCCTGCAATGGCGATGGCGTCGAGTGCGAAGGCCATCAGGCTCCAGAGCGAGAGGATGATCTGGTGCGCGGCAATCTCGGTGTCGCCGAGACGGGCGGCGACGGCTGTGGCGATCAGCAGGACGGCGCGGAGTGACAGCGTACGGACCAGTAGCGGAACGCCCGCCTGGGCGCTGGTCCTGATGCCTTTGGCATCGGGACGCAGCGAGGCGCCGTGCCGACGCGCTCCCCGGACCACCACGATCAGATAGGCGGCGGCCATGGAGACCTGCGCGATCACGGTGCCCCACGCCGATCCGGCGATGCCGAGTCCGGCACCGTAGACGAGCCCCGCATTGAGGGCCCCGTTGGCCGCGAAGCCTCCGAGGGCGACATAGAGCGGGGTTCTGGTGTCCTGCAGTCCGCGGAGTACGCCGGTCGCGGCCATCACCACGAGCATGGCCGGGATGCCGAGGCTGGAGATCCTCAGATACGTGATGGCGTAGGGGGCTGCGGTGTCGGAGGCGCCGAAGACGTCCACGAGCCAGGGGGCGGTGGGGAGCGTGATGGCGATGACGAAGATGCCGAGCAGGAGGGCCAGCCAGATGCCATCCATGCCCTGCCGGATCGCGGAGGTCAGATCGCCGGCTCCGACCCGCCGAGCCACTGCTGCGGTGGTGGCGTACGCGAGAAATACGAAGATGCTGACGGCGGTGGTCAGTAGGGCTGCGGCAACGGCCAGACCGGCCAGCTGCGGTGTGCCGAGATGGCCGACGATGGCACTGTCGACCATCACGAAGAGCGGCTCGGCGACGAGTGCGCCGAAGGCAGGGACGGCGAGCGAGATGATCTCGCGGTCGTGCCGTCGACGACTGGGCGGCGGGGTTGCGGGGGCCTGGATCACGGGGGCCAATCTAATCTTCCACAGGTAATGGATGCAATGCCTATTCAGTCCTTACATTTCCTGGGGCTCGGCGTTCTCCTGTGCGCTGTTTTTCGTGATCTTGTGCCGACTCGGAAAGTTTTTCTCCCCCACAGCCCGTGGATGGAGAAAGCCCAGGTCAGGGCGCTGATGGTATGGGTGCTATGAGTTTGTCCACAGCGCTGTCCCCTGCTCCGTGCACAGGTTCTGCAGAGTTCTCCACAGCATCTGGTCCGTCGTCCACATGCCCTGTGGATAACCAGATTGGCTGACGGTGCTGAGCGGCCTAACGTGGTCCGGCGCCCGCACTCCGTTCCGGCCCTGGAACCCCGCAGAACTCGACGCGTCGGATCCGGAGTCGGGCGGCTTGTTTGTCGGTGCTGTGCCGTAAGAAAGAGTGGCACGGCGAGGTCCGCGGAGCGGACGGGAGGAGGTGGCCCGGTGAGCATTCCTGAGCCTTTGGACGACCCCTGGGCCGACACCGGTCCCAGTGACCGTCTGCCCGTTTCCCGCCCTCGCCGCGGCGAAGGCCGGGACCGTGGTGAGCAGCACGAACGCGGCAGGGAGAGCGGTGGATGGGAGGGCGGTTCCCCCGGTTTCGAGCGGGTGCCGCCTCAGGACCTCGATGCCGAGCAATCGGTCCTCGGTGGCATGCTCCTTTCCAAGGACGCCATCGCCGACGTCGTGGAGATCATCAAGGGGCACGACTTCTACCGCCCCGCCCACGAGACCGTCTACCAGGCGATCCTCGACCTCTATGCCAAGGGCGAGCCGGCAGACCCGATCACGGTGGCGGCCGAACTGGTCAAGCGCGGTGAGATCACCAAGGTGGGCGGAGCTCCGTATCTGCACACCCTCGTCCAATCCGTGCCGACCGCGGCCAATGCTTCGTACTACGCGGAGATCGTTCACGAACGGGCGGTTCTGAGACGGCTCGTCGAAGCCGGTACGAAGATCACGCAGATGGGATACGCGGCCGACGGCGATGTCGACGACATCGTGAACTCCGCGCAGGCAGAGATCTACGCCGTCACCGAGCAGCGCACCAGCGAGGACTACCTGCCGCTCGGCGACATCATGGAGGGTGCTCTCGACGAGATCGAGGCGATCGGTTCGCGCAGCGGCGAGATGACCGGGGTGCCGACCGGCTTCACCGACCTCGATGCCCTGACGAACGGCCTGCACCCGGGCCAGATGGTCGTCATCGCGGCCCGTCCGGCCATGGGTAAGTCCACGCTGGCGCTGGACTTCGCGCGGGCCTGTTCGATCAAGAGCAACCTGCCCAGCGTGATCTTCTCCCTGGAAATGGGGCGTAACGAGATCGCGATGCGACTGCTCTCGGCCGAGGCACGGGTGGCGCTGCACCACATGCGTTCCGGCACCATGACCGACGAGGACTGGACACGACTGGCCCGCCGGATGCCGGATGTCTCGGCCGCCCCGCTCTATATCGACGACTCCCCGAACCTCTCCATGATGGAGATCCGGGCGAAGTGCCGCCGGCTCAAGCAGCGCAATGACCTCAAGCTCGTGGTCATCGACTATCTGCAGCTGATGCAGTCCGGCGGCTCGAAGCGTGCCGAGAGCCGCCAGCAGGAGGTCTCGGACATGTCCCGAAACCTCAAGCTGCTGGCGAAGGAACTGCAGCTCCCGGTCATCGCGCTCTCTCAGCTGAACCGAGGCCCCGAACAGCGCACGGACAAGAAGCCGATGGTTTCCGACCTGCGTGAATCCGGCTCCATCGAGCAGGACGCCGACATGGTGATCCTGCTCCACCGCGAGGACGCGTACGAGAAGGAGTCCCCCCGCGCCGGCGAGGCCGACCTGATCGTGGCCAAGCACCGTAACGGCCCGACAGCGACGATCACCGTGGCCTTCCAGGGCCACTACTCACGCTTCGTGGACATGGCACAGACCTGAGCACGCGGTTTGTAGGGTCTCAAATTTCGTGGCCGAATCTCACGAACGATGGCCAAGCGAGAACCGAACGGCCGCGAATCTGAGACCTCCTGGTCGGAGCGGTCACCCGTTTGGGTGGTCTGATCGCGAGTCGGACCGTCCATGGGCAATGGGCAATCCCTCGGCAACGTGGCTCTCGTACGAGCGCTCGGGCTGGGAGTGCACCATGGACGGTCGCGCGTCACTGTCAGCGTTCGTTGCCGCGGCGGCTGAAGTCGCCGAAGACAAAGAGCGGTTGGGTGCTTCTGTCGATCTGCTGGGTTCGGCTGCTCCGTGGCGGACCTTTCGCTGGTACAGGGGCCAGAAGCACTATTCCGGAACGTACTGGTCGACGACGGTCCGGGACCATGTGATCTACGAGTCGCGTATGGAGCTCGCGTGGCTGCTCTTCGCAGATTGAACCGCCCCGGGTTCGTAGAGATCTCAGACGGTGGTTGTGACGTGGGGTTTTGTGGTTGCTTGGTAGTGGCTGGCTTCGTATTCGGCGGGTGGGACGTGGCCGATCTCACCGTGGAGTCGGCTGTGGTTGTACCAGTCGACCCACTCGGCGGTGGCCAGCCCGACCTGGGAGAGGGTCTTCGACGGCCTCCGGCGGTTCACGACGGCGGAACAACGCGCATGACCACCGTCTCCACCAGGCGGTTCAAGGTGGTCTCGGCCCGGAGGTCGCCCTCAGGGCCGGTGAGTACGGCGGGCAGGGTGAAGTGCTCCAGCAGCAGGCCCGTCATGGCCAGGTAGAGCACCAGGAAGGCGTCCCTGTCGCCCGGCAGGCCCGCCTCTTGGTGGAACCGGGCGCTCTCGTCGAAGTTGACGCGGACGGTTTGTGTCAGCCGGTTGCGGAGAGCCGGTCGGCGGGTGGCCTCCAGCCGGAGTTCCAGCATGGCGAGGTAGCCGGTGCGGTCGTCATCCATGCGCTGTACCAGCCATCGCATCAGGTCGGTGACCAGTTCACGCGACGGTGTCGGGCGCATGGCTTCCTCGACCTTGGCCGGGTCCGGTGTCATCCGGACGGTGATACGGGCGGCCGCCTGCATGAACAGGTCGTCGCGGTTGGCGAAGTAGTTGGACGATGTGCCCACCGGGACGTCGGCGCGTGCATCGACGGCGCGGAATGTGAGCCCCCGCGCCCCCTCGTCCGCCAGTACTTCGATGGCGGCATCGACGAGCGCTGTTCTGCGCTCCGGGTTCTTGGCCATGTGTATGTCCTCCGTCGTCTTCCTCTGCCCTTTCGCGGAAAGGGTTGCGCAACCACTACACATGAAGCACTCTAGTTGAAGTGGTTGCGGCCTGGATACGCCGCAGCGGAACGGGGATCCTGTGCGAAAGCTGACTTACTTCGTCGCCTGCTCCATCGACGGTTTCATCGGAGACCCGAGCGGTGATGCATCGTCCATGTACCAGTTCGTGAGCGAGGAGTTTCTTGAGTTTCTGAAGACGCAGTACCCGGAGACGATTTCGACCGAGAGCCGCAAGTTGCTCGGCTTTCACGACATCGACAACCAGCGTTTCGACACGGTGATCCAGGGACGTGCCAGCTACCAACTGGCGTTGGACGTCAACATCGCCAGTCCGTATGCCCAGCTGCGCGAGCTCGTGGCTTCGCGGACCCTCAAGGAGTCACCCGACCCGAACGTCGAGCTCGTCTCCGACGACGTGGTCGCCAGGGTCCGGGAACTCAAGGCGGAGGACAGTGGGCTCGGGATCTGGCTCTGCGGTGGCTCCCAGCTCGCCGGAGAGCTGCTCGATGAGATCGACGAGCTGGTGATCAAGACGTATCCGCTGGTCTACGGCTCGGGGATGCCGATGTTCGGTTCGGATTTCGCGGCCACCGCGTTCGCGCTGGACTCGATTCGTGTCTTTGACAACGGCGCCCTGGTCAGGACCTACAGTCGCACCCGCTGACCGGGCGGCCGGTGGCGGTGGTGCGGTGTGGTCCAGGTGCTGTGAAATGTGTTCGCCACAGCTTGGGTTCTGGCGGTAGTTGTTGAGCATGACCTCCCCATCTGAACAGTTGCTTCCCGATACGCAGCGCGCTCTGCTGTACCGCATTGCCACCGCACAGTCGGAAGGCCGCGCACCCTCGCTCGTCGCCGCAGTACAGAGGCAGGGGCAGACCGTCTGGAGCGGCTCCCGTAGCTGCGTGGACGGCCACGCCCCCGACGCCGACACTCAGTTCAGGATCGGCTCAATCACCAAAACCTTTACGGCAGTGCTGGTCCTGCGGCTGCGCGACGAGGGACTTCTGGATCTGGGCGATCCGCTGGAGAAGTATCTGCCCGGCTCGGGCGTCGGCGGAGTCACTGTCCATCAACTCCTGGGACACAGCGCAGGACTGGGTGCCGAGTCGCCCGCACCCTGGTGGGAGAGGACGCCGGGCACACTGCGTCCCGAGCTCGCCGACGTACTTGGCGAGCAGACGCGGATGCACACTCCAGGCCGCCGTCACCACTACTCGAACCCTGGCTACACACTGCTGGGTGCGCTGGTCGAGAAGGTGCGCGGGGCGCAATGGGCGGAGGTGCTTCAACGCGAGATCCTGGAACCGCTGGGCATGCACCGCACGAGTCCGCAGCCGCTGTCACCGCACGCAGGTGGCTGGGCCGTGCATCCCTGGGCCGATGTCATGCTGCCCGAACCGACCGAGGATCTCGGACTGATGGCCCCGGCCGGTCAGCTCTGGTCCACCACCGGTGACCTCCTCCGCTTCGCGGCCTTTCTGGCCGACGGGGATGACCGGGTGCTCTGTGCCGCCTCCGTGGAGCAGATGCGTGAACCGTCCGCGCCGACCGAGTCCGGTGACTGGGAGTCCAATTACGGTCTGGGCATCCAGCTGGTACGGAGGGACGGCCGCACGCTCCTCGGGCACACAGGCTCGCTGCCCGGCTTCCTGGCCGCCCTGTGGATCAGCGTCGAGGACGATGTGGCGGCGGTCGTCCTCACCAACACCACGTCGGGCCCGACGGTCGGTGGTGTCGCCGCCGACCTTGTGGAGATCGTGGCCGAGGCCGAGCCCCGCATTCCGGAGCCCTGGCGCCCACTGCCCGAGTCGGATGCGGAACTTCTCGCGCTGACCGGTCCCTGGTACTGGGGCACGCACACGAACATCCTGCGACTGACCTCGGACGGCGGGCTGGAGCTTCAGCCCCTGCGAGGCAATGGCCGCGGTGCCCGTTTCACCGCACAGCCTGACGGCACCTGGATCGGTCTCAACGGCTATTACGCGGGGGAGACGCTGCGTATCGTCCGGAACGGCGACGGCAGTGTGAACCATCTTGATCTGGGTTCGTTCGTCTTCACACGGGAGCCGTACGACCCCACGGCGGCCGTTCCCGGCGGCGTGGACGAGGGCGGGTGGCGGGGTCTCGAAGCCTGAGCACCACGTTTCACGTGAAACGGGAGAAGGCAGCCGAATCAGGCAGTCAACTCCTGTTCCAGAGGGGTTCGCAACTGCTGGTCCAGTACCTTTCGGTGCCGATGAGCCAGTGCTCGTCCAGTCCATTGCCGTTGTCCGCCAAGTGCTTGAGGAAGGTACGGCGTTCCTTGGCGGCCACGGCCCGGGCGTTCGACGCGTCGACAGGGGCGAGTTCCTCCGATACGACGAAGAGGGGCTTGCGCATGGAGAGCTGCCGAACCAGAGGCGTCTTCGTAGAGAGCCCGTTCCACCGCGGCGACGCTTGCCTCGGACATCCGGGCACCCGCGGAAAGGAAGACGGTGGCGGCGTCGGTGGCGTGCAGAGCGACGACCGCGCCTGCGGCGAACACCGGGGACACAGTCCGTGGACGGGCCTGATGCGGTACACAGGCGGCCTCGGATTCCGGACTGCGATCAGAGGGTGAGCTTGAAGCCCACGTGGCTGGCGGTGAAACCGAGCCGCTCGTAGAAACGATGAGCATCGGTCCGGGTTGCATCGGACGTCAACTGGACCAACTGGCAGTCCTGGCGCCGGGATTCGTCCACGGCCCATTCGATCAGTTGGGTGCCGAGGCCGCTGCCACGCTCGTCGGTATGGATGCGGACGCCTTCGATGACCGAGCGGGTCGAGCCGCGACGGGAGAGTCCGGGGATCACCGTCAGCTGCAGGGTTCCGACGACGCGGCCCTCGCGCACGGCGACGACCAGATGCTGGTGCGGATCGTCCGCCAGCCGCCGGAATGCGGCTTCGTACGGGGTGAGGTCGTCCGGTGACTCGCGCTGTGCACCCAGCGGATCGTCGGCGAGCATGGCCACGATCGCGGGGATGTCGGCCAGGGCCGCGGGACGTATTTCCAGATCGCTCATGATCAGCAGACTACGCAGATCATCCGGGCAGCGTGGGGTTCACCCGGCCTGCGCGGGACCGGCAGCGGCTGCGCGACGGCTCACGCGACCTGTACGGGGGCCTTCAGCTCTTCGACCGCCCTGACGAGCGGGGCCAGCTCGGTTCTTGGTGGCTTCGTCGAGTGCGGCGCGCAGCGCGGTGTCATTGGTCGGCCGGGCCCCGGCGAGCAGGGCAAGGCCCGGCCTCGGTGACATCGGTGTAGATGCCGCGGCGATCGGTGTCGCAGAGGTATCGGGGCAGCAGTCCGCGGCCCTCGAGGCGGGTGACCAGGCGGGTGGTGGCGCTCTGGCTGAGCACGACGGCGTCCGTGACCTGCTGCTTTATCTGGAGATGGCCACCAGACCGCTGTGCTGTCGGCTCAGGACTTCGAGCAGGGAGTACTTTCGCATGCTGAGCCCGTGCCCGCTCCGCAGCGCCCGCTCGGCATGCGCCTCGATCGGTTCGCGTTCCCGGACCCCGCTATTTGTTCGGTCTGTGTTCGTGGCAGGGCATCCTGGGGCCGCGGGCCGTGTGGGTGCGTAAGGCGATCAGAAGACGTTCGAGGCGAGGCACAGATGGATGCTCCGGCGAGCAGGTGGACCGAAGACAGAACGGACAGATCTCCTGACGCGACCCTGATCCACCGCACCCTGGCCGAGATCTCGCCCGTCGCGGATCAAGCCACCTCGTACTTCTACGCCCTGCTCTTTGTCCGGCACCCCGATCTGCGTGCCCTGTTCCCGGTCGCGATGGATGTCCAGCGCGACCGTCTCCTCCGCGCAATCCTCACCGCGGCCGATCGGCTGGACGACCCCCGTGCGCTGGCCGAGTACCTCGGTGAACTGGGTCGGGGACACCGCAAGTACGGCACACTGCCCGCGCACTATCCCGCGGTGGGCGAGGCGCTCCTCGGTGCGCTCAGTCGCTACGCGACCGCCACCTGGGAGGCGGAGACCGAAGCGGCGTGGGTCCGTGCCTACACCGCGATATCGCAGATCATGATCGACGCGGCAGCCGAGGACGAGTCGCGGGCCCCTGCCCAGTGGCACGCGGAGGTCGTTTCCCACGACCTCAGAACCCGCGACATAGCGGTCCTCACGGTCCGTCCGGACCAGGCCTACCCCTTTCTCGCAGGCCAGTACGCGGCGATGGAGACCCCGTGGTGGCCCCGGAACTGGCGGCACTACTCCTTCGCCTCGGCACCTCGCCCCGACGGTCTGCTCACCTTCCATATCAAGGCGGTCCCGGCCGGCTGGGTCTCCAACGCCCTGGTGCACCGGGCCCGGCCCGGCGACATCCTGCGCCTCGGCCCGCCCACGGGCTCGATGACGGTCGACCACTTCACCCACAGCGGTCTGCTCTGTCTGGGCGGCGGCACGGGCATCGCGCCCATCAAGGCGCTCGTCGAGGACGTTGCAGAGCATGGAGACCGGCGTCCTGTGGAGGTTTTCTACGGTGCACGCAGTGATCAAGACCTGTACGACATCGACACGATGATGCGGCTCCAGAAGACCTATCCCTGGCTCGCGGTGCGGCCCGTGGTCTCCACCGGCCCGGCAACGGGGGGCGGGCTGAAGGGGCTGCTGCCCGAGGCCGTGCGCCGGTTCGGCCCGTGGCACGGGTACGACGCCTATCTCTCGGGCCCGCCCGGCATGATCCGCAGCAGTGTGGATGTGCTCAGGGGCGTTGGCATGCCGACCGAGCGCATCCGGCACGACTGGTTCGAGGAACTGGCGACCGCCGGCCCCGACTGACCGGTCCACGCAGCGGCAGTCCGGGGTGCTGACCGGGGAAGCGGCAGTCGCCGGCGCCGAACCGGGAACGGCGCGGCCGCAGTCCTCACCCCAGAAGCGGCGACCGGTCAGCCCAGGTCGGGCGCGTGCATCGCCCGCACACCCTCGATGTTTCCGTCCAGGTAATGCCGCAGCGACAGCGGAACGAGATGAACGGCTGCGATCCCCATCCGGCTGAACGGCACCCGTACGATGTCGTACCCCCCGCAAGGATCGTCGATCTCGGGACCGTGGCGTCGGGAGAGGTCCATGGACTCCAGCCGGCAGACGAAGAAGTGCTGGACTTTGACGCCCTTCACTCCGCCGCCCTCGATATGCTCCACGGTGTCGACGAAGCAGGGAACCACATCGGTGATCTTGGCGCCCAGCTCCTCGTCCACCTCGCGGTGCAGGGCATCGACGACAGTTGCGTCCTCGGGCTCGACGCCGCCTCCGGGCGTGAGCCAGTACGGATCCACCCCGGGCTTGGTGCGCTTGATGAGGATGAGGTCGTTGCCGTCGAGGAGGATGGCGCGTGCGGTGCGCTTGACCACAGGACGTTCGGTCATGGCAAGAGAGTGGCCCACGGAACCGGTTCTGAAACACTTGACCCGCGCCGGACCGTCCTGCGCTCACCACTCGGCGGCGGCGCGCAGCAGCCACTCGTGCGCCCGTGCGATGTGCGCCAGCGCGAGCGTTCCGGCCCGCACAGTCACCGCCGGCCTTCTCGAAGGCGTCACGCAGCTCACCCACCCCGGTAGGAGCTAGGAGGGGGAGGCTCGGACCAATCCGCACCACCGGTCGGTTCAGCTATCGCCCAGCGCCGCGTCCAGCGCCCGTTCCACGTCGGCCACCAGGTCGTCCGGGTTTTCGGCGCCGGCCGAGAAGCGGATGAAGCCCTCCGGTACGGCGTCACCGCCCCAGCGTGCACGCCGCTCGGCGGTGGAGCGCACGCCGCCGAAGCTGGTCGCGTCGTCGACCAGCCGCAGCTCGGTCAGAAAGCGCTCGGCCCGCTCACGGTCGGGCAGGACGAACGACACCACGGAGCCGAAGCGCCGCATCTGACGCACGGCGTTCGGATACGAAGGGTCGGTGGGCAGGCCGGGGTACCGCAGCCCGGTCACCTCCTGGCGCTTGCCCAGTGCCTCGGCCAGGGTCAGAGCGGTGGCGCACTGCCGGTCGATCCGCAGCTCCAGCGTGGCCAGCGAACGGTGTGCGAGCCAGGCCTCCATCGGTCCCGGAATCGCGCCGACGACCTTCCGCCACCGCCGTACACCCGCCGCAAGCTCCGGGTCACGGCAGGTCACATGGCCGAGCAGGATGTCTCCGTGCCCGGTCAGGCCCTTGGTGCCACTGGCCACCGAGAAGTCGGCACCCAGCTCCAGCGGACGCTGGCCGAGCGGTGTGGCGAGGGTGTTGTCGACGGCCACCAGAGTGCCGGACGTGTGTGCGGCCTCGACCAGCCGGCGTACGTCGCAGACATCGAGCCCCGGATTGGACGGGGTCTCGATCCACAGCAGCTTGGCGCCTTCGAGGACCGCCAGCTGGGCATCGCCACCGGTCGGTGCGGTCCGCACCTCGACGCCGTACGCCTCCAGTTGCTCACGCACCAGCCGCAGCGCCTGATATCCGTCGTCGGGCAGCACGATCACATCGCCGGTGCGCGCCTGAGAGAGCAGCACGGCCGAGATCGCCGCCATTCCGGAGGCGAAGACGGTGGTCTCGACCGTCTCCCCCGGCGCCTCCAGCTCGCCGATGGCGCGCTCCAGATGGGTCCAGGTCGGATTGGTGTCCCGGCCGTAGGTGTACGGACCGGTCGGTTCACCGGAGAGATGGAAGTGCGCGGCGAAGACCGGCCCGGGCAGGGTGGGCTCGTACTGTTCCGGTTCGGGCAGCCCGGCCCGGACCGCCCTGGTTCCGTCACCCATGGTGCTCATACGGCTTCCTCACTTCTCTCCCCCGATACTTCTCTCCCCGAGGTGCCATCGGTCCGACCTGCACTGTTTCAGCAGGCGTCGGTTCAGTCCTCGTCGGGCAGGACTACGTTCAGTGCCCACGACACGATCGAGATGATCAGACCGCCGAGTACGGCGGTCCAGAAGCCGTCGACATGGAAGCTCAGGTCGAGCTTGTCGGCCAGCCAGGAGGTCAGCAGCAGCATGAGCGCGTTGACCACCAGGGTGATCAGCCCAAGCGTGAGGATGAAAAGCGGCAGGGTGAGCAGCTTCACGATCGGCTTGACCGCAAAGTTCACCAGGCCGAAGAGCAGGGCGACCAGGATCAGCGTGAGTACCTTGCGGCCGGTGCTGCCGCCGGTCAGCGTGATGTCCTGGAGCAGCCAGATGGCCACGGCCAGCGCACCTGAGTTGGCGATCGTCTTGACTACGAAATTCTTCATGTGTCTGATCGTGGCAGACATGGTCGGTGGCGGACACCGGCAGGACAGAGGCAAGGGGCGGACGGGCCATGAAGGCATTCAGACTGGATGAGCTGGAGGCGGAACGGGCCGCCAACGACGGCGCGTACCTGCAGTTCGTGAAGGAACGGAACATGTCCGTCGGTCTGTACGCACTGGACGCCGGTGAGCTCGACCCGCAGCAACCGCACAAGCAGGACGAGGTCTATTTCATCGTCAGTGGCCGCGCCTCGATCACGGTCGGCATGGAAACCACGCAGGTGGGAAGAGGAAGCGTGGTGTACGTACCGGCCGGAGCGGCCCACAAGTTCCACCACATTACCGAGGACCTGCGGGTCATGGTGGTCTTCTCCCCGCCGGAGAGCTGAGCCGCTCGCCCGGAGGAACGGGCTCCGGTCTCAGGGATGCCTAGGGGGGCGATCAGGGGACTTCAAGGGCTGCGGACCCCCGTCGGCTCCCTCCACGCCTCTAGCATCGAAGTATCGGAGCAGGAACTCACAGAGAGACGAGGCAAGTACGATGGCCGTGCGGGAGATATTCACGAGGATGCCCTGGTGGGTGAAGTGGATCGCGGTGCCGGTCATCGCGATCGTCGTGTTCGGCGGTCTCATCGCCAGCGTGGTCGGGTTCGTGATCGGTCTGCTCTTCAAGGTTCTGGTCTTTGTGATCCTGGTCGGCGGACTTGTCTTCGTCGTTCGCAAGTTCATGTCGTCCTCCTCCTCGCGCAGTGACTGGTAGGACGATCGGAATCGGGTCGGGGGATTAGCCCAGCTGAGCTAAGCGCAAGACGAAACGACACCCCTTGCGGACGCGGTCGATATGGTGACAGTCCGCTGCCACCACCTGGGAATTAGCTGTCCGTCACCACCCTGACCAGTGGTTTGTACGGCGTTCGTCTCCGGACCCCAGTCATGCGGCGGTCTGTGGGGGCGGCCCCCACAGGCGGGCTGACCGCCCGTCACCATGCCTGGGGGTGACCGTTGACCACGGCATCGAGCACTGCTGTCCCGACGCTGATCGGTTCGGTTCAGCGAGCGCTGAGGCTGCTGGAAGCCGTGGGTGCCCATCAAGACGGGGCGCCTGCGAAGCAGCTGGCCAGGGAAGCGGGTCTTCCCCTTCCCACCGCCTACCATCTGCTGCGCACCCTGGCCCATGAGGGCTATCTACGTCGGGAGAACGGCGTGTTCCTCTTCGGAACCGCCGCTGAGCGTCTGGTCGGCGAGGGTTCGCTGCAGAATCGTCGCAGCAGAATGACCGAGTCGTTGAGCCGCTGGCGCGACACCATTGGCGCACCGGTGTACTGCGCCGTCTACCGCGAGGGCGAGATCGAACTCATCGCGGCCGCCGACACTCCCGCCACACCCGCAGTGGACGAGTGGGCGTCCTTCCGGGAGACCGGGCACGCCCATGCGATTGGTCAGTGCCTGCTGAGCCAGCTCGACGAGAAGGCCCGCGAGGATCATCTGGACCGTCACCCTGTGCGTCCGCTGACTCGCTACTCGGTGCGGGACCGTCCGGCGTTTCTTGAGCGATTGCGGTCTTTGGAGCGAATGGAACCTGTCATCGAACGACAGGAGTACGCCTTGGGGACGGTCTGTGCGGCCATCCCGATCACGGCGGGATTCACCGCCGCCGCGATGGCGATTTCGGTACCACTGGAGCAGGAAGACCTGTTGCTCCCCGCAGTCGAACGACTACGTGGCGAAGTGGCCAACCTCTTGCGTTCGTTCGTGTTCTCTATCAGTATCTGAAAAATCACTCCTTGTGATCCGCTATCGCGTGCACCACGATGGCGTCAATAGGGCCACGGGGGATCATTCCTGGCCAGATTCATCTACTGCGGGGTTGAACGATGCGCGAGTCGGTTCAAGCTGAGGTCATGATGAGCTTCCTCGTTTCCGAGGAGCTCTCTTTCCGGATCCCGGTGGAGCTCCGGTATGAAGTGTGCGATCCGTATGCGATCCGGATGACTTTCCATCTGCCCGGCGACGCCCCCGTCACCTGGGCATTCGGCCGTGAGCTGCTGCTCGACGGTCTCAACAGCCCCAGCGGCGACGGCGATGTGCACATCGGGCCCACGGAGCCGGAGGGGTTGTCTGATGTGCATATTCGTCTTCAGGTGGGCACGGATCGCGCCCTCTTCAGGGCCGGTACGGCACCACTTGTGGCGTTTCTCGATCGGACGGACAAACTTGTGCCGTTGGGGCAGGAGTGCACGCTGGGTGACTTCGAGGGCAACCTGGAAGAGGCCCTGGGCCGGATCCTCGCCGAGGAACAGAACGCCGGCTGAAGAGCACGACGTCGCAGACCGCCCCGCCGGTCGAACGCAACACCTGCCGAATGGGTGAATCGCTCTCCGTGTGGAGGCGTTCAAGGCTTCGTACTGCGACGGCGGCCTTTCCCGGTCCGTACGGGTGCCGAAGCTCCGGCTTCCGCGCCGAGCCCTGTGCGGTCCGCGGAGACGACCAGCGCAGCGAGCACCGTCGTCACTGGCACCGAGGCGACCAGTCCGATCGAGCCGACCAGCGTTCGTACGATTTCCTCCGCCACCAGCTCGCTGTTGGCCACCGTTCCCACGCTGCTCTGGGCGATCGAGAACAGCAGCAGCAGCGGCAATGCGGCGCCCGCGTAGGCGAGCACCAGCGTATTGACGACTGAGGCGATGTGGTCGCGCCCGATCCTGATCCCTGCCCGGTAAAGCCCCCGCACACCCATCGTCGGGTTCGCCCGGTGCAGCTCCCAGACCGCCGATGTCTGGGTGACCGTCACATCGTCGAGCACCCCGAGCGAACCGATGATGATACCGGCCAGCAGCAGACCGCTCATGTCGATGTGCGGGTACAGGCCGTGGATGAGGCCCGTGCTGTCGTCGGTGTTTCCGGTCAGGCTCGCCCAGCCGATGAAGAGCGATCCGAGCAGCCCGATCAGCAGCAGTGAGATCAGTGTGCCGATCACCGCGACCGAGGTGCGGGCGGTCAGGCCGTGGCACATGTAGAGCGCGATCAGCATGATGGCACTGGCCCCGACCACCGCGACGAGCAGCGGATTCGAGCCCTGGAGGATGGCGGGGAGGATGAACAGGGTCAGCACGGCGAACGACACGGCGAGCGCGACCAGTGCCATCACCCCGCGCATCCTGCCCACCGCGACCACGACCAGGGCGAAGATTCCGGCCAGCAGCGTCATCGGGAACTTCCGGTTCACATCCGTCACCGAGTACTGCAGATCGTGGGGCGCGTCGGGGGCGTACGCCACGACCACGCCCTGCCCCTCGTGCAACTGACGCGGTGCGTCGGGCTGGACGATCTCGACGAAGGTCCGGCCTTTGTCGTGACCGGTCGTCACCTCGATGGTGGCCTTCTCGCACAGCCCGGGCCCGTTCCCCGACGGCGGGGTGGTCTCGCCGCTGATGGGTGTCTGGGCGGCGTTCACGTCCTTGCAGTCCACCTTGTCGATATTCACCACCTTTCCCTGCTGGGTCTGCCGGTCGAAGCCGACACCGGTCCGCTCGTGCGGAGGTGCGCCGCCCGGCCAGAGCACCACCAGGCCGACGACGACAGCGGTGGCGAACGGGATCAGCACGGCCGCGATGACCTTGCGCAGATGTTTGGAGACGGGCGCGGCAGGACCGTGGCTGTGCGAGTGGCCCTGCTGATGGCCCTGTGGTTCGGCGTCGATATGGGGAGACGTCACCGGCCGATCATCGCAAGAAGAGCAGGGCCCTCTGTTCATCGCGCGGGACGGGGCGCTAGCGTGGAGGAACCTTTGCACACGCGGGAGCTCGGAGCACCGGGCTGAGAGGGCGCTGATATCCGTACATCCGTACGGGAGAGGCTGCGCCGACCGCCGAACCTGTTACCGGGTAATGCCGGCGTAGGGAGTAGGTCTCATGACCACATCGGACGCACGCACGCCTGCCTCGAACGAGAGCGACGAGGCCGGGAAGTCCATCGGCTGGCACAAGGGGTACGTCCAGGGCACACGCCCGGACCTCCGGGTGCCGGTCCGTCAGGTGCACCTCACCAACGGCAAGGACGTGACGCTGTACGACACGTCGGGGCCGTACACCGATCCCGCCACCGAAACCGATGTCCGTCGCGGACTCGCGCCGCTGCGGGAGAATTGGATCACCGCGCGCGGCGACACCGAGGAGTACCCGGGCCGCCCCGCCCGCCCCGAGGACGACGGGCTCAAGCACACCTCGCCGCGAATGGGGTCTCCCCGAAGCCGAGAGCTTGGGGAAGGGCTGCGTAACCTCGACGCGGTCTTCCCCGGCCGCCCGCGCCTGCCCCGCCGCAGCCGGGACGGGCGGCCGGTGACCCAGCTCGCGTACGCCCGCCGGGGCGAGATCACCCCGGAGATGGAGTACGTGGCGATCCGGGAGAACGTCGAACCCGAGGTGGTGCGCGAGGAGATCTCTGCGGGCCGGGCCGTGCTCCCGGCCAACGTCAACCATCCCGAGATCGAGCCGATGATCATCGGCAAGCGGTTCCTGGTGAAGGTCAATGCCAACATCGGCAACTCCGCGGTGACGTCCTCCATCGAGGAGGAGGTGGAGAAGATGACATGGGCGACGCGTTGGGGCGCCGACACGGTCATGGACCTTTCCACCGGCCGTAACATTCACACCACCCGTGAGTGGGTTCTGCGCAACTCCCCCGTCCCGATCGGCACCGTTCCCCTCTACCAGGCTCTCGAAAAGGTCGACGGCCGGGCCGAGGAGCTGAATTGGGAGATCTACAAGGACACCGTCATCGAGCAGGCCGAGCAGGGCGTCGACTATATGACGGTCCACGCCGGCGTGCGCCTGCCGTATGTGCCGCTGACCGCCCGCCGCAAGACCGGCATCGTCTCCCGCGGCGGCTCGATCATGGCGGCGTGGTGCCTTGCGCACCACAAGGAGTCGTTTTTGTACGAGCACTTCGAGGAGCTCTGCGAGATCCTCGCCACGTACGACGTGACGTACTCACTGGGCGACGGGCTGCGTCCCGGCTCGATCGCCGATGCCAACGACGAGGCCCAGTTCGCCGAACTGCGCACGCTCGGTGAGCTGAACACGATCGCCAAGCGGTTCGGCGTCCAGACCATGATCGAGGGCCCGGGCCATGTCCCGATGCACAAGATCAAGGAGAACATCGACCTTCAGCAGGAGATCTGCGAGGAGGCGCCCTTCTACACGCTCGGGCCGTTGACCACCGATGTCGCCCCGGCGTACGACCACATCACCTCGGGCATCGGCGCAGCGATGATCGCCTGGTGGGGCACTGCGATGCTCTGTTATGTCACGCCCAAGGAGCACCTCGGCTTGCCCAATCGGGACGATGTGAAGACGGGCGTCATCACTTACAAGATCGCGGCCCATGCGGCAGATCTCGCCAAGGGGCACCCGGGGGCGCAGGACTGGGACGACGCGCTCTCCGACGCCCGTTTCGAATTCCGCTGGGAGGACCAGTTCAATCTGGCTCTCGACCCGGTCACGGCAAGGGAGTTCCATGATGAGACGCTGCCGGCCGAGCCGGCGAAGACGGCGCACTTCTGCTCGATGTGCGGCCCGAAGTTCTGTTCGATGAAGATCAGTAGAAGCATCACAGAGCAGTTCGGCGGCGACCAGGCTGGGCCGACGCGCGAGGAGATCGCCGAGGGGATGCTCCAGAAGTCGAAGGAGTTCGCAGAGGCAGGGAACCGGGTCTACCTGCCGATGGCGGACTGACACATGCGACGGTAGCGCTGTCCTGAGAGCCTTCGCTTCTCAGGGCGGCGCTTCGTCGTTCCCGTTCCCGGTCCTGCCCAGGCCACCCGAAACTCCGTGGACGAGGCGGGAACCGGGTTGGTGGAATGTGCCATGGCCGATGTTCGGCTGCCTCGTCAGGCGGGTTGAAAGGTTTTGGTCGTGACCGAGATCAGGTTGCACCTGTCGGTGCGCGACCTGGCTCAGGCGGACCTGCCGTCATGCGGGTGGGCCGGCTCCGCCAAGCATGTGCGGCAGCTAGCCGAGCAACTGCATCGGGCTGAGGTCGGCGAGGTTGACTATCTGGGGGTATACACACCAGTGGGGCTTCCAGTGGCGTTCGGTGGTGTCGACTACGCGCTGAAGAAAGGCGTGGCACCCTCTGGCAGCTCGGAGTCCATTCGGCTCTCCAGTCATGCGGAATCGGCGTGGTGTTGATCCGATCCGTGGAGCTGCGGATCACAGCCCGGGGCTTGACGCGGGCGGAACTCGGCGTGGAGGAGAGCAAACCCCGAGCGCGGGCCTTGTACGAGCGGCTGGGATACCGGGCTTACGGCCGTGAGCTGAACTCCTGGGACGTGGAAGCGGAGGACGGCTCGATTCAGCGCTACGAGACGATGTGCACGTTGATGCGCAAGGACTTGGCGTAACAGGCCAACCGACTGGAGATCACCCGTGACCCCCGAGCATCCGTTGACCTATGAGGTCTTTGTCACCAAAGCTGCTACCGACCCGGCTGTCGTCGGACTTGTCCTCAAGGGCTCCCACGCTCACGACGGCATGGCCACCGGCCACTCCGACCACGACGTGTATGTCATCCTCGCTGACGAGGAAGAAAGCGACCTTGCCGGTCTCGACGGATACCGTTCCGCGGAGCTCGACCTCGTCGTCACCACGGTCGAGCGGTTCCGTCAGCTCGGCGGCTGGGAGCGTTACGCCATTGCGCGGGCCCGCGTCCTGTTCGACCGACACGACGGCGAGATTACGGAGATCGTCGCCGCCAAGGGGCGGCTCGGAGTTGATGAGGCTTTTCGGGATGCCGCCAACTGGCTGGATGCCTATGCCAATTCGCTCTATCGGTCGGCCAAGAACGTCCGTGACGGCCATCTGCTCGCGGGCCGTCTCGACGCGGCCAACAGTGTCGGCTTTCTGCTGGAGTTCTTGTTTGCCCTGGACGGTCGACCGCGCCCTTACAACAAGTACCTGGAGTGGGAGCTGGACAGGTTTCCACTTCCGGGGTGGGAAACCAGGGCGTTGCTGGACACGATCGGACGGATCGCGGCGAGCGGCGACGTGAGCGTGCAGAGACAGCTGTTCGCGAAGGTGGAAGGTGTGGCACGCGCCGCTGGCCACGCACCAACCCTGGATGCCTGGGGCGATGACCTGCTGTTGATGCGTCCCCCTTTGGATGGCCCGGCCTGAACACCGAATGTGGGGCCTTCGGGCTGAAGTTGTCCTCGATGAAGATCAGTAGAAGCATCACAGAGCAATTCGGTTCTGATGGGGCTGTGACCAGCGAAGATGAGGTCGCTGCCGGAATGCTCGCTAAGTCCGCCGAGTTCGCGGCGCAGGGCAGCCGGCTGTATCTGCCAATTGCGGACTGATCTTCTGTTTTCTCAGCGTCCCCCGGCATACATTCTGGGGGACGCTGTCGGTCTCAGAGTCGGTGCGCACTCGGCAGGATGCGAACCTGCAACCTTCTGATCCGTAGGATCGGGCAGGCCGTTGGGCGGGGGCTGCGCCTTACTCCCGGCTAATCGCTGGTGGTCGTGATCAGCAGCCTTCAGAGCCGTCGTTGCCGTCAGCTCTGAACAGGGTGGCACCGGCTCGCAGCGTACGCAGCACTTCCGGCCCAGCCTGGCTGAGAGTTACAACTTTCTCTGCAGGTTCAAGGAACCCGGCTGCGCTCCGCTCCGCCGGGCGCGCTTCTCGGCTCTGGCTGCGCCCGCGCTCCTGCCTTCGGCCCGCTCGGCGCTGCCGCCACCGACGCGCGCCCACGATGGATAGCCCGGAGGGGCATGAGACGAGAACCAAGCCTGCGGCTTCAAGACATGCCTCCGGCGGGGGCGCTCAGACTCCGGGATGGACGGGGCGCCGTACGCGAGTGCCGGCCGGAGCGTGGTGAGCGTCGTGGGCTCCCATCCCGACCACCTTCGACCCAGGCAGAGCCGAGCAGTCGCGGCCCAGGGCGTCAAGGTCGTTCGTACAGTGGCGCGCTCCACCTTGACGCCCTGAACCACGCCCGCTCCACGGTGTGTGGGTCGAAGGCGGACGGGATGGGAGCTGGGGTGAGTGGTGGGTTGGGATGGGTGGTGAAGGCCCGCTGTAGCGTGACCGCATGGATGAACCCAGGATAAAGGTGTACGGCTCAGCGACCGAGATCACCGTTGCGGCGAATGCTGCAGGATTGCGCGACTTGGCTGAGCGACTAATGGGGCTCGCAGATCCCGAACTCAGGGACGGGTATCACGAGCATCTTGAGAGCGGCATCAATCTCGAAGAGGGCTCGGTCAGCCTGATCCTGGCCCGAGACGAAGCGCTGTAGAGCCACGCCGGATACGGCGAGAGGGCAGAACCGGCCGGATTCGAACCGGCGTCCTCGCGATTTTGGAGACCGCGCGCGACGACCTCTGCGCTACAGCTCCGCCCTGTCCGCCATCCTAGCCTCGATCGTGCATGACGGTCCGTCGGTTCTTCCGTCGGGCCGTTTCGCTGTGGTGGGTTGGTCGTGGGAATCTTCTTCATCTGAGGAGTGCAGCTTTCCTGGCGACGAACAGGACCCTAGACAAGTCCCATCGTCCCAGGTCAGAGGCACTCCTCGCATATTTGATCAAGCCTCGGACGCTAACACTCGTGAAAGCGCGAGGCTAAAGTCGCGGACATCCCCCGGGAATCAGGGCTTGGTGACGCGAAAACTTCGGCTGATGCAGAGCGGAGGCTGGTGCCGTGCCGGTCACAAGCAGACCTCTATTCCGTAGCCTGCGCGGACCGCGACCGAGGTGAGGCTATCCACAAGAAGATCGGCCAGCAGCTCTGACGGCTTCACAGTCCCGGTCACGCCCAGAATAAACGCCCCAGCGGCACGTGCAGCGGCCACGCCAGCTGGAGCGTCTTCCACAACGACGCACTGGTCTGGTTCGTATCCGAGCAGTTTGGCTGCGCTGAGGTAACCCTGAGGGTCTGGCTTGCCGAGAGTAACGTCGTCCGACGTGATCAGCGCGGGTGGGGTGGGGAATCCGTTTGCCGCCAGACGGGCCTGCGCAACGCGGGTGCATCCGGATGTCACAACTGCCCAGGGGATAGTGGCCCGGTTCAAGGCGGTGACTAATTCGAGGGCGCCTGGCTTGGCGGGAATTTCTCCGGCTGAGCGGATCTCCTGCTCCTGCACGGCGGAGACTTCAGAAACTAAATCAAGGTGGGGCGCGGCCAGACGTACCACATCCGCGTCCGTCCGGCCATGCGACAGCGCAACGACTGAATCGGGGTCCAACCCGTGCGAGTGGGCCCAAGTGCGCAGTTGCGTCACGATGTGCGGAAGCGAGTCGACCAGGACTCCGTCTAAGTCGAACAAGACAGCGTTGCAAGGCAGTCCTCGCACGGGCATCGACTGATCTCCTTGTGCCAGAGAGTTAGAAACTATCGGAGTGAAGTTCCCCCCGGGTCCTGGACAGCGGGGGAGCTTCACACCTCGCGATCCCATCATGGATGGACAAGAGGTAGATGGAACTACTACCACTCGGCTTAGCCTTGATCGTGCATGACGGTCCGTCGGTTCTTCCGTCGGGCCGTTTCGCTGTGGTGGGTTGGTCGTGGGAATGCTGGGGCCCGGCTGTCGCGTCTTGCCCGGATCACGCACTGCCCGCGTCCTGCGCCACGGCGCCAACGCCGCCGATATCGCCGTATCCGGGCCGCTCTTGCGGACCGTCTCCACCAACAACACGGCCGCGGCCTGTGAGACCGCTCCGCGGCCACCGCCCTCGACACGGACACGGGGGTACGACCCGATACTCTTCTTCATCTGAGGAGTGCAGCTTTCCTGACGACGAACAGGACCCTAGACAAGTCCCATCGTCCCAGGTCAGAGGCACTCCTCGCTTATTTGATCAAGCCTCGGACGCTAACACTCGTGAAAGCGCGAGGCTAAGGACTCCCGCTGCTGCCGAGGTGGTTTCCGTGCCCGTTCGGCCGGGAACAGACATCGGCCCGGGCGGCCTCGCGGGTCTCCCAGTTCGCATGCCCCGTAGTGCGGGGAGTCTCGGGGAACACAGGGTTGTGACGGTAGCCGCACACGCAAGCGACCCCCGACCGATTCGTCTGGTCAGAGGCCGTTCACCTGCGGTGGGTGTGTGTTTTGAACCCACGGTGACATCGCTGCCACGACGGTTTTCAAGATCGTAGCTGTTCTTGGCAACCTTGCATCGGCTCAGATCACGCCCTGTGGCCAGGCCGGTCTACAGCACACGCAAGGCCTGATCCACGTCCCGCTCGCGCCTGGCCAGCGCATGCAACACGGCCCTATCACCGTGCCGGTCACGGGCGGCTGCAACGAGCACGTCCACCGCGATGGCGAGCGCAGCATCGGGCACATGACATTGATCGTCCACGCTCAGCGCCAGGTCATCGAGATGCACTGCCAGCTCTACGCAACGGGTCTGCAGGTAGCCGTCGAGCAGCATCTCCTCTCCCGGCCGGTGGAGGATGGCCACCCGTCGATCGGTCGGCTCCTCATCCAGCCGCTGCGTCAGCCGTTCCCACGCCGTCCGTGCCTGCTCAGCCACGACAGCGGGGCCGGCCGCGGCTGTTTCCTCGCTCCGCGCACGCACCCCGACGTTGAGCGCTGAGTCCGGCAACGACGTGTCGACGAGTCTCGCGTAATACCGCACCGGCGCCACCGGTTCCGCACCGAGCACCTGACCGTCGAGGAACCACTCAACCTGCAGGACGCTACGCGCAAGGTGACCAGCCAGCCCACCCACCGACATTCCGGGGAGCACGGACTCCGTTTCCCAGCAACGGGCTACCTGCTCCGTGGCCAGCAGGTGCACAGCCCTCTCGGCGGCCTGTAGATATGCCTTCCGTATGCCATCAGTCATGCAGGGCATCATCACCGCATCAACATCACGGCGGCTGGTCCGTCCACCTCGTGGACCGCCGGTCACTGCCCACGCCCGCCGCATGCAGACCGGGCAGACGTGCCACAACCGCGCCAGATCGGGCGGGAACTCACGGGGAACTGCGGCTGCTGGCGGAGACGACGGCCAGCAGACGCCGAAGTCGGCATCCCGCAGGTCAGACCCCAACTCGCCCCACCTCGCTCCTAAAGCGGGTGTGGCGGGTGCGATCAGCCGAGATAGGGCCGCTTGCGGTGTTCCAGGAAATGACGGATCCGGAGCTGCTGCGTGTGGTGCATCGGCAGTTGATCAATCTCTTCTGGCTGGACGAACCGTAGCTCCGTTGACTCGTCCGAGATCGCGAGTCGGCCGCCGACCACGCGGGCGGTGAAGCAGACGTTGAACTGTCTGCGCACCTCACCGTCCGAGTAGGCGATGATGTGGCGAGGGTCGGTATACGTGCCCACGAGCCCAGTGATCTCTACGTCCAGGCCCGTTTCCTCCTTTACCTCGCGGACGGCCGTTCCTGGGAGGGAGTCGGTCATCTCCATGCCGCCACCAGGGAGCGCCCAGAGATCGTTGTCCCGTCGGCGCTGAAGGAGCATGCGACCTTCGTCGTCGGTCACCACGGCGGACGCGGCGACCACCAAGCTGTTCGGCTCAGGTGCCGCCGGGTCGTCGTAGTACTCGGTCCGTGCCATGGTCACCCTTCACTTACCGGCGTCGCGGTCTCCCACACCGCGTCGAAGCTGCCAGCGTATGTGTCGAACATGCCGCCCTCTCCGCTGCGCCGAAGGTGCCACACAGGCGCAGCGTAGGCGTTCACGCCCCAGACATGGGCATTGACCAGCGCCTGGTCATCCGCCCGATAGATCGAGTTGTAGAGCGTGGTGGCATGGGTCCGCACCTCGATGCCAGGTACCCCGGCAAGGGGGCGATAGTGCATGAGGGCGAGGCGGCAACGGGACTCGATTCCGTGGCCGAACCTCTCTTCCTTGCCGCGCTCTTGGACATTCGCGCTGTCGGGGTCGCCGACCGCGATGCGGACCGCGCACCCCTCGGCAGCTCGCTCTCGCAGCACGTCGTTGAGCCGCGGGTACGCCTCGTGCAGGAAGACGGCCGCATACACCAACACGTCGATGTGCTCGCGGGCCTGCGTCAGCATGTCGACGAAGGTGGACACGGGGACGTCCGCCCGCTGGTCGTAGAGAGCCACAAGTTCCGGACTGACGGCGCGGGCAGGACGTGCCTGCCGGAGCGCTGGCCATAGAGCGTGCACGTCTTCTCCTAGCGTTTCCGCTGCCAGCATGGCCGTAGCACGGCGCGGCGTACGCCCCAAATTGACCCATCGTTCGACGGACTTGGGATCGACGTCGACCTTGTCCGCGAGGGCGGTGTACGTCCAGCCGCCGGCCGCCATGGCAGCACGTAGCCTCTCGTTCGGCATCCCAATCTCTCCCATCATTCGGGGACAGCACTAGGGACGTTTTACCCGACGCGGGACGTCCCGAAGTGGTGTTTGGTGGAGGTTCCGACGTCCTCATGCACGGCAGCATGCTCGTGCCCATGGCGAGCAACCAGCAGACCAGACCCGCAATCGGCGAACTGGCCAAGGACCAGAAGACCGGACGCATCGGCCTCGTCATGGGCGAGATTGGTGGCCGCGTTCAGATACGACCTGTGAGCGGTGGCATCGAGTGGGACGCCATGCCCGGTGACGTGGTGGCACCCAAGGCGCGGGAGGAACTGAGCGCGCGCCTGGCCGTGAAGAACAACAACAGCCGGGTTGGCCTGTGATGCGCGTCATCGGCCGGTACGCCGGCGTCCTCTTCATCATCTGCATCAGCGCTTCGTGCGGATTGGTGATCGGGGCCGCGATCGGGACCGGCACCTAGACCGGTCCGCCCTGGGCGGGTTGGCCGAATCCGCGGCTCCCCCGTCCCCGTTCAGGGCGGGCCACCAAACTCCCCCGGCGTTCTTCGAGCTGAGCTCGGCGGTCGGGATGGAGGCACTGCCCACGCACTTCTTCAACCCAAGGAGGACGTACGCATGACGGCAACGGTGAACGACCAGAGGACCGGCCGTGAGGTGGTCGGCGAGGAGCTGTTCGAGAGCCTCGCCTGCTTCGTGGCCGCCCACAACGGGCAGACGCCCGAGCGTGCCGAGCGGATCGCCGACCAGGCCGTGGCCTTCCTGGTCACCGTGGCGACGGCGACCGCTCCGATGGTCCCGTCCGATGACGTGGACCTTGGTCTGCACGCTCTGATCCTGCACACCAAGGAGTACGCCGAGCTCTGCGAGAAGCACGCGGGCCGCTTTCTCCACCACAACCCGAGGCCCGGCGGGGGACCGCGTGACCCGAAGCTGGTCGCCGCATCGGCCCAGGCCATGAAGGTCAGCGGGTTCATGGTCTTCGACGACCTGTGGACCGTGGACGGCGAGAACCTGGCGCAGTGCGACTCCGACTGCGGCCGGCCCTACGGTCAGGCGTAGCCCTCGGCGTCAAGGACGCGGCCGGCCTCTGCACGGGGTCGGCCGCACCCGTCTGGAACGAAGGAGAGAGTCTTGTCCGGCCCACCCCCTGAACTGCCGGGCGTCGTGCTCGACGCGCTCATGCCCACCGCTCAGCGTCTCGTCCTCAACCGTCGCGGCTCGATGGTCTGGGACGTGGAGAGTCACCGGGGCCGGTACGCGGTGAAACTCGGGTACCCGATCGAGGCGACGTCCGAATGGCCGGCCCAGCCCTGGACTGCGCTCGCCCCCGCACGCGAAGGCGCTGTTCTTTACCGCCTTGGCTCCGAAGAGATCGCCTACGGCGAGTGGGAGCACGGGACGTGGAACATCCAGCCGTGGCGCGAGGGGGCCGACCTGTACCGGGTGTGGGAACCGTGCCGCGAGCAAGGCTCGTCGGTCGAACCTCGCCCGAGCGTCGCCCTCGGCTGCCTGGAAGCTCTGGCGGAGCTGCACGTCAAGGGCTGGGCGCACGGAGACGTACAGCCGGCCCACTTCATCGTGGGGCCCGAGCGGACGCACCTCATCGACCTCGCCTTGGCCCGTGGTGGCCGGGTGCCCGCCGGGTACGACTTCCCGTTCCGTGGGTGCCTCGTCCACTACGAGGCACCGGAGATCGCGCGCAGAGTCCTCGCCACTGGCGTGGCCGAAGCGACACAGCCTGCCGACATCTACGCCCTGGGAGCCTCGCTGCTGATCTCGGCCACGGGCTGGCGGGCGGTGGAATACCCGGACGACGCGCCACGCCCGGTGCAGCGACAAGCCATCGTCGACGGAAAGCGCCGGGCCGTGCGGGTACCCGGTGAGCTCGGCGGCCTGGTCGAGGCCATGCTCAGCCCGGTGCCGGAGGACCGGCCGACCATCTACGAGGTGGGCAAAGCCCTGAGCTGAGTGCCGAGAGGCTCTGGCTCGTCCGGTCTGCTCGTGGCCGGCCGGGCACAACAACGAAAGACCGGACCACCCCTTGGCCTGGACAGCATCCGGGGTGGTCCGGTCGCGGAATCCCTGATCAGGACCCCGGTGCCGATGGTACCGGGGTGGTCGTCGTGCCCCGAGACGGGCTGATCCCAACCCCGCTTTTGACTTGTCGAGTTGGAGAGGAGCGCACGGCGTGCGGTTCGGGCGGCCTCGTTGTCCTGGTGAGCTGATGGGTGGTGCACGTGACATCGCGTCCGGCTGGAGCGGCTTTGGCCGGTGGCCTGCCCGGTCTGGGGTCGGGCATGTTCAGGGGGCCGTACGCTGGCCCGGCAACTCGGGCAGGCTTTGCCCCTGCCCGGAATTTGAACGAGTGGCCCCCTGGACTTGCCCGACGCGGGACCCGGACCGGGGAGGTGGGTAAAGCCGTGGAAGCCGGTCGCCCCAGCCACAGGGCCTCGGCCACGTACCGCGCTTCTGTGAACGTCGGAGGGATCGGCTCGTCGGGGCCGGCGTGCTGGTGTTCCAGTACGTGGACATCCGCCGGGTGCCTCGCGGGACGCTGCCTGGTGGTGCGACTGTGGGCGGTTGGGTTGCTTCCTGACTCATTCGGTTCGCCTTCGGGCTCTTGCGGCGCGAGTGGACCGGCCGTCGGAGCGGTGGCGGAGACAAGGAGCGTCGGCGGCCTGGGGCCGCCGCGCCGCGCGGCCCGCCGTGGCGGGCCGCCTTGATCCAGTAAAGAAACTCTTAACAGCCCTGCTGCCGTACGGGCTTGGCCGCGTCCTGGCGGAACGATCCGACGCAATCTCGCAATCCTGACCAACCTCAACCCCGCATGTCCTGGTGATGGCGATTCATGCCTGTTTGTTCTTCGGGTCGGCGGAATTTATCCACAGGCTCGGGATTGCAGGGTGGTCTTGGTAAGGGGGCTCGAGCTCGCCACGGCCTGGTCGTGACCATCTCGTGCCCTGTGGGAGGCGCTTTCGGCAAGGGCGGCGGTGAGTGGGGGCTGCTGAGGTGGATTCGTTGGACGCAGGTGTCACACGGGACCCGTTTTTCGCACCTGTAGCAGGTGAAGAGCGCAGGCCCCTACAGGACGAGGTGCGGAGGTTGAGCGCGTGAGACACGGACAACGCCAGGGCTGTCTTCTGGGGCGCGAAGCGGCGAAATGTACACCGGAAGTGCCGGTTAGCCAAACCGGGGATTCTCCGGAACATGGAGGCCCAGAAGCGAAAGGAGGTCAGGAGTCTTGATGCAGCTCGGCGCCGCATGTGACTTCTTCCCGGTGGCGTGGCCAGGGTGGAGCCGTGACATCGGCAGGTCCCGCTTGCGCCTGCGCGGTCCGTCGTGCGGGACGGCCTCGACGGCTGTTTCCCGTCCGATGGCTCGCGTCAGCGGTGTCGGCGAACCGGGGTGGCGAGGGCGGCTAGACCTGGGGGTCGGGGCGCTTCCGGCCGGCGGGCTTGTCCAGGGCGCTGTCCGGTCCGGCTGCTGGGATGGGCAAGCCCTCAGAGGTGAACGGGCAAGCCGTGGGCAAGCTTTTGGGCAAGCCCCGGTGAGTTGGATCGGCACGTCAGCAAGGAACGGCACGACATGAACGGGGCGGGAATGAAGAAGCATGAGGCCGCGGAGATCGCGGCTCGCCTGACGACGATGGAACAGAAGGTCGCCCGGCTGGAAGAGCTGGCGCGTCGGGTCGGTGAGCGGAGGGCCGCTATGGCCTCTTCGGCTTCTCGGTGACCCCGGCGAGCTGCTGAAAGATGTTCAAGAGGCTGTCCAATCGGGCGTCAATCGCGTTGAGGCGCTCGGACAGTTCGACGTATTCGGGTGTGGGCATGTGTCGGTCCGGCTCTTGGCCGCCCGCGTCGGCCTTCCTGCTGGTGTTGGCCGGCAGGGTGTCAACGACGAAGTTGCCCACACCCGGCCTGGAGTAGATCAGTCCCTCATCGCGCAGAACGCGGAGGGCCGATCGAGCCGTCATGTTCGCGATCTCGTACTCCACTTCGAGGTCGCGGGATGACGGGACGCGCTCACCCGGCTTGATGCGGCCGGACCGGATCTGCTTGCGGATCTCGTCGGCAACCAGCTGGTAGGGCGGGGTGTGGGAGTCCCTCGGCAAAGTCATGTGTCGAGGGTAGCCCGCCTAGCACACCAACCGCACTAGGACGCCAAAACACGGGCTCCTGCGCCTAGTGAGCTAGCTAGATCTCTGCACTAGGTGCGCTAGGTGTTTGACGGGCGTGTCGGGCGTAGTGCACTGTTGTGATCACGCCGCACCGAGCGGCATCGAATGAAAGGAAGTTCCCCATGGCGCGCATCCGCGTTGGCTTCACCAGCACGACCCGTCACATGGTTGGCGTTCTGCCCACCCCGAAGTTCACCGACATGGAGAAGACCCAGCTCGCCACCGACCGCGAGACCGGTGAGCCGCTGTACACGGTCACCGTCTTCGCGATGGAGGACGGCGCCGCTGAGGCGATCAAGGTCACGGTCCCGAAGAGCGGTCTGCCGAACGGGCTGAACGTCGGGGCGTTCGTGCGGCCGCTGGACCTGTTCGCCACTCCGTGGGCGCGGGTCTTCAACGGTCAGCTTCAGGACGGCATCGCCTACCGGGCCTCGGGCCTGGAGGTGCTGGCCATGCCCGCGCCGCCGGTCGCGGACGAGCCGTCCGAGATCGCCGCGTGACGGGCGCTATCGGGTTCCGGTTCGGCGCTGAGCGCAGCTATCCGCTCGCTCACGCCGGACCGGACCCCCGGTTCAGCGAGTCCCTGATCAACTCCGTGGCCGCCGTTCTCGTCGGCTACGGCTACCCGCCCTTCGGGTCCCTGGAGGACTGGGCGGGCCTCGAATCGGCCCTCGCGGGCTATCTCTACCAACGGAAGGAGACGACGTGACTGTGGGGGAGGTGACGGGCTACGCCCCGGTCGTGGTCGGGGCAAGCCTGGTCCTCATCGCAGTGTGGGCGGTCGTCTGGCTCGTCCGCTACGCGATGGCGGACACCGAGACGCGGGCCAGCATCCGGCAGGCGATACGGGTTCGCCGGACCTGGAAGCGGTTCGCGCCGATGGCGGGGCTGTCGGTCACGGACAAGACCCCGCCTGCGCTGGCCTCGCTGACGAACACCGACGGCAAGCCGCCCAGGCCACGGGTACTCATTCCCGCGTTGAAGGTGAAGCCCGACCGGTTCGGCGTCGTCGTCCGGGCGAACTGCCTGCCGAAGGTGGCTTTGGAGGAGTTCCAGAAGGCGGCCCCGTATCTGGCGGACGCCTGGCGGTGCACGCGGGTGTCGGTCGTCCAGGACAAGCCCGGACAGGTGCTGATCCGTGGTGTTCGCGTTGATCCGCTGCTGACGCCGACCACGCACGTCCCCTCCGGGCAGGCACCGGAAAAGTTGGTGCGGTGGGAACTCGGCCTGGACGAGTACGCACAGCCGGTCGCCGTGAACCTGGCCGAGGTGCCCGGGGTGACCATGGCCGGCCTGCCCGGCTTCGGCAAGACCTCGACGGTCAACCGCTTCATTTGTGACTGCGCGCCCTCACCCGCCGTACAGATCGCCGTAGCCGATGGCAAGGTGTCCGCCGCGTACGAAGGCGACTACGCCGACCTGATCAGCCGGTTGTTCGCCTTCGTCGGTGACGACCTGGACGACGCAAACGCCCTGTTCAAGCGGCTCGTCAAGCTCCGCCGGGACCGGTCCGCCGCGATCAAGACCGTGCTCGGGCGCAAGGACATGTGGCACGTCGGCCCCTCGACCGCGTGGCCGTGGGTGGTGCTCATCATCGATGAGGCGCACACCTACTTCCGCGACCACAAGGGATCCGACAAGGAGTCCAAGCGCCTCGCTGCCCTGGCGGCCGAGAACACCCGGCTCGTGGAAGAGCTGGTCAGGAAGGGCCGCAGCGTCGGAATCCTCGTCATCCTCATCACCCAGAAGCCCACGGGCGACGCCATCCCCACGTCCATCCGCGACGTGTGCCCGGTCGGCATGTCCTTCGCACAGAAGACCGCCGACGCGGCCGTGGCCGCCCTCGGGGACGACATCCGCGATTGGCCCGATGCCAATCCGACGACGTTGCAGGACCCTGCCTATGTCGGCGTCGCGGTCATGAACAGCCCTGGCAAGGCGGGCTTCACCCGCCTGCGTACCCCGTACGTCGACGAGGAGGACGCGGCCCGCATTGCGGCCGAGACCGCCCACCTCACGGCCGACCCCGCCGACCTGCTCTCCGCCCGGCTCCCCGCAGGCATCGACCTGACCAAGTACGACGGCTACGACGGAGGCGAGGAGCCGCTCGCCGCATAGCCCAGACGGCCAATCCACGTATCCCTGCGCGCTGTTGAGAGGAGGTGAACCCCTATGTCTGAGGACCGGATCACCCAGCGCACCGTGACCGTGGTCATGGGCGTCATTGCCGCCCTGGCCTTCGTCTTCTCCTTCGGCAACGTCTGGGCCCTCGCCCTGCGGCTCGGCATCCCCGAGCCCATCGCGCCGCTGATCGCTCCGATGGTGGACCTGTCCGTGGTCGGACTCCTGGTGGCCCTGCGCTACCTCTCGCTGCGCGGTGTCCCGCCAGAGCAGATGAAGGCTGCTACCCGGCTGATGCACTTCTCCGGCCTGCTGACCCTGGCCCTCAACATCGCCGAGCCCTTGGCCGCCGGCCACTACGGCCGCGCTGCCGTGGACGCCGTGGCCCCGCTGCTCCTCCTCGGCTGGGGAGCCGTCGGCCCCCAGCTCCTCCGGGCCTTCCACGCCATCGGCACCCCCGCGCCCGTCCCCGTCGTCACGGAGCCGAGACCGGAACCCCGGCCCGTTCCCGCGCCGGTCGTCCCGGCTGAGGAAGGCGAGCTTGCCGCCACCCCGGCCCCTGCCGATCCAGCCCCCGTGCCCGAGCCCGCACCCGTGACGGCCCCGCCCGTGCCCGCCCCGGCCCTGGTGCCTGCGGTCAAGGTGCCCGAGCCGTTGCTGAACGAAGCGCGCTCGATCGCGGACGCCCACCGCGTCCAGCACGGCGAGCCCATCACCACCGCCCAGCTCAAGGCGCGGCTCGGCGTCGGCCTGCCCATGGCCACCGCCCTGCACTCGGCCCTGACGGCCTGACCTTCCCGCCGGCCTTCCGGCTCCCCTCCCGCACCCGGCCCCCAAGGGGCTCGGTCCCCCATGCCCCGAGCAGCCCGCGCATCCGTCGGCCTGCTCGGGGCCCCAGCCCAGCACGAAGGGAGAACCCGCCCCATGAAGCGCCCCCTGGACCTGCGCCACGTCGTCAGCCCCGCCCTGCGGGACCTGATCGAGCTGGCTCACCTCGAAGACTTCGACCGCGTGACGGAGCAGGTCCGCAACGTCCGCGGCTGCACCCGCCCGGTCAACCTCGTCGGCCACACCGCCACCCTCGACGCCGCTACCCGCACCGTGGTCCGCGCCTACTCGACCGCCGACGAACCCACCGGCCGACTCCTCACCACCTGCGGCAACCGCCGTGCCTCCCTCTGCCCGGCCTGCTCCCGCGTCTACGCCGCCGACACCTACCACCTGATCAAGGCCGGACTCTCCGGCGGCAAGACCGTCGCAGAAGACGTCCGCACTCACCCCCGTGTCTTCGCCACGCTTACCGCGCCCTCCTTCGGCCCGGTCCACAACCGCCCCACCACTCCCTCGGGCAAGCCCCTGGACTGCCGCTGCGGCCGGCACCACGCCGAGGACGACCCCGCCCTTGGCACGCCGCTCGCCCCAACCTCGTACGACTACACCGGCGCCGTGCTCTGGAACGCACATGCCGGGGCGCTCTGGGCACGCTTCACCATTTACCTCCGGCGCGAACTCGCTGCCCAACTAGGCATCACACAGAAGGCGTTGAAGGCCGCTCTGCGTGTCTCCTTCGCCAAGGTCGCCGAGTACCAGAAGCGCGGCCTGGTCCACTTCCACGCCGTGATCCGCCTCGACGGCCCCGAGGGGCACACCACCGCGCCCCCTCCCTGGGCCACTTTTGACGCCCTGGACCACGCCGTACGCGCCGCTGCCCGACGCGCTCAGCTCACCATCGAGTCGGACGCCGTGGGAGAACGGGTGATCGCCTGGGGCGACCGCATCGACGTCCGTGAGATCAAAGCCCTGGGAGACGGCGAGCTCACTGACCAGAAGGTTGCGGCCTACGTCGCCAAGTACGCCACCAAGAGCGCCGAGGGCTCCGGCACGGTTGACCGCACCCTTGTCTGCCGCCCCTGCTCCGGACGCGGATACACCAACGGACCGGACGGCTTCCGCGACCTGTGCGCAGACTGCGACGGCACCGGACAGGCCGAACCCCTGCGAGACCTCCCCGTGCAGCAGCACGTCAGGCAGATGATCCGCACCGCCTGGGCCCTCGGCCACCTGCCGGAATTCGCGGACCTCAAGCTCTGGAAGTGGGCCCACATGCTCGGCTTCCGTGGCCATTTCTCCACCAAGTCCCGCGCCTACTCCACCACCCTCGGCGCTCTCCGCGACGTACGCCGCGCCTGGCGTACCGCCCAGGCCGATGCGGTCCGTACCCGCGCCGGCCACCCCGTCCCCGACGAGAACACCACCCTCGTCACCGAAGCCTCCTGGGCCTACCTCGCCTCCGGCTACCGGCCCGGTGAGGAACTCCTAGCCAATCAGGTCCGCCACGACCTCGCCCATGCCGAACGCCTCAAGACAGAAGGGAATCCTTGGCAGTGATCACGGTCGCGGAGAAGCCGGTTCGTTCCCTGGCGGACGAGGCCAGGGAACGGTGGGTCAGGAAGTACGTGGACGAGGCCCCGCCGCTGAGCGATGCCCAGCTCAAGAGCATCGGCACGGTGCTGGGCATCCGCCTCACTCGGAAGTACGCCACACAGGCTTGAGCAGCTCGTAGTCGAACGCCTTGTTCCCCTTGCCGCCGGGGACGGCCACAACGGCTACGAGCGCATCCTTTATGGCCTTGCGCTTCTGCGTCAGCGTCTTGCCCTGGAATGACGCAGCGATGTCGCCCTCTGCCGCCTCGGCCTCCGCCTTCAACGCCTCGTGCTTTGCCTGGTCGGTCCGCAACTCCTTGATGCGGCGCTCGATCACCGGAAGGTTCCGGAAGAACGCCTCGTCGTCGATGTCGGTGTCTTCGTCGTCGTGCCACCGCCGCTCCAGCTCCTTGCGGCTGCGCAGGGCACGTTCCAGGGCATCGGCCTTGTCCCAGTCGGGTACGTCGCGTGACCTGCTGGCCGCGTCCTTCTCCAGCTTGGCGATGACCACGTCCACCACGAACCGGTCGGTCTCGTCGCCTCGCTTGTACGTCTTGTTGCAGCCTCCGTCGACGGTCTTCTTGCACATGTAGGCGTGCTTGTACTTCAACCAGTCGTTCGCCTTGATGCCGATCATCTTGTTGTTGCAGACGGTCCCGTCCTCCGACACGTTGCCGCACCGGAGGATGCCGGTCAGCAGGTACTTGTGGACCAGACCGCCCGTCGGTACGCCGGACCCTCGTCCCCGCTCGCGGATGACCGTGGTCACGGCGTACCAGTCCTTGGGAGTGACGATCGCCTCCCACGTGCCGACCACCGGCTTGTCCTCCCCGTCGCGGACAAGCTCACCCTTGATTTCCCGGTAGCCGCAGAGTCGCGGGTTCATCAGTACCTGCTTGACGGTCTGGTACTGGAAGGGGTTGCCCCGGCTCGTGATGAACCCGGCAGCCTTCCACTGCCGGGTGATCTCGGAGATGGACGCCCCCGCGATCACGTCCTTGACGGCCTGGCGGACGGCGTCCGCCTCCTGCGGGCGAAGGGTGATCTTGTCGTCCTCCCAGCCGAACGGTCGCCACGCGGAGACGGCCAGACCGCGAATCGCGCGGTTGCGGTGACTGTTGCGTGAGCGGCGCTGCTTCTTCCTCGTCTCGCTGAGCGACATGGCCACGCCGACGAGGCCCTTGATCTCGAACCCCTCGGCGTAGAGGTCCTGCATGCCGTTCGAGTCGTGGTAGACGCGGCCTTCGTGTGCCGTGAACGCCTTCAGGTACCGCTCCCAGTCGCTCGGTCGACGGTAGAGGCGGTCATCGTTCACGGCCATCACGCCATGGATGGGGTAGCCCTCGGGTGTGTGGCCGGCCTTCAGATCGCTTATGAGCTGCTCGAAGTCGTCGCGGACGACGCTCTCCTTGCTCGCGCTCTTGTCGTTGTCGGTGTACCGGTAGACCACCAACCAGTTGAACGCGCGGGCATGCTCGCCCATCTCGCGGTGCTGGTCCTCGATGCCGTGGGCGTCCTTGACGCGCCCGTCGAACGAGATGCGCGCGTAGCAGACGACGCATTTGAGCGTCGGGTCCGCGGCGAGCATCGCTCGAACCTCGTCCACGGACGGCGTGCCTTCGGGCACTCCGCGCAACCTGCTGACGAGCTCTTCGCGCTTCTCCATGGGCGGCCCCCCGGGTCTCATGCGGTTGTCTGACCACGACCCTAGACCATATGGATACTTTGCTAATGCTCTGTTCGATGAAGATCTCCCAGGACATCCGTCGTGAACACGGCGGTTCCCAGGCGGAGATCGACGCGGGCATGGCGGAGAAGTCCAAGGAGTTTGCAGCGGCCGGCAACCGGGTCTATCTCCCGATCGCGGACTGACGCGGGACGCGCGGACGGGACGCCGTCCCGAGAGGCCGGAGCTTCTCGGGAGGGCGTCCCGTCGTCGGTACGGGCCCGGCGCCCGGACCCGGTCAGTCCGGTTCGTGCTCGGGGCCACCGAAGTCGGGGCTGGTGAAGTCCGGGCTGGTGAACGTCGGGCGGGGGCCCGCCGCCGGGCCCTCGTCCGGGCTGGTGAAATCCGGCCGGCTGTAGCCGATCTTCGGGATGCGGTTCGCCGAGCGCTGCGGTGTGCGTGATGCGCGGCCGGCATCGGGGTCGGCGAGTGCGTCCCGCAGGAATGGCAGGATGCCGCGCTCCAGCAGGGCGTGGCGCCATGCCTCTCTGGCGCGTGCCACATCCTCCGGCAACTCGTCCTCGCTGTCCTCGGCGGGCTGTGACGTCGACCCGTTGCGCAGTGCGGTGACGAGCAGTCCGATGGCGGCGACCAGGATGGCCGCGGCCATGGCCGCAGCGAAGAACCAGCCTGCGGCGACCATGGTGGAGGCGAAGGACGGTGGCGGGCTGAGCAGCTTCAGCAGGTAGCCGGCCAGCAGGAATATGAATGCGGCGGTGCCGGCGAGCACGGGCGCCAGGACCGTGACGACGGCTCCTATGCCGGCGCCCGACCGGTTCGTGCCGGACCCGGGGCCCGAATCCTGGCTTGCACCTTCGGCCGGTCCGCGCAGTTCCTCGCGGGCTTTCACATAGTGCTCGTACTCGGTGGCGGCCGTCGCGGTGATCAGCTCCGTGGCGTCCAGTGCCATGGTGCGCAGCTGTACGGCGTTGAGCTGCTTGCCGACCGCGGCCAGATCCGGTCGTTCATGGGCGTGGCGCAGCGCGTCGTCGAGGATCCGCTCGTACTCGGGGCGGTCCTCGGCCAGCAGGTGCGGAGCGCTGTTCATGTGCATCCCCCGATGCTCCGTAGGGCCTGATTACCCGCTTGGACCGGGCAGTTGGGCGGAAACGGAGGAGAGCCTGCTACTGATACGCCGATGGTAGAGCGCCCACGGCACGAGGTGACAGGGGGTTTCCGGAAATAGGCCCAGCGGTCGGCGTGGTCAGGTCGAGGATGCGTCTTCCCAGAAGAACGTCAGTCATGCAGGGGCAGTTGGACGACCAGTAGCTTTCCGGCCATGGTCACACCGCCGTCCATGGCGATGGCGAGCCCGTCCGCGTACACGTGCGGGCCTTCGACCACGGGGCCGGAACCGTCCTCTCCGTCCTCCGAGCCGACCTCGCCGAGGAGGTACGGAATGGGGCTGTGACCATGGACGATGCGCTGTCCGCCGTAGGTCGACAGCAACTCTCGGACGGCCTGCGGCCCCGACTCGTCGCGGAAGGCGAACCGCTTGGTGAGCTTCCGGAAGAGGTCCCAGCACTCATCGGCGTCGTTACGCGTGAGAATGGCGTGCACGGTGTCGTTGACGTCCTCGATGGTGGCGCCGTAGTCGAGGTACGCCGTCGTGTCGGAGTGCATCAGTAGATGCCCGTCCTCCTCGACGATCGCGTCGAGCCGGGACATCCACTGGATGTGGACGTCCTGAAGCCGCTCCATGTCGTTCTTCTGGCCGCCGTTGAGCAGCCAGGCGGCCTGGAAGGTGGCGGTGCCCGCGCCGGAGTTCACCGGTGTGTCGCCGAACCGCTTGGCGCCGATGAGCAGCAGCTCGTGATTGCCCATCAGGGCCTTGCAGTAGCCGCCGGCGGCCGCGGCCTCGGCGGAGAGGCGCATCACCAGGTCGATGACGCCGATGCCGTCGGGACCCCGGTCGGTGAAGTCGCCGAGGAACCAGATCCGGGCGTTGCCCGCGGACCAGTTGCCCTCGGTGTCGATGAGGCCCTGTTCGGCGAGGGCGGCATGGAGTTCGTCCAGATAGCCGTGGACATCGCCGACGACGTAGAGCGGTCCGAGCCCCGGATCCGGGACGGCCCGCGGGTCGGGCACGGCCCGCACCTGGACGGTGTCACCGCGATTGATCACGGGGAGGTCGCGCGCGGTGGGTGTGTACCCCTCTGGCGGTTCGTCCCCCGGAACGGCATTGCCCGGGTGCGGCGGCGAAGGCGGCACCGGGGTCTGCGCATAGGGCGGTACGCGGAAGTCACGCAACGTCGCAGTCCGCACCACGGGTTCCTGACCGGCCCCCTGTGTCATCGACCCCTCCACCACCGTCGCGCCGCCGTACACCTGACGGGCCCTGCTGGTCGGGGCGGTCCGCGGTGTCGTGCGCCCATCATAGGAATGCGGATCGTGCTGTGTGACGCACCAGGGGTGGTGAATCCCGGCGCACGTCAGGTTCACCGACCGTTTGGTCCGAAATGGCCTGATCAATTCCTGGCGGGGGAGCGCGGTGCGCTGACCGTGGTGCGGGGCGGACGGCGTTGCGAGGACGTCCGGACGATGAGCTCTGTCGGTATGACCTGCTCCACCGGCCCGTCGTGAGCCACGCCTTCGATGGCGTCGATCAGGAGCTGGACGACCGCCGTGCCGATTCTGCGCGGCTTGAGCGAGAGGGTGGTGATGGGGGGCTCGGTCGTCGCATACACGGTGGACTCGCTGCAGCAGACCAGCAGCAGGTCCTCGGGGACGCGCAGACCGTATCGTCTGGCGGCCGCCAGCAGATCGGTGCCATTGGGATCGAAGAGCCCGTAGACGGCGTCGGGTCGGTCCGGGCGGGCGAGCAGCCGGTCGGCGGCAACCGCGCCCGCGCACGGGTCGTGGGCGGGGTAGGACTCGTACACGGGGTCCTGTCCCACGCGCTCGCACCAATGAAGGTACGCGGTGGTGGAGAGGCGGGTGTACGTGTCGGTGGTGGTGCCGGTGAGCAGGCCGATACGGCGGGCCCCGGCGGCGGCCAGATGGTCGAGGAGGTCGAGCACGGCGGCCCGGTGGTCGTTGTCCACCCAGGCGGTCACCGGGAGTGTTCCGGCCGGCCGGCCGTCCGAGACGACGGGCAGTCCCTGGCGTACGAGTTCCGTGACGACCGGGTCCTGGTCGGAGGGGTCGATCACGACGGTGCCGTCGAGAGCGACGTTCGACCAGACGTCGTGGCGTGAGGTGGCGGGCAGGATGACGAGGGCGTAGCCGCGGGCGAGCGCGGCGGAGGTGGCCGCTCTGGCCATCTCGGCGAAGTAGGCGAATTCGGTGAAGGTGAAGGGTTCGTCCCCGTAGGTCGTCACGGTCAGGCCGATGAGGCCGGACTTGCCGGTACGGAGGGTTCGGGCCGCGGCGGAAGGGCGGTAGCCCAGGCGCTCTGCGACCTCGCGGACATGGCGGCGGGTGGCGTCCGGGAGCCTGCCCTTGCCGTTGAGCGCGTCGGAGACGGTCGTGATGGAGACCCCGGCGGCGGCGGCCACATCCCGGATTCCCGCTCGTCCTTGCCGGCCGCCGCGCCGGGGTGTGTCCGTCCGGCTCACCTGGTGCTTCCCTGCTGCTGTCATGGCGAGCCGATAGTAGGGCTCGGAAGGGAGGGTGGCCCGGTCGCATATGCACTCGTCGACAGGCACGTTTCTGCATGATCATCCAACATCAAAGGACTTGCAAAACAAGGATGTTGGCCAGGTTGGCCATAGTGTGTCATGCATCGAACCCGGTGGGCCTACTAAACGGTCGATGTCTCGAAGAGGTCTCATCTCACCTCTTCGGGGGACGCGCGCCACGGAGCGAACCACCGGCGCGCGTCAGGGCGGCAAGCGCTCCCCCCCCCAATCCCGGCCGCACCGGACGATTGGACGCTCCGGCCATTCGCAGCAGCGTCCAATCCTCATAAGGTGAGCAGTATTGATGTGTACAGACGGTCGAGGAGGACCTGCGGTGAGCGAGACGAGCCCCAAGCTGCGCGCCGAGCTGGACGGCGTCCCCGCCTATGTGCCGGGCAAGCCGGCTGCTGCCGACGGACCGGTTGCGTTCAAGCTGTCCTCCAACGAGAACCCGTATCCGCCGCTGCCCGGGGTGATGGAGTCCGCCCTGGCGGCGGCTGCGAACTTCAACCGTTACCCGGACATGGCCTGCACCGGTCTGATGAACGAGCTGGCCGACCGTTTCGGTGTGCCCGTCTCGCACCTTGCCACCGGAACCGGCTCGGTCGGTGTGGCACAGCAGTTGCTCCAGGCCACCTCGGGCTCGGGTGACGAGGTCATCTACGCCTGGCGCTCCTTCGAGGCGTACCCGATCATCACGCAGGTCAGTGGTGCGACCTCGGTGAAGGTTCCGCTGACCGACGGTGAGGTGCACGACCTCGATGCCATGGCGGACGCGATCACGGACCGCACTCGGATGATCTTTGTCTGCAACCCGAACAACCCGACCGGCACCGTGGTGCGCCGGGCCGCGCTGGAGCGGTTCCTTGACCGGGTGCCGAACGATGTCCTGGTGGTGCTCGACGAGGCGTACAGGGAGTTCATCCGAGACGTCGAGGTGCCGGACGGCATCGAGATCTACCGGGACCGGCCCAATGTGGCGGTGCTGCGGACGTTTTCCAAAGCGTACGGTCTGGCCGGTCTGCGGGTCGGTTTCGCCGTGGCTCACGAGCCGGTGGCGGCCGCGCTGCGCAAGACGGCGGTGCCTTTCGGGGTCAGTCAGCTCGCGCAGGACGCCGCGGTCGCCTCGCTGCGGGCCGAGGACGAGCTCCTGGGGCGGGTCGGTTCCCTGGTGTGCGAGCGCGACCGGGTGCAGCGGGCGCTGGCGGACCAGGGGTGGACCGTGCCGGAGTCCCAGGCGAACTTCGTCTGGCTGCGGCTCGGGGACCGTACCGCCGACTTCGCCGCGATGTGCGAGCGGGCCGGTGTGGTGGTCAGGCCGTTCGCGGGCGAGGGCGTGCGGGTCACGATCGGGGAGGACGAGGCGAACGACCTGTTCCTGAAGGTGACGGAGTCGTACCGCAAGGAGCTGTAGAGCGGCGCAGGCCGCCTGCGCACACCGCAAGGCCCAGGGCCCCGTACCTCGTTCACCGAGGTGCGGGGCCTTTGCGTTCGAGGCCTGGGAGACGCCCGGACCGCGGCGCTCCCGGGTGTCTGCTTCGGGGGGAATGATCGGAACATCCCAAGAGGGGTACCCCGCCCGAACGTCCCGAAAGTCTGTGCGTCATAATTGTTTGTGAATGTGAACGCGTTCACAAGCGCGTCCTGTTCCTCCCGTGATCACTCGGATTAAAAGGGCAAGCTGCCGGTTTGGCTACGGCGACGTAAGGAGAAGACGACGTGGAGCTAGCTCTGGCGCCGGAAACCCTGGCGCGATGGCAGTTCGGTATCACCACCGTCTACCACTTCCTGTTCGTCCCCTTGACGATCTCTCTTGCCGCGCTCACCGCCGGCCTGCAGACCGCCTGGGTGCGAACGAACAAGGAGAAGTACCTCAGAGCGACGAAGTTCTGGGGCAAGCTCTTCCTGATCAACATCGCCATGGGTGTCGTCACCGGCATCGTCCAGGAGTTCCAGTTCGGTATGAACTGGTCGGACTACTCGCGGTTCGTCGGCGACGTCTTCGGTGCCCCGCTCGCCTTCGAGGCACTGATCGCCTTCTTCTTCGAGTCCACTTTCATCGGACTGTGGATCTTCGGCTGGGACAAGCTGCCCAAGAAGATCCATCTCGCCTGCATCTGGATGGTCTCCCTCGGGACTCTCCTGTCCGCGTACTTCATCCTGGCTGCCAACTCCTGGATGCAGCACCCGGTCGGCTACGAGATCAACGAGGAGAAAGGCCGGGCCGAGCTCACCGACTTCTGGCTCGTGCTCACCCAGGACACCGCGGTCGCCCAGTTCTTCCACACCATCACGGCGGCCTTCCTGGTCGGAGGCGCGTTCATGGTCGGCATCGCCGCCTTCCACCTGGCGCGCAAGAAGCACATCCCCGTGATGCGGACCTCGCTGCGGCTCGGACTGGTCACCGTGGTGATCGCCGGACTTTTCACTGCCATCAGCGGTGACCAGCTCGCCAAGGTCATGTTCAAGCAGCAGCCGATGAAGATGGCCTCCGCCGAGGCGCTCTGGGAGGGGGAGGAAGGGGCTCCCTTCTCGCTCTTCGCGGTCGGTGATGTGTCCGAGGGCCACAACACCGTGGAGGTCTCCATACCCGGGGTGCTGTCCTTCCTCGCGGACGGCGACTTCGACTCGTACGTCCCGGGCATCAACGACCTCAACGAGGCCGCGCAGGAGAAGTACGGCCCCGGCGACTACCGGCCCAACATCGCGGTCGCCTTCTGGAGCTTCCGCTGGATGATCGGCTTCGGGATGGCTTCCTTCGCCCTCGGCATCCTCGGACTGTGGCTGACCCGGAAGAAGTTCATGCTGTCGCCGGGGCTGCGGACCGGTGAGGACGAAGTTCCCCATCTGGTCCTTTTCAAGAACAAGGCTCTCAGCCCGAAGTTCACCAAGTGCTACTGGATCGTCGCGCTCTGGACCATGCTCTTCCCGCTGATCGCAAACTCCTGGGGCTGGATCTTCACCGAGATGGGCCGCCAGCCCTGGGCCGTCTACGGCGTGTTCCAGACCAGCGATGCCGTCTCCCCCGGCGTCTCGCAGGCCGAAGTGATCACCTCGTTGATCGTCTTCACCCTGCTCTACGCCGTGCTCGCGGTGATCGAGGTGAAGCTGCTCGTGAAGTACATCAAGGCCGGGCCGCCGGAGCTCACGGAGGCCGACCTCAACCCGCCCACCAAGATCGGCGGCGACGAAGACGCCGACCGGCCGATGGCCTTCTCCTACTGAGAGCAGAGGAGCTGAGAGATGCAACTCCACGACGTCTGGTTCATACTCATCGCCGTCCTCTGGATCGGCTACTTCTTCCTGGAGGGCTTCGATTTCGGGATCGGTGTTCTCACCAAGCTGCTGGCCCGCGACCGCAAGGAGCGGCGGGTTCTGATCAATACGATCGGGCCCGTATGGGACGGCAACGAGGTGTGGCTGCTTTCCGCGGGCGGTGCCACCTTCGCCGCCTTCCCCGAGTGGTACGCCACCTTGTTCTCCGGCTTCTATCTGCCGCTGCTGATCATTCTCGTCTGTCTGATCGTGCGGGGTGTCGCCTTCGAGTACCGGGCGAAGCGATCCGGGGAGCGGTGGCAGACCAACTGGGAACACGCGATCTTCTGGACCTCGCTGATCCCCGCCCTACTCTGGGGCGTGGCCTTCGGGAACATCGTGCGCGGCGTGAAGATCGACGCTGACATGGAGTACGTGGGCAACTTCTGGGACCTGCTCAACCCGTACGCCATCCTCGGTGGACTGGTCACACTCACCCTCTTCACCTTCCACGGTGCCGTTTTCGCGGGGCTCAAGACCGTCGGGGACATCCGGGCGCGGGCGCGTAAGCTGGCGCTGAAGCTGGGGCCGGTCACCGCGGTGCTCGCGCTCGGCTTCCTCATCTGGACGCAGGCCGACAACGGCGACGGCTGGAGCCTGCTGGCGCTGATCATCGCCGTGGTGGCGCTGGTCGGTGCGATCGGCGCGATCGCGGCAGGACGCGAGGGCTGGTCGTTCGCGTTCTCAGGCGTGACCATCGCCGCCGCGGTCGCCATGCTCTTCCTGGCACTCTTCCCGAACGTCATGCCGTCCTCGCTGAACGACGCCTGGAGCCTCACGGTCACCAACGCCTCGTCCAGCCCGTACACGCTGAAGATCATGACTTGGTGTGCGGGGATCGCCACCCCCCTCGTCCTGCTCTACCAGGGATGGACGTACTGGGTGTTCCGTAAGCGCATCGGTACGCAGCACATCGCCGAAGCGCACTGAGTGCACCTGGGGCCTGTCCGGCCGTGATCCTCCGGGCAGGCCCCGCCATGGTCCACCGACCGAGTTCACCGGGAGCTGTTTCACGTGAAACCGATCGACCCGCGCCTGCTCCGCCACGCCCGCGCCACCCGCCTCTTCCTGGTAGCCGTGGTGGCACTCGGAATTGTCGGGGCGGCACTGGTCATCGCTCAGGCCATGCTCATCGCCGAAGTGGTGGTGGGTGGGTTCGAGGGCGGACTGACCGCCTCCGGGTTGCGGACACCGTTGATCCTGCTCGCGGCGGTCGTGGTCGGCCGGGCACTGGTCTCCTGGCTGACCGAACTGGCCGCGTTCCGGGCCGCCGCAGCGGTCAAGTCCGAACTCCGTGGTCGGCTGCTGGAGCGGGCCGCGGCACTCGGTCCCGGCTGGCTGAGCGGTCAGCGCACCGGCTCCCTGGTGGCGCTCGCCACCCGTGGTGTCGACGCGCTCGACGACTACTTCGCGCGCTATCTTCCGCAGCTCGGGCTCGCGGTCGCCGTGCCGGTGGCGGTCCTTGCCAGGATTGTCACCGAGGACTGGGTCTCGGCAGTGATCATCGTGGTCACGCTGCCGCTCATCCCGCTCTTCATGTTCCTTATCGGCTGGGTCACCCAGTCGCGGATGGACCGCCAGTGGCGACTGCTGTCCAGGCTCTCCGGCCACTTCCTCGATGTGGTCGCGGGACTGCCGACGCTGAAGGTCTTCGGCCGTGCCAAGGCGCAGGCCGAATCCATCCGCACCATCACCTCGCAGTACCGGCACGCCACGCTGCGGACCCTGCGGATCGCGTTCATGTCGTCCTTCGCCCTGGAGCTGCTGTCGACCCTGGCGGTGGCCCTCGTCGCCGTCACCATCGGCATGAGGCTCGTGTACGGCGAACTCGACCTCTACACCGGCCTGGTGGTGCTGATCCTGGCGCCGGAAGCTTATCTGCCGATCCGCCAGGTCGGAGCGCAGTACCACGCGGCCGCCGAGGGGCTCTCGGCCGCGGAGGAGATCTTCTCGGTCCTGGAGACCGAGCCCCGGCGGGGCGGCACGGCGGTCGTTCCGCAGTCGCTGCGGCTGGAGTTGGAGGGAGTGACCGTACGGCACGAGGGGCGTACCGAACCCTCGCTGGACGGGGCCTCACTGGTTGTGGACGAAGGGGAGACCGTCGCCCTGGTCGGCCCGAGCGGCGTCGGCAAGTCAACTCTGCTCGATGTGCTGCTGGGCTTCACGGCACCCGACGAGGGGCGGGTACGGGTCGGTGGCGTCGATCTGGCGACGCTGGAGCCGGAGCGCTGGAGGGAACAGATCGCCTGGGTGCCGCAGCGCCCGTATCTTTTCGCGGGCACGATCGCGGAGAACGTACGGCTGGCCCGGCCGGACGCGGACGACGGCGCGGTGACGGCGGCGCTGCGGGACGCGGGGGCGTACGACTTCGTGGCGGAGCTGCCGAACGGCGTGCAGACGCTCCTCGGTGAGGACGGTGCGGGTCTCTCCGCCGGCCAGCGTCAGCGGCTCGCGCTCGCGCGGGCCTTTCTCGCCGACCGCCCGTTGCTGCTGCTCGACGAGCCGACCGCGAGTCTGGACGGCGAGACGGAGGCGGGGATCGTCGAGGCGGTACGGCGGCTGGCAGCAGGGCGGACCGTGCTGCTGGTGGTGCACCGCCCGGCGCTGCTCTCGGTGGCCGACCGGGTGGTCGCACTGGAACCGGGCGTGAAGTTCCGTCCGGAGAGGCCCGAGCAGCCCGTTGCGGTGCCAAGGCCGACAGACCCGGTCGAGGACGGAAGTGACGCGGCGCCCGAGCCCGAGGTGTTGCGGTACACCGCGGCCCGCTCCGGGAAGGTCCTCGCCCGGGTGAGGGAGGCCGCAGGGGCACAGCGCGGACGGCTGGCACTCGCGCTGCTGCTGGGAAGCCTTGCGGTTGGCTGTTCCGTCGGGCTCATGGCCGTCTCCGGCTGGCTGATCTCCCGCGCCTCCGAGGAGCCCCCGGTGCTCTATCTGATGGTCGCCGTGACCGCTACCCGCGCCTTCGGTCTCGGACGGGCCGTCTTCCGCTACGCCGAGCGCCTGGTGTCGCACGCCGCGGTGTTCAGGATGCTCGCCGAGCTGCGTGTCGCGGTTTACCGGCGGCTGGAGCGCATCGCACCTGCCGGTCTGCGCCGGACCCGGCGCGGAGACCTGCTCTCCCGGCTCGTCGCCGATGTCGACGCCTTGCAGGACTACTGGCTGCGCTGGCTGTTGCCCGTCGGGACCGCCGCAGTCGTGGGGGCCGCGACCGCTGGATTCATCGGCTGGCTGCTGCCGGCGGCAGGCGTCGTGCTGGCGGTCGGACTGCTGCTGGCCGGAGTGGGAGTGCCGCTGGTCAGTGGCGCCTGTTCCCGGCACGTGGAACGCCAACTGGCTCCCGCCCGTGCCGATCTGGCCACCCGGGTCACCGACCTGCTCGGCGGGACCGCCGAACTGACCGTTGCGGGCGCCCTGCCCGCCCGCTCGGCGCGGACCCGGGAGGCCGACGGCGTCCTGACCCGCATCGCCGCACGCACGGCGACCGCCACCGCGCTCGGCGGCGGCCTCATCACCCTGATCGGCGGCCTCACCGTCGTCGCCACCGCACTCGTCGCCCTGCCCGCCGTGTACGACGGCCGGCTGGAGGGCGTGGAGCTCGCGGTGGTGGTGCTCACTCCGCTGGCCGCCTTCGAGGCCGTGACCGGTCTGCCGCTCGCCGTGCAGTACCGGCATCGGGTCAAGCGCAGTGCGGAGCGGGTGTTCGAAGTGCTGGACGCCCCGCTGCCCGTGTGTGAGCCGGACAGCCCGGCCGAGACGCCCGGATCGCCCTTCCCGTTGGAGGTACGGGGGCTGTCCGCCCGGTACGCGGGAGCGGGACGGGACGCCCTGGACTCCGTCGACCTGAGGCTGACGGCCGGTCGGCGAATCGCTGTCGTCGGGCCTTCCGGTTCCGGGAAGACCACCCTCGCGCAGGTCCTCCTCCGCTTCCTGGACGCGCGGTCCGGGACGTACCGGATCGGCGGTGTCGAGGCCTCCGCGCTGGAGGGGGACACGGTTCGGCGGTTCGTCGGGCTGTGTGCCCAGGACGCCCATATCTTCGACAGTTCCATCCGGGAGAACCTGCGGCTGGCCCGTACCGGTGCGACGGACGAGGAACTGCGGGCCGCTCTCGACCAGGCACGGCTGCTCGACTGGGCCGAGGCGCTGCCCGAAGGGCTCGACACCCTCGTCGGCGAGCACGGCGCACGCCTCTCCGGCGGCCAGCGTCAGCGCCTCGCCCTGGCCCGGGCGCTCCTCGCCGACTTCCCCGTACTCGTGCTGGACGAGCCTGCGGAGCACCTGGACCTGGCGACCGCGGACGCCCTGACCGCGGACCTGCTGGCCGCCACCCGGGGGCGTACGACGGTGCTGATCACCCACCGCCTCCAAGGGCTCGAAGCCGTCGACGAGGTGGTGGTGCTGGATGCCGGCCGGGTCGTGCAGCGGGGGACGTACACCGATCTTGCCGCAGGGGAAGGCCCGTTGCGCCGGATGCTGGAACGGGAGCGGGAGACCGTACAGGCGCCTGAGGGAGCCGTGGGTGCAGGGGTGTGAGCGGGGTGGGACGATAGCCGACTTTCCCCTCCAATAGGGACTAACTAGTCTCGTGGTATGCGAGAGCAGGACCCGAAGGACGCACTCGAAGCCGCAACGCGGGCGACCCGCAGCCTGCAGGGCCTGTCCACCGACTTCACCGCCCGTGTACCGCTGCTGCTGGAAGCCATGCGTTCCGTCGGCACGGGCCTCGAGCTGCACTCCACCCTCGACCGGATCTGTGAGACGGCGGCCGAACTCGCCCACGCCCATTACGCCGCCATCGGCGTCGTCGACGAGGAGGGCGCAGGGCTCTCCGATTTCGTCACGTACGGAGTGTCGGACGAGGTGGCGCACCGGATCGGTCGCCGCCCCGACGGGCACCGGGGGCTGCTCGGCGCACTGATCCACGACCCCGTACCGGTGAGGCTCGCCGATCTGACGGCCGATCCGAGGTTCGCCGGGTTCCCGCCCGGCCATCCCCCGATGCGTACCTTCCTCGGCGTCCCGATCCGCGTGCAAGGAGAGATCTTCGGAAATCTCTATCTGGCCGAGAAGGACGGCCGGGGCGAGTTCAACGACTACGACCTGCACATGGTGCGGGTGCTCGCCACGGAGGCCGGGATCGCCATCGGCAACGCCCGGCTGTACGAGGCGGCGCGCCAGCGCGAACGGTGGATCGACGGTTCGGTGGCCGTGACCACCGCCCTGCTCTCCGGTGGTGACGCCGATGACGCGCTCTCCGTCGTCGCCGAACAGGCCCGCCATCTCGCCGCGTCCGCAGCCGGGATCGTGCTGCTGCCTGCCGAGGAGGGCGGCCTGGAGATCGTTGCCGTCTCCGCGGACAACCCCTCCGCCCAGCTGGGGGCCATCATCGGGCCGGAGAGCCCGGTTGCGGCGAAGCTGCTGGACGGCGAGGCGGTCTTCGTGGACGACTCGGCCACTGATCCCCGCATGGTCACCACGTCGGCCCACCAGTTCGGCCCCAGCATGCTGCTGCCCCTGCACAGCGGCGGACGGGTGCTGGGCGCGCTCGCCACCCCTCGTGCCCGGGGCGACCGGCCGTTCACGGAGACGGAACGGACCCTCGCCACCCAGTTCGCCTCGCAGGCCGCGCTCGCGCTGATGATGGCCGAGGCACAGCGGGACCGGGAGCGGCTCGCGGTGTACGAGGACCGTGACCGGATCGCCCGCGATCTGCACGACCTGGTCATTCAGCGGCTGTTCGCCACCGGGATGATGCTGGAGAGTGCCCAGCGCCGGTCGGTCGTGCCCGAGGTGCAGACCGGTGTCGGCCGTGCGGTCGACGAACTGGACGTGACCATCCAGGAGATCCGTACCGCGATCTTCGCGTTGCAGCAGGAGCCGGCCGAGGCACCGTCGGGGCTGCGGACCCGCGTCCTGCGCGAGATCAACATGGCGGCGGTCCCGCTGGGTTTCAAGCCCACGCACCGTTTCCTCGGCCCGATTGACTCGCTGGTCGGCGAACTGACCGGCAAGAACCTGATCGCGGCGCTGCGGGAGGCGCTGTCCAATGCCTTCCGGCATTCCGAGGCTTCGCTGATCGACGTGGTCGTCGATGCGACCGTCACATTGCCCGACGGGAGGGACGCAGTGAGACTGTCGGTCGCCGACGACGGGGTGGGCATTCTGGAGGGCGGTCGGCGCAGCGGCTTGCGGAACCTGGCCCGTCGGGCGGAATCGCTCGGCGGAGCGAGTTGGTTCGGACCCGGCATCGGGGAGGACGGGGGCGGCACGACGGTGGTGTGGGAGGCTCCGATCTGAGGGCGGTCTGGGGGCAGGGCCCGGCCCCGCAGGGCGGTGTCGAGCACGGGCGGTGTCGGGCGGGCGTGGGCCTCAGCGTGCCGTGTCGGGTTTGCGGCGCTCGGTGAGGATCTGCTCGATGATGACCGCGACGCCGTCGTCGCCGTTGGTGGCGGTCCGGCCGGAGGCGGCGGCGAGTGCGGCCGGGTGGGCGTTGCCCATCGCGTACGACGTGCCCGCCCAGCGCAGCATCTCCACGTCGTTGGGCATGTCGCCGAAGGCGACGACCTCGGCGGGCGAGATGCCGCGCTCGGCGCAGCAGAGCGCCAGGGTGCTGGCCTTGGAGACTCCCGGGCCGCTGACTTCCAGCAGGGCCGTGGGGCTGGACCGGGTGAAGGAGGCCCGGTTGCCTGCTGCCGTACGGGCCAGGGCGAGGAAGTCGTCCGGGGTCAGTTCGGCGTGGTGGGCGAGGAGCTTCAGCACGGGGGCGCCGGTGCCCGGCGTCTCCTCGTGGAGCAGCTTCTCGGCGTCGGCGACGGTGGCACCGGGATCCAGGTGGAAGGGCGGGTAGGCCGGTTCGTAGTGGATGCCGGTGGTCAGCTCGACGGCGAAGGAGGTGCCGGGGGCGGCCGCGCGCAGGGTGTGTACGACGTCGAGGGCGATGCCGCGTTCCAGCGGGCGGACCTCGACCAGCTTGCCGCCCGCGTGCAGATCGGCGACTGCGGCGCCGTTCGCACAGATCGCCAGGCCGTGGCCATGGACATGGTCGCTGACGACATCCATCCAGCGGGCCGGGCGTCCGGTGACGAAGAAGACCTCGATACCGGCCTCCTCGGCGGCGGCGAGCGCGGCGACCGTACGGTCCGAGACGGTCTTGTCGTCGCGCAGCAGTGTGCCGTCCAGATCGGTGGCGATCAGCCGGGGAGCGGCAGGCGAAAGCGAGTCGGTAGCTGAGGTCACACGCCCATTCTCGCGTACGAAGGCGCACGGGCGTGCAGAGGGGCGCACATATGAGAATGCGCGCCCCTGATCAGGGGCGCATGCCCATCGCATATGCCAACGGGCTCGGGTGGTGGTGCCGGCCGGAAGGCGGTGGTGCCGGGCCGGACGACGGTCGTGCCGGGCCGACTGAGCGGTCGTGTCGGGTCTGTCAGCCGGCGAGCTGAGCCAGGCCCTCGGTGGCGATGCGCTCGAAGACCTTCTCGTCCGCCGCGAAGTCGGAGTCCGGGATCGGCACGTGAATGACGATCTCCGTGATGCCCAACGCGAAGTGGGTGCCCGCGAAGTCCACGAAGGCGTCGAAGGACTGCAGCGGGCGGTCCGGCGTGAAACCGGTGAGAAGGATCTTGTCCAGTTCGGCGGAGTCCCGGCCGATGGACTCGCAGGCCGCGCCCAGCTTGGTGAGCTGCCCGCGGATGGCCTCCACGGACTGCTCCGGGGTACCCGCTTCGTACAGCTTCGGGTCGCCCGTGGTGACCCAGGCCTGGCCGTACTGCGCGGCGAGCTTCATCCCGCGCGGCCCGGTGGCGGCCACCGCGAACGGCAGCCGGGGCCGCTGCACACAGCCGGGGATGTTCCGGGCCTCGTTCGCCGAGTAGAACCGGCCCTCGTACGACACCGAGGGCTTGCGCAGCAGCTGGTCGAGAAGCGGTACGAACTCATCGAAGTGGTCGGCCCGTTCGCGCGGCGTCCACGGCTCCTCGTCGCTCCGGCGCAGTGTCGTGGCATCGAAACCGTTCCCGCCCGCACCGATGCCCAGGGTGAGGCGTCCGTCCGAGACGTCGTCCAGTGTGATGAGGTCCTTGGCGAGCGTGACAGGGTGCCGGAAGTTGGGGGAAGTGACGAGGGTGCCCAGGCGCAGCCGCTGGGTGACGGCGGCCGCGGCGGTGAGGGTCGGTACCGCGCCGAACCACGGCCCGTCGCGGAAGGTTCGCCAGGCCAGATGGTCGTAGGTATAGGCGGCGTGGAACCCCAGCTCTTCGGCACGCTGCCAGACCTCTCGGCCCTCGCTCCAGCGGTGGATCGGCAGAATCACAGTGCTCAGACGCATGTCTACGACCATACGGGTCCGGAAACGGTGGGGCCCGCCATCACGGAAGCGTTTCCGGACGCCGGCGAGATCAGTCGGAAAACCTCGGCGGGACCGGTCGTGGGATCAGCGGCCAAAGCGCAGGAACTCGGGTGGTACGGCAGCTGCGAGCCAGACTCCGTTGGCGCTGACGTAGAAGGTGCGGCCCGCGCGGTGCATCGCGGCCGCGTCCACGGACAGGACGACGGGGCGGCCGCGCCGGGCGCCGACCCTGGTCGCCGTCTCGCGGTCGGGTGAGAGGTGGACGTGCGTGCGGTTCATGGGGCGCAGCCCCTCGCTGCGGATCGCGTCCAGTGCGCGGCCCACCGTGCCGTGGTAGAGGTACGCGGGCGGCTTGGCCGGCAAGAGGCCGAGGTCCACGGGGACGGTGTGGCCCTGGCTCGCACGAATGCGCCCGTTCTCGACGGCGAAGCGCCGCTTGTCGTTGACGGCGACGACATGGTCGAGCTCGGTCCGTGTGATGGGGAAGTTGTTGCGGGCCATGGCGCGCAGCAGTTCGTCGATCGTCACCCAGCCGTTGGCGTCGAGCGTGATTCCGATCCGCTCCGGCTGGTGGCGCAGGTGCTTCGAGAGGTACTTGGACACCTTGACGGTGCGTCTTTCGTCCATCCCTCCAGGGTGCCTGTGGCGGTCTTCAGGGCGCATCCGGATTTCACCTCCCGATTCACTACAGCGAATTTTATTCGCTGTAGCAATTTTCGTCCACAGGTTTGATCCACAACTAACTTGAGTTATCCACAGGGTAATTGGCGATTCTGTGGACAAGTGACGGGAGGATTAACCGTTTTGGGTAACGTGCCCTACATTAGGGGGAGATGAGGCGAGCGCATCCAATGTCCTTGACTGCACCTCGCGTTCTACGGCTGCCGTGACGAAGGCGGATACGTTTTCCGGACCAACCAGCTGTTGTACGGAGTGAATTGTCTCCCCCGGTAGGTCCACTCGGAGTGTCTCCGGTGTCGAGATCTCCGAAATGAACGGGGTGTTCCCGCCGAGATGGTGCTGCGAATGACGGGTGGCGAACGTCCGTATCGCGCGTGCCAGTTCGGCGTCCACGGTCTGCCGGGCGAGCGGGCGCAGCCTGCGTACCATGGCGGCAGCTTCCGCCGCATCCGAGTCCGTCGGCGGGTGATGGCCGAGATGTTGCGCGAAGACGTGTTCGGTTGTGAAATCCAGGAGACGCGAGGCGATCTGCTCGACCTGTCCGCGAAGTTCCCGAAGATGGCTTGAGATTGCACCGAGTGGTACTCCAGCTGCGTACAACTCGACGGCTACAGCCAGCTCGCGAAAGCTCGGAACCAGGAACTCGTCGTCCCGGCCCGGGATCCGTTCGAGTACTCCTAGGTCCACCGCCTCGGCGACCGCCTCGTCGTCCGGGCTGCCGCCGAACCTGGTGTTCAGCTCGGCCCGGGTGATTCGGTTGGCCTGATCTTCCGTCCAGGGACCGTGCGCCTCGGCGACGAGCCCGAGCACCCCGCCCAGACCGCGGCCCGTGTCCCAGGCCTCCAGGAGTTCCTTGATGCTGGCCAGGGTGTAGCCGCGATCCAGCAGATCGGCGATCTGCCGGAGTCGGGCGAGGTGGGTGTCCCGGTACACATTGGCCCGGCCGCGCCGTTCCGGCGTCGGCAGCAGGCCGCGGTCCTGGTAGGCGCGGATCGTACGGACCGTGGCGCCGCTCGCATGCGCCAGGTCCTCGATCCGGTACTCGGGGGCGGACCGGCCGGCTGCCGCCGACGGCTGCCCGGGGCCGCTCACAGCGGCGGCTTCAGTCGGGCGATCCCGCGCAGTGCACCGGGGCTGAACCGGGACAGGAAACGCGCGCCGCGGGCCTCCGGAGTCACCGGCACAACGGCTTGGTTGCGCACCACCGCCTTGAGGATCGCGTCGGCGACTTTCTCCGGCGGATAGTTGCGCAGCCCGTACAGCCGGCTGGTCCGCTTCTGCAGACGCTTCTCCTCCGAGGCATCGGTACCCGCGAAGTGCGTTGTCGCGGTGATGTTCGTGTTGACGATGCCGGGGCAGATCGCGCTGACCCCGATCGACCGGTGGGCGAGCTCGGCCCGCAGGCACGCGCTGAGCATCAGCACGGCTGCTTTGGAGGTGCTGTACGCGGGAAGCGCCCGGGAAGGCTGATAGGCGGCTGCGGAAGCCGTGTTGACGATATGGCCGCCCTGGCCGCGTTCGGCCATCTGCTTGCCGAAGATCCGGCAGCCATGGATGACACCCCACAGATTGACGTCGAGGACGTTCTTCCAGTCCTCGCTCGTGGTGTCCAGGAAGGAGCCGGACAGGCCGATCCCGGCGTTGTTGACCAGGACGTCGACGATGCCGTACTTGGTGGCGACCTTCTCGGCGAGCTTTTCCATCGCCTGTTCGTCGCTGACGTCGACCGCTTCGCCCCAAGCGGCGGGGGAGCCGATCAGCCGGGCCATCTCCGCCGTCCTGGCAGCCCCCTCCGCGTCCCGGTCCACGGCCACCACCCGGGCGCCCGCCTCGGCGAAGGCGAAAGCGGTGGCCCGGCCGATGCCGCCTGCCGCGCCCGTCACCAGGACCAGCTGTCCGCCGAACCGGTCCGCGTACGCCCCGGTCGGCGCGGTGTCCTGCACCGGTCGGCCGTCCGCCTGTGCCGCCTCGTTGGCGGCGACGAAATCGCTGATCCAGGAAGCAAGTCGGTCCGGCCTGGTGCGCGGCACCCAGTGTTTGCCCGTCAGGGAACGGCGTACCAACTGAGGTGCCCAGAACTCCAGTTGGTCGTACAGCTTCTCTGACAGGAAAATGTCGTCGGCCGGGGTGATCAGCTGGACCGGCACATGCGCATAGGCGTCGGTACGCGGTCTGCGCAGCCGGGCCCGGACGTTGTCACGGTAGAGCCAGGCGCCGTGCGCCGCATCGTCGGGCAGGGAGGGCGTCGGGTAGTCGCCCGCGGGCACCTTCTCCAGCCGCTGGAGAATCCGGGGCCACTGCTTGCCGAGCGGGCCGCGCCAGGCCAGCTCGGGCAGGACCGGCGTATGCAGCATGTAGACGTACCAGGACTTGGCGCCCTGGCCGAGCAGCTGGCCGACCCGGCGCGGAGTGGGCCGGGTCATCCGCTGCTTGATCCAGTGACCGAAGTGGTCCAGGGAGGGCCCGGACATCGAGGTGAACGAGGCGATCCGGCCTTCGGTCCGCTCGACCGTGACGAACTCCCAGGACTGGACCGACCCCCAGTCGTGCCCGACCAGATGCACCGGCCGGTCCGGGCTCACCGCATCGACGACGGCCAGGAAGTCATCGGTGAGCTTCTCCAGGGTGAAGCCGCCGCGCAGCGGAGTCGGCGCTGTGGACCTGCCATGCCCGCGCACGTCGTACAGCACGACATGCCACTGATCGGCCAGCTGCCTCGCCACGTCCGTCCAGACTTCCTTGCTGTCCGGGTAGCCGTGGACGAGGACGATCGTCGGCTGCGTCTCGTCGCCCAACTCGGCCACACACAGCTCGATTCCGCCCGTACGCACCCGGCGTTCGCGCGCCCCCGGCAGACTCTGCAGACTCATGCCGCCAGCCTCTCCTCGGCCCAGCGCCGCACATGCGGAAGATCGTCATCCAGCCAGAAGGCGCTCTGCTCGGGGTCCTTGGAGTCGGTGACCGCCAGGACCTCCTCGAACTTGGCGCCCGTACCCCGGAATCCGGAGATCTCGCGCAGCGAACGCCGCTGCCGCACCTCGCGCCGCACCCCGCGCTCGCGCAGCCAGTCGCGCTGCACGCGTACCGCCTCGCGCTCGGTCACCCCCGGAGTGAGCCGGCCGGCGAACGCCTCCGCGCAGGAGTAGGCGAGCCGCTGTACTCCTTTGAACCCCCGCAGCTCCGGGGCCTGTTCGTCCTTCACTGCCGAGGTCATGCCACCGTCCGTTCCCTGCCGTGTGCGGTACGTGCCCGTAACGTGACACTGATGAATGTGACAATGTCCGGCGACTGCGTCAAGAGGTGCGCGGAGACCTGTGGACAACCCGGGGACACACTCCCCCCGACGCCGACGCCGACGCCGACGCCGACGCCGACGCCGACGCTCCTCCCCTGTGGTGGCCCCTTACGGGTCCGTACGCCTGGAGTCTGATGCGGATCCAGCCGCCTGGGCTGACGACCGGTTCGGCCCGCGCCACTAACTTCGAAAACGTGACTGTGATCGCGACCGAAAGCCTGAGCAAGCGGTTCCCTCGGGTGACCGCACTTGACCGGCTCTCCCTGGACATCGGGCCCGGTGTGACCGGCCTGGTGGGTTCCAATGGGGCCGGCAAGTCCACATTGATCAAGATCCTGCTGGGTCTGTCCCCTGCCACCGAAGGCCGGGCCGCAGTGCTCGGGCTCGATGTCGCCGCCCATGGCGCAGCGATCCGGGAACGGGTCGGCTACATGCCCGAGCACGACTGCTTGCCGCCGGACGTCTCGGCCACCGAGTTCGTCGTCCACATGGCGCGGATGTCCGGACTTCCGCCGACGGCAGCGCGGGAGCGCACCGCTGACACGCTGCGCCACGTGGGTCTGTACGAGGAGCGCTACCGCCCCATCGGCGGCTACTCGACGGGCATGAAGCAGCGCGTGAAGCTGGCCCAGGCACTGGTCCACGACCCGCAGCTGGTCTTGCTCGACGAGCCGACCAACGGCCTCGACCCGGTCGGCCGCGACGAGATGCTCGGGCTGATCCGCCGTGTGCACACGGACTTCGGTATCTCTGTCCTGGTCACCTCGCATCTCCTGGGCGAGCTGGAACGCACTTGCGACCATGTCGTCGTCATCGATGGCGGCACACTCCTGCGCGCCAGCTCCACCAGCGACTTCACCCAGAGCACCACGACCCTCGCGGTCGAGGTCACCGACAGCGACGCCTACCCGGACGGCACCGACGCGCTGCGGCAGGCCCTCACCAGGGCCGGCGTCAAGCTCATGGGCCACGACGGTCTCGCCGGGCAGGGGCTGCCCGGCGCGGGGCACATCCTGCTGGTCGAGGCGACGGGCGAGGAGACGTACGACATCGTGCGCGACAGCGTCGCCGGGCTCGGGCTGGGGCTCGTACGGATGGAGCAGCGACGCCACCACATCGCCGAGGTCTTCCGCACCGAAGAGGCGCCGCGGGCCGCAGCCGCGCTTCAGACCGGGGCTGCGATCGTCGGGGCCGTACAGCAGAAGGGGAGCGGTCGTGATGAGCACTGAGAACGGGGCCGTGAGCGGGAGCGAGACCTCCCGGATCCACAACATCGGGTACCGCTCCTACGACGGCACGCGGCTGGGCCGCGGCTATGCGCGGCGCTCGCTCTACTCGCAGTCTCTGCGGGGTTCCTTCGGACTGGGCCGTTCCGCCAAGTCCAAGGTGCTGCCGATGCTGCTTCTCGGTGTGATGTGCGTGGTGGCGGCGATCATCGTCGCCGTCGCCATCGCCGCGCCGGGGGCCACGGCTCTACCGATCAAGTACACGGCGTTCGCGATCTATCTGCAGGCCGTCATCGGCCTCTTCCTTGCTGCGCAGGCACCGCAGTCGGTCTCCCGTGACCTGCGTTTCAAGAGCATGCCGCTGTATTTCTCACGGCCGATCGAGCGGGTCGACTATGTCGCCGCGAAGCTGGCGGCCATGGCCTCCGCGCTTTTCGTTCTCACCGGGGCGCCGCTCGTCATCCTCTATGCGGGCGCGCTGCTCGGGAAGTTCGACTTTGCCGACCAGACCAAGGGTTTCGTACAGGGGATGGTGTCGGTGGCGCTGCTCTCCGTGCTTTTCGCCGGACTGGGCCTGGTGATGGCCGCGCTGACACCGCGCCGCGGTTTCGGTGTCGCCGCGGTGATCGCCGTACTGACCATCTCCTACGGCGCGGTCTCCACGGTCCAGGCCATTGCCTGGCAGACGGGTTCGGCGGGGGCCGTCGAGTGGCTGGGACTCTTCTCCCCCATCACGCTGATCGGCGGAGTGCAGACCGCGTTCCTCGGGGCCACATCGGCCTTCCCCGGAGGGGAAGGCCCGGGGGCGGGGGCCGGTGTGGTCTATCTGATCGTTGTTCTCGCGCTCGTCGCCGGCTCGTACGCCGTACTGATGCGCCGCTACCGGAGGGTCGGGCTGTGACCACCATCGAGATCGACCACACCTCCCGCTGGTTCGGCAATGTGGTCGCCGTCAACGACGTGAGCATGAGGGTGGGCCCGGGTGTCACCGGACTGCTCGGCCCCAACGGCGCGGGAAAGTCCACGCTGATCAACATGATGGCCGGCTTTCTCGCCCCGTCGACGGGCACCGTCACGCTCGACGGCCAGGCGATCTGGCGCAATGAAGCGGTGTACAAGGAGATCGGGATCGTGCCGGAACGGGAAGGGATGTACGACTTCCTGACCGGCCGCGAATTCGTCGTCGCCAATGCGGAACTGCAGGGACTGGGCGGTGCGGCGGCGCAGAAGGCGCTGGTCACGGTGGAGATGGAGTACGCGCAGGACCGCAAGATCTCGACGTACAGCAAGGGCATGCGCCAGCGCGTGAAGATGGCGTCCGCCCTGGTCCACGAACCGTCGGTGCTGCTGCTCGACGAGCCGTTCAACGGGATGGACCCGCGCCAGCGGATGCAACTGATGGGGCTGCTGCGGCGGATGGGGAACGAGGGCCGTACCGTGCTCTTCTCCTCCCACATCCTCGAAGAGGTCGAACAACTCGCCTCGCACATCGAGGTGATCGTGGCAGGACGGCACGCGGCATCCGGTGACTTCCGGAAGATCCGCCGGCTGATGACGGACCGCCCGCACCGCTATCTCGTACGTTCCAGCGATGACCGCGCCCTCGCTGCGGCGCTCATCGCCGACCCGTCGACGGCAGGTATCGAGGTGGACCTGGGCGAACAGGCCCTGCGTATCCAGGCGGTCGACTTCGGACGCTTCACCGAGTTGCTGCCGAAGGTCGCACGTGACCACGGAATTCGCCTTCTGACCGTTTCGCCGTCCGACGAGTCCCTCGAATCGGTCTTTTCCTATCTCGTAGCGGCCTGAGTAGTGGCCTGAAAGGAGCTGTGAAGCGTCATGTACGACCCCACAGTCGCCCGGCTCACCTACCGGGCCCTGCTCGGCCGGCGCCGGGCCGCCATCCTCTTCGTCCTGCCGGCACTGCTGCTGGTCATCGCCGTGGCGGTACGGGTGTTCGCCGGAGCCGATGACCAGGTCGCCTCGGATGTGCTGGGCGGCTTCGCCATCGCCACGATGGTGCCGCTGATCGGCGTGATCGCCGGAACCGGAGCCATCGGTCCCGAGATCGATGACGGGTCGATCGTCTATCTGCTGGCCAAGCCGGTGAAGCGGCCGACGATCATCTTCACCAAACTGATCGTGGCCATCGCCGTCACGATGGTCTTCTCCGCACTGCCCACGCTGGTTGCGGGGCTGATCCTCAACGGCAACGGCCAGCAGATCGCGGTGGCGTACACCACCGCGGCGCTGGTCGCCTCGATCGCGTACAGCGCGCTGTTCCTGCTGCTGGGCACCGTCAGCCGGCACGCGGTCGTCTTCGGCCTCGTCTACGCGCTGGTCTGGGAGGCCCTGTTCGGCACCATGGTGCCGGGGGCGCGCACGCTCAGCATTCAGCAGTGGTCCCTCGCGGTTGCCGAGAAGGTCGGCGGGGCGGGCGCGATCACCTCCGATGTCGGGCTGCCGGTCGCGACGGTCCTGCTGGTGGCGGTCACGGTGGTGGCAACCTGGTACGCGGGTCAGAAGCTGCGCACGCTGAAACTGGCCGGCGAGGAGTGATCAGGGGGCTTCCTTCGGGTACCTCTGCCGTGCTCCGTTTCCGATCATTTCGATCTGCGTCAACCCTCGCCCGCTGGGCGGGGGTTGACGCATTTCGGACAGTAGTACGCGTAACTGTACGGTTATCGGTTCGTTGTGCCTGGGTGCGTGGAGGCAACTGGAATCTGTGGCGTCGTAGCTTTTGTGAAATCAGGGATTGTCGATGCCGGTGAGGGAGTACCCGCAGGGTCGGTCATTGAGTGAGTGGCAGCCGTGAGCGTCCTCCGCCCCTCAAGCCCGGGACAGGGCTGCCCAGCGTCGGTTTCACGATCGGAAGGCATGTCCATGCCACGGAAGTTGCCCTGCTCGAATCGCGTGCGCTGCGCGTCGAACAGATGGGGCGCGTCGACGTCCTCGACAAGGTCAAGAGTCTTGTCATGCTCCCAGGCGGAATTCACCTTCGCACAGAGGATGTGGCTTGTTACTTCGAAGTATCCACAGAGGTCATCAAAAAGGTCACCCAGCGGCATCGAGCCGAGGTCACGGAGAATGGGCTCAGGCTGCTTCGTGGCCCTGAGCTGCGGGAATTCCATAGGGACATGGTGTCCCTATGGGGCGGTGACGAGGACGGCAGTTATCCACAGGCCGCCACTCAGCTCACCCTCTACACCCGCAGGACCGTGCTCAACGTCGCGATGCTTCTTCGCGATAGCGACATTGCCCGATGCGTCCGTACGTATCTGCTCGACGCCGAGCAGGACCTGCGCGCTGGCTATGCCTCGCTCGAACATCGAGTTACCCGGATCGAGAGCTGCCTCGCAGGAGTGGGCAGCGCGCTTCAGGAGCTCGGGCCCGTCCTCAACCGGATGTCGCGCCGGCTCGACAGCCTCGACCGGAGGATGGACATCACACATCAGGTCGTCGGCGCCATGAGCGTGCGGCTGGGCCACCTCTCCGAGGACATCGTCCGTATCGACGGAAGGATGGACGATCTCGCCCGCCGCCTGAAGGATCTGAGCCGCCGCAACAAGCAGCGCTGATCCGAAGGCCGTTCACGGCCTTTCGGTATTGCCCGGAAAATGGGTGGCACCCTCCCGGAGGATTGGCCGAGTGGTAAGGCAGCGGCTTGCTAAGCCGTCGTCGGGGCCGTGAACCCCGCGCGCGTTCGATCCGCGCATCCTCCGCAGCAGCAGTGCCGCAGGCACCAGTACGAGTGGAGCGGCCGATCCAGCCGCCCGCGCCCGTACCTCTGCCCGTACCCGTACGACTAGAGCAGCCGCTCCAGCACCACAGCGATGCCGTCGTCCTCGTTGGACGCGGTGATCTCCTGGGCCACGGCCTTCAGATCCGCATGCGCGTTGGCCATCGCCACACCCCGCTTCGCCCAGGCGAACATCGGGATGTCGTTCGGCATGTCACCGAAGGCCAGCGTGTCGGCGGCCTTCACACCCAGCCGACGCGCGGCCAGCGAGAGTCCGGTCGCCTTGCTCAGTCCCAGGGGCAGGATCTCCACCACGCCCGGACCGGCCATGACCACGTCCACCAGATGGCCGACGGCCGCTCGCGCGGCCTTCGCCAGTGCGTCGTCGTCGAGATCGGGATGCTGGATGTAGACCTTGTTCAGGGGGGCCGACCACAACTCGGCCGGGTCCTTTGCGGAGAGAGCCGGAAGGGGCCCTTCCTGTACGCGGTAGCCGGGGCCGACCAGCACTTCGCCGTCGAGCCCGTCGCGGCTCGCCGCCAGTGCCAACGGGCCGACCTCGGCCTCGACCTTGGACAGCGCGAGAGCGGCGAGCTGCCGGTCCAGCGTCAGCGAGGTCAGCAGCTTGCGCTCGCCCGCGTGGTAGACCTGCGCACCTTGGCCGCAGACCGCGAGCCCTTCGTAGCCCAGGTCGTCCAGGATGTGCCGGGTCCACGGGACCGCGCGGCCGGTGACGATGATGTGAGCGGCACCGGCCGCGGTGACCGCGGCCAGTGCCTCACGGGTGCGCTCGGAGACCGTGTCGTCGTTACGCAGCAGCGTGCCGTCGAGATCGGTCGCGACGAGCTTGTACGGAAAGGTCACTTGGCGACCGGCTCCAGAACCTCGCGTCCGCCCAGGTACGGCCGGAGCACCTCGGGCACCCGTACCGAACCGTCGGCCAGCTGGTGGTTCTCCAGGATCGCCACGATCGTGCGCGGCACGGCGCAGAGCGTGCCGTTCAGCGTGGCCAGCGGCTGGAGAACCTTCTTGCCGTCGCGGGTGTCGCGCATCCGGACAGACAGGCGACGCGCCTGGAAACCGTCACAGTTCGACGCGGACGTCAGCTCGCGGTACTTGCCCTGCGTCGGGATCCACGCCTCGCAGTCGAACTTCCGGGAGGCCGAGGCCCCCAGATCGCCGGTGGCGACATCGATCACCTGGAAGGGCAGCTCAAGAGCGGTGAGCCACTGCTTCTCCCAGTCCAGGAGCCTGCGGTGCTCGGCCTCGGCGTCCGCCGGGTCGACGTACGAGAACATCTCGACCTTGTCGAACTGGTGGACCCTGAAGATGCCCCGGGTGTCCTTGCCGTACGTACCGGCCTCGCGGCGGAAGCACGGCGAGAAGCCCGCGTACCGCAGCGGCAGCTTGTCGGCCTCGATGATCTCGTCCATGTGGTACGCGGCGAGCGGGACCTCGGAGGTGCCGACCAGGTAGAAGTCGTCCTTCTCCAGGTGGTACACGTTTTCCGCGGCCTGGCCGAGGAAGCCGGTGCCTTCCATGGCACGCGGGCGGACCAGCGCCGGCGTCAGCATCGGGACGAAGCCGGCCTCGGTCGCCTGGGCGATCGCCGCGTTGACGAGGGCGAGCTCCAGCAGCGCGCCGACGCCCGTCAGGTAGTAGAAGCGTGAACCGGAGACCTTGGCGCCGCGCTCCATGTCGATGGCGCCGAGCTTCTCGCCGAGCTCCAGGTGATCCCTGGGCTCGAAGCCCTCGGCCCCGAAGTCACGGATCGTGCCGTGTGTCTCCAGGACGACGAAGTCCTCCTCGCCACCGACCGGCACGTCCTCGTGGACGATGTTGCCGAGCTGGAGCATCAGGCTCTTGGCCTCCGCTTCGGCCTCGTCCTGTGCCGCGTCGGCCGTCTTGACGTCGGCCTTCAGCTGCTCGGCCCTCTTGAGGAGCTCGGCGCGCTCCTCGGGCGAGGCCTTGGGGATGAGCTTGCCGAGCGATTTCTGCTCGGAGCGGAGTTCATCGAAGCGGACGCCGGACGACCTGCGCCGCTCGTCGGCGGAGAGAAGGGCGTCGACGAGCGCGACGTCCTCTCCACGGGCGCGCTGGGAGGCGCGAACACGGTCGGGGTCCTCACGGAGCAGGCGAAGGTCAATCACCCCTCCAGGCTACCGGTGTGGGCTTCTCCCGCTCGAACCGATATTGCCAAGCGTTTCATTTTGCCCGAATTGCCCGAGTTAGTAATGCTGGAGGGTATTGCGTGGCCGAAGTTGATCCCCGGCCGTCAATAAAAAGAGTTTATTCCCCTAAATAGGGCAGAAGGCTTCGAGCGTCTTGACGCATCGGCCTTGCTTGGAAGGGCAGTTGACCGTTACTTGTCCACAGGCGTGGGCGCTTCCCAGAGTTATCCACAGACTGTGAGGGAGATCTGTGGACGCTGGAAGGGGTCATTCCGAAAGTCGTGTGAAAGCTCATGGATTCCCCGTTCAAACCCACATCGGACGCTCGTTCGGGTGGGAATTTCTCGTCCTAAAGAGTTGATCAATGGAATTGAGGCGACATGGGGCTGCCCGGGTAACCTGTTGGCCTGTGGATGCATCTGGGCCGACTGGGGCGATATGTCGATCATGTCGCATTTCAGTGTCGACTTGTCCCCAGGTCGAGAACCGACCCTGTGGATAACTTTGTGGATGACGAAAACCGCAGATAGCACCAGTGGTGCGGGCGTGCCGACGCCAGAGCCGCGCCCGTCGAAGGCCCCCGGGGCAGCAGCCCGGGACGGGACAGCAGCCCGGACCATCAGCCCCGCACCTCGGCCCCGTACGGCTGTAGACGACGAGTGCCGTCGGTCGGTGCCGTCGGTCCGTGCTGCTGGTCCGTACCGTCGTCAGCCCCGGCCGTCCAGATTCCGGGCCAGCCAGTCGTAGGCCTCCGTGAACTCCGCGTCCGACGTCCCTGCCCGCAGCGGCCGTACGTCCTGCAGCGCCACCCCGGCCCGCGGATAGGACCCGAGGAACCGCACCTTCGGGCAGATCCGCTTCAGCCCCATCAACGCCTCGCCGACCCGGCGGTCCGCGATGTGCCCCTCGGCGTCCACCGCGAAGCAGTAGTTCCCGATGCCGGCCCCCGTCGGCCGCGACTGGATCAGCATCAGGTTCACCCCGCGCACCGCGAACTCCTGGAGCAGTTCGAGCAGCGCACCGGGGTGGTCCTCGCCCAGCCAGATGACCACCGACGTCTTGTCCGCACCTGTCGGCGCCGCAGGCCGGGCCGGGCGGCCCACCAGGACGAAGCGGGTCTGCGCGTTCGCCGCGTCATGGATCTCGGTCACCAGCGGTTCGAGACCGTACGTCGTCGCCGCGAACTCACCGGCGAAGGCGGCGTCGTACCGTCCCTCCTGCACCAGCCGGGCACCGTCGGCGTTGGAGGCCGCCGACTCCCATACGGCGTCCGGGAGATGGGCGGCCATCCAGTTGCGCACCTGCGGCTGCGCGGCCGGATGCGCGGTGACCGACTTGATGTCGGACAGCTTGGTACCGGGCCGCACCAACAGCGCGAAGGTGATGGAGAGCAGCACCTCGCGATAGATCATCAGCGGTTCGCCGATGGTCAGCTCGTCGAGAGTCGCGGTGATGCCGCCCTCGACGGAGTTCTCGATCGGTACGAGCGCCGCCGCGGCGGCCCCGCTGCGCACCGCGTCCAGAGCCACTGGTACGGAGACCATCGGTACGAGTTCGCGGGTGGCGGCCTCCGGGAGCGTACGGAGGGCGACCTCGGTGAAGGTGCCTTCAGGGCCGAGATAGGCGTAGCGCGTGGCGGACATACCGTCACCCTAATGCGCCCGGGGCACTCAGGACTCCAGTAGCCGCTGACCCACATATTCGCCGTCCGCCGCACCGCCCGGCACCGCGAACAGGCCGCTGGCCTCGTGCCGGATGAACGGCGACAGGGCATCGCCCCGGTCCAGCTTGCGCTGCACCGGAACGAAGCCCCGCAGTGGATCCGTCTGCCAGCAGATGAACAGCATTCCGGCGTCCGGAGTGCCGTCTGCCGCTATGCCGTCGTGGTACGAGAAAGGGCGCCGCAGCATGGCTGCACCGCTGTTCGTTTCGGGGGAGGAGATTCGAGAGTGGGCGTTGTCCGGGATCAGGAGTTTGCCGTCGGGGCCCGCCTTGTCGAGGTCCATCGCGGTGGTCTCGGTGCCACCGCTCAGCGGAGCGCCGTCCTTCTTGCGGCGCCCTATGACCTGCTCCTGCCGCTGTACCGGGAGCTTCTCCCAGTCGTCGAGCAGCATCCTGATCCGGCGTACGACCGCATACGAACCGCCGGCCAGCCATTCGTACTTCGTCTCTGCCCCGGCCGGGACGAAGACGCGCCGGTCGAAGTCGCTCTCGGCGGGCTTCGGGTTGCCGGTGCCGTCGATCTGGCCCATCAGATTGCGAACGGTCATCGGCTGCGCGGTGGCGCCGGGGGACCGGTTGAAGCCGTTCATCTGCCAGCGGACCCTGGCGGCCGGGGCGGCCTCCTTCTGCACGGCGCGCAGTGCGTGGAAGGCGACGAGTGCGTCGTCGGCGCCGATCTGTACCCAGAGATCACCGTTGGAGCGCTTGGCGTCGATGTGGTCGGAGGAGAACGGCGGCAGCGGGTCGAGTCCCGGTGGCCGGTGGTCGACCAGGTCCGTGCGTTCGAAGAAGGTGCGGCCGAAGCCGAAGGTGATGGTCAGCGAGGACGGTCCGGCATCCAACGCGATTCCGGTGTCATGGGCCGCGCCATCCCCCGTGCCGCTGTCGACGGGTTCGCCGGCCATCAGGCGCCGGGCCATGTCCGACCACCGGCGCATCAGGGCAGCCGCTTCCTTGCGTCCCGCGCCGGGTGCCAGATCGAAGGCGACGAGATGGCCGCATGCTTGAAGCGGAGTGGTAATCCCCGGTTGGTGTTTCCCGTGAAACATCAACCGGGTGGAGCCGACCGCGGTCAGAGCAGTCGGCTCGTCGGGCCGGGTCATGGCATAGCCGGTGGCTCCGCCCGCCGCGCCAAGTACCAGTCCGGTTGCGCCGGCCGCGCCCGCGCTGCCGAGCAGCCGCCTCCGGGAGATGGCGCCGCTGCCGCGGGCCCCGTCGTCCCCGCTGTCCGCGGAGATCTTCCTGTTGCTGTTTCCGTTCACGATCCTGCTCAGCCGATCTTCACGTTCTTGTCGATGGTTGTCTGATCGATGTCCGACGTACGTACGGTCACCGCGACCTTCCAGTTGCCCGCCATCGGGATCTGGACGTCGCTCGCGATCCAGTGCCCCTCGGCAAGCCGGACAGGGACGACGGGGAGCGGGCCGATGTCCTTGGATTCGAGGGTGAAGGCGAGCTTCACCTCGGGGACGTCCATGGCCTTGCCGTCGATGCTGTCGATCCAGATGTGGAGTTCATTGGCGCCTGTGCGGGCGGGGCCGATGTCCATCCGCACCGTTCCCTTGCCGTTCTTGCCGCCCGTGTCGAAGGGCAGAGTCAGATTGACCGGGCCTTCGGCTGCGGGGGCGGTTGCCGCCGTCGAGGTGCGAGCCGCTTCCTCCTCGGTGCGTGCGGGCTCGGTCGAGGTCAGTACGGTCGTCACGGCCAACAGCGCCACTGCGACTGCGGCTTCCGTCAGCACCGAGCGGCGGAGCCCGGACCGGTCGGGGTCGGCATCACGGATCCGCTTCTTCTCGGCGGTGGCCATGGCGGTCCGCTGCCGTGCGAGCTGGGCCGCCCGCGTGGGGTCCTCGGCCACGGACGCCGGTGCGCCCGTGGCCTGGACCTCCTCGACCTCGGCTTCGGCCCTGGCCGCGGTGTCGTCGGCCTCGGCCGTGGCCCGGGTCTCCTCGTGTCCAGCCCCAACCCTGGCCTCGGCCAAGGTCTTCACTTCCTCCGCGCCGGTTCCGCCGGCGACCAGTCGGCCGGTCCAGCGCCGTGAGGACCAGGCGATCCCGACCAGGACGGCAACGAGTCCCACCTTCACGAGCAGCAGTTGCCCGTACTCGGTGCCGGTGAGCGCGGACCAGGTGCCGACCTGGCGCCAGGACTGGTAGATCCCGGTGGCGGTGAGCACCAGCACGCTGCCGAACGCGATACGGGAGAAGCGCCGTACGGCCGTGGCTTCGATGTCCGGCGTCCGGTACAACGCGACCAGCAGGGCTGCCAGCCCGCCCAGCCAGGCGGCGGCGGCGAGCAGATGGAGCACGTCGACCGGCATCGCGATGCCCGGCTGGATTCCTGTCGAGGCGTGTTCGGCGAGCGCCCAGGTCCCGGCGATCCCAGCAGCGATCACCGTGCCGCCGATGGCCAGTCCGAAGGTGAGGTCCCTCTTCTCGCGCTCGTCCTCGCGCTTCGCGTACGTCCCGAACAGCACGGCGATGAAGAGCGCGGAAGCGCCGAGCAGCAGCAGCCGGGATACGAGCGCCGCTCCGGGCTTGGTGTCGAGCACGGCCTTCAGACCGTCGAGGTCGAAGACGTCCGCGAGCTTTCCGGAGCCGGTGTACGGGTTGCGCAGGAGCAACAGGGCCAGGGTGGCCGCGGTGAGGGTCATCCAGCCGCGTACGACCAGGCGTTGCAGGGGGCGTGCCCCCGCTCCGCGCTGCCAGCAGGCCAGTATGAAGGCGGCGCCACCGGCCATCAGGATGAAACCGGCGTAGGCGGCGTAGCGCGCGATGCCGTAGAGGACACCGACGAGGCCGCCCCCGGCCTGGTCCGCCGGGAGGGCGACGGTGGTCTTCGAGGGGGCTCCGACGGAGAAGGTGAAGGCGCCCGAGATGGGGTGGCTGTCGGCGGAGACGGCCTGCCAGGAGACGGTATACGTACCGTCGGGCAGCCCGCTGTGCAGCGAGACTCCGTATTTCACGGTGGAGCCGCTCTGCAGATCACGCGGTGCGGCGCCGGTGTCGGCGCGCTTGCCGTCGGGGTCAAGGACCCTGATGGAGCCGTCGCCCATGGCGACCTGTTCGGAGAAGGTGAGGGTGACCTCCTTGGGAGCGGTGTCGACCACCGCCCCGTCCTGCGGATCGCTCCCGGTGAGTGCGGCATGCGCGGACGCGGGTCCCGCGCCGCCCAGCAGCAGGCCGAACACCATGCTGACGAGGGTGGCGAGGAGTGCGGCCGCGGCCAGTGGCCGCCGTTTCGCGGTAGTGGATGGGGTCGGTCCGAAGTGCGGGGCGGTGGCTGTCATGGCGAGTCAGTCCCTCACTGCTTCTTCGGGTTGTGGGTGGTCTCCTTCACGGGAAGGTCGACCTTGATCGGGTCGGCCTTCTCGAAGTGCAGCTCCACGGGCACCTTCTCGCCCTGCTTGGGCTGCTGCTTGAGGTTCATGAACATGATGTGGTTCCCGCCGCGTTCCAGATCCAGCTCGCCGCCGGCGGGGACGTCGAAGGACGACACCATGCGCATTGTCTGGTTCTTCGTCTCGTGGATCGTGACGTCGTCCGAGAGGGGGCTGGTGACCGAGGTGAGCCGGTCGGACGTGTCACCGTTGTTCTCGATGACGAGGAAGCCGGCTGCCATGTCGCTGACGGGCTGCGGCATGAACGCGCCTGTCACCTTCAGTTCGGGCTTGGTGTCCGAGGACGAGCATCCCGCCAGCGTCAGCCCGGTGGTGACGGCGATGACACCGGCGAGGGTGGTCCGGCGGTTCACGGAGTCTCCCCCTTGATGATCTTGGGGAGGTCCTTGGCGTAATCGTCGGGCGAGGTGTCCTCGCTGTACACGAGGTACCCCTGGTCGGTCTTCGGGGAGAACGCGATGACCTGGGAGCCGTGCATCGAGACGACCGTGCCGTCCTTCTCCTTCTGTGGCGCGTCGACGCCGATGCCGATCTGGCGTGCGCCTGCCTGGATGGTCGGGAAGTCGCCGGTGAGGCCGATGAAGGACGGGTCCTGGGCCTTGAGCCAGCTGTCGAGCGAGGACGGGGTGTCCCGCTCGGGGTCGGTGGTCACGAAGATGACCTGGAGCTTGTCCTGGTCGGCCTTGGGGAGGGACTTCTTGGCGATGGCGATGTTGCTCATGACGAGCGGGCAGATGTCTGGGCAGTTGGTGTAGCCGAAGTAGATCAGCGTCGGCTTGCCCTTGGTCTGCTCACGGAGGTCGTACTTCTTGCCGTGGGTGTCGGTGAGGACGAGGTCGGGCTTGGTGAACGGCTGTTCGAGGACCGTCGCTGCCTTGGTCTGGGGCTGGGTCGACACATCGGCGACGGGCTTCTGGCCGCCGTCGCTGCTGCCGCAGGCGGACAGGGAAAGCGCGGCCGCGGCGACGAACGCCGCGGCCAGCACAGTTTTCTTACGCATGGAGCACTGGTTCCTGGTGGGTTGGTGGGACTGGTGGGGCTGTGGATCAGGCGGCGCGGCGGCGGCCTGCGAGGATGCCGAAGGTCACTCCCGCGGCGCCGATGACGATGCCGACGATGCCGAGGACGCGGGCCGTGGTGTCACTGGAGGACTCGTCCGACGCGGCCGTCGTCTGCTTGTCCGCCGCCTGCGCGGTGGCTTCGGCACTGCCCTTGTCGTCGGCGGCCGAGCCGTGCTCGCCGGTGGTCGCCGCAGTCAGCTTGAGGACTGGTGCCGGGCTCTCGGGCTCGGCTGCGCCGTCCTTCTGCTCCTCGATCCAGCGGACGACTTCCTTGTCGTCGTACGTCTGGATGGCCTTGAACACCAGCTGGTCGGCGTCCTCGGGAAGCTGACCGATGGACAGCGGGAACTGCTGGAAGCTGCCCGGGCGGATGCCGCGCTCGTCCTTGTCGCCCGTGGCGGTCCAGGTGACCTTGGAGACGGCCTCGTTGATCGTCTGGCCGTGCATCTCGAGCGGCTTGGCCAGCTTGCTCTCGGTGACCTCGATGTCCCAGCCGGGCACGGCCTGCGGCATGACGGAGGCCAGCGGGTGGTCGGTCGGGAAGTTGACCTCGACCTTGGTCGTCGAGGCGTTGTCGCGCTCGTTGGGGACCTTGAAGTTGACGGTGGCGTAACCGCCCTTGGCGGCCTCGCCCTGCGGCTGCACGCTGACGTGCGCGGAGGCCGTACCGGCGAAAATCAGGACGGTGGACGCGGCGAGGCCACCGGTGAGGGCGATGCGGGAAACGTTCATGACAGAGATCACTCCACAGAAGCACGAAGGAAGGTGGTCCGACGCGCGGGTGCACGACGGCATCGCGACACCTCTTCCCTACATGCGGCGTACGTACGTCGACTCACACGGCACGGAGTGATCCGTGCGTCGAGTCGTGCATGTTTCGAGTGGAGGGTGTCGCGTCAGACTGCGAGCGCGTATACGGGTGGCGGCCCGCGCCTGATCACCATGTGCTGCAACGGGTCCCCGGTGGCGGGGGCCGGGGCGTCGACCGCGGTACGGAGAGTGCGCGGCCCGGTCGCCGGGCTGCCGGGAAGGCCGGCGCGCAAAGCGTTCACGAGCGCGAGCGCGACACGCAGCGCACGCAACCGGGCCCCGGCCGCGACCTGCTGGGCGCCGTGTGCGGACAGCCGGGCCAGCCGGAACAGGGCGATCTCGCCGCGCCGCAGCAGCCAGCCGGTGGCCACGGCGGCCAGCAGGTGTCCGAGCAGCATGGGCAGGCTGGGCAGCAGACCGGCGAGGCCGGCCGGGTCCGGGCCGGATGCGGACGCCATGTGCTGCTGGCCACGGGCCGTCACCGACGCCGGGTCGATGCCCGCGGTGGTGACGATGCGGTGCGCTTCGGCGGCGTTCAACTGCGCCGGTCCCATGCCGCACACGAGGCTTGCCGCGAACCGGATCAGTGGGTCGTCGCCTGCCACGGTGTCCGTCGATGTGCCGTGCGTACCCGCGCCGAACAGGATGTGCAGGGCGATCTGTCCGCCGGCCAGCGCGACGCCGATGGACGGCAGTGAGCGCTCGCGTCCGGCGAGCGGTGCCGCCACCGCGAAGATCCCCAGGAATCCGGCGAGCAGGGTCCACCAGGGGATGGCCACGCCGGAGGCCAGGGAGTGACCTGCCGCGGACAGCGCGACACAGGCCGCGGTGAACACCGCAGCCCTCAGGAGCCGCAGACCGGTTCCGACGCGTGCGACAGGCATAGACATGGCGGGGTCATCATCGCACCGCGCTTCGGGCCTTCGTACGGCAGGTCCGGAAGGTCACTTTCCGTCCGGTTGGATACGGGTCGGGACCACTGCGGCCGGATCAGGCCCCCAGTCGGGGCCCTCGACCGGTCTGGCATACACGGGTGTATGGAGTGCTGGTATCCGCCGAATGAGCGGTCTCACATCCGGTCTGTGCTTACGAACGGTCCTGTGCGGCAATACGTATCGGTATGTCGAGCCGCAGCCAGGAGGCTGGAGCATGAGCATCTGGTGGTCCCTCCATTTGCGGCGCGAGGCTGCGAGCGTTCCGCTCGCCCGTCGTTTCCTGCTGGGCGCGATGGAGACGGCGGGCGTGGATCCGGAGATCTCCTTCGACCTGTCGGTCGCGCTCAGCGAGGCCTGTGCGAACGCCGTTGAGCACGGTGGTGACCACCGGGTCCAGCGAGAGCAGGGTGGTGGCCGGGATCCGTGGGATGTATGGGACGAGCTGCCGGGGACGTCCTCGGGGCAGTACCGGGTCACTGCGTATCTGGACGGCGAGAAGTGTCGTATCGAAGTCGCCGATTCCGGGCCCGGTTTCCCCGCCCGGTGCACGCTTCGTACTTCGGCACAGCACGAGCCCCAGCAGTACCCGTCGCTCAGCGCCGAGGACGGCCGCGGTCTCTGTCTGATCGAGCAGCTTGCCGACCATGTCCACTTCGGCAACCGTCCCGGCCGTGGCGCAGTGGTGAGCTTCGACAAGGTTCTGAAATGGCGGAAGGGCGCCCTGCTCATGGTGTCCTGAGCGGGGCGCCCTTCGACGCGTGGCAGGCCCGTTGCCGGATGTGCCGGATGTGCCGGACCTTTCGGATCAGCCCTTGAGTTGAGCCATCCACGCCTCGACCTCGTCGGCCCGGCGCGGCAGCTTGTCGGAGAGGTTCCGGTTGCCGTCCTCGGTGACGAGGATGTCGTCCTCGATCCGGACGCCGATGCCCCGGTACTCCTCGGGGACGGTCAGGTCGTCGGCCTGGAAGTACAGACCGGGCTCGACCGTGAGGCAGACGCCGGGTTCCAGCGTCCCGTTGACGTACGTCTCGGTGCGCGCGGCGGCGCAGTCGTGGACGTCCATGCCGAGCATGTGGCCGGTGCCGTGCAGCGTCCAGCGGCGCTGGAGGCCCAGCTCCAGGACCTTGTCCACGGTCAGGTCGCCCAGCAGGCCCCACTCGACGAGCTTCTCGGCGAGCACGCGCTGTGCCGCGTCGTGGAAGTCGCGGTAGTCGGCACCGGGCTTGACGGCCGCGATGCCCGCTTCCTGGGCCTCGTACACCGCGTCGTAGATCTTCCGCTGCAGCGGCGTGAACGTGCCGTTGATCGGAAGGGTGCGCGTCACGTCGGCGGTATAGAGGTCATTGGTCTCCACACCCGCGTCGAGCAGCAGCAGTTCGCCGGAGCGCACGGCGCCGTCGTTGCGCACCCAGTGAAGGGTGGTGGCGTGTGGGCCGGCCGCGCAGATCGAGCCGTAGCCGATGTCGTTGCCCTCGATGCGGGCGCGCAGGAAGAAGGTGCCCTCGATGTAGCGCTCGCTCGTCGCCTCGGCCTTGTCGAGGACCTTCACGACATCCTCGAAGCCGCGTGCGGTGGCGTCGCAGGCCTTCTGCAGTTCGGCGATCTCGAAGGCGTCCTTGACCAGCCGGGCCTCGGAGAGGAAGACGCGAAGCTCCTCGTCGCGCTCCGCGGTGACCTTGTCCGCCAGCGCGGCCTCGATGCCGGCGTCGTGGCCGCGGACGTTACGGACCGGGCCGGTGGCCTCGGCCAGCGCGGCCGGGAGCTCGCGCACATCCTTCGCCGGGATGCCCAGCAACTGCTCGGCCTCGGCGAGGGAGTGGCGGCGGCCGACCCACAGCTCGCCCTGGCCGTCGAGCCAGAACTCGCCGTTCTCGCGGTTGGAGCGGGGCAGCAGGTGGATGGTCGCCTCGTGCCCGTCCTGGGTCGGCTCCAGGACGAGGACGCCGTCCTGGGTCTGGTCGCCGGTGAGGTACGCGTACTCGGTGGAGGCGCGGAAGGCGTACTCGGTGTCATTGGAGCGGGTCTTCAGCTTGCCCGCGGGGATGACCAGGCGCTCACCGGGGAAGCGCGCGGAGAGCGCGGCGCGGCGGGCGGCGGTGTGCTCGGCCTGGGCGATGGGTTCGAGGCCGTGCAGCTCGGTATCGGCCCAACCGGACTTCATGTTCGCGGCGAGTTCATCGGAGACGCCCGGGTACAGGCCGTTCTTCCGCTGCTTGACCGTCTCTTCTTCTTCGGTCTCCGGGTTCTCCGGGGTGAGCTCCTCAGCCACGATTTGTCTCTCCTTGATACGACACTGGACCCCGTCCATCGTACGGGCGTACGGAAGGGGGCCCAGGGCCGGAAGACCTGTTACACAGCCCGACCGGGGCGGGCCGCACAACTCGGCCGGGGCGAACTGCGCCGCTCAGTCGAAGCGCGCGGCCAGAATGACCACGTCCCGTGTGCTGTCGCCCTGGTCCAGCCCGTCGGGCAGCACGGTGCGCAGCACGTGGTCGGCAACGGACCCGGCGTCGTCACGAAGCGCCTTGGGCACGCAGGCCGCCGCCGAGTGGAGCCGTGCGAACGCCCGGTCCGTCGAGTCACCGGTGCGGCGCAGCAGCCCGTCGGTGTAGAGGAGCACGGTCTCGCCCGGTGCCATGGTGATCTCCACGCTGGGCGCCTCCCAGCAGGCGAGCATGCCCAGTGGTGCCGAGACCGAGGTCTCGACGAACTCGGTGCGTCGGTCGCCGATCACGAGCGGTGGGGTGTGGCCCGCGCCGGCCAGCAGGATCTTGCGGCGGACCGGTTCGCAGTAGGCGAACAGGGCGGTTGCGGAACGGGCGGGTTCGGTCAGCCGCAGCAGTAGTTCCAGATCTGAGAGCACGGCGACCGGATCCTCCCCCTCCATCACGGCGTACGCCCGCAGACCGGCACGCAGCCGGCCCATGGCGGCCAGGGCGCTCGGCCCGGAGCCGTTGACCGAGCCCACGGCGAGACCGAGCGCACCTTCCGGCAGGGCCAGTGCGTCGTACCAGTCGCCGCCGCCCTGCGGTGCCGTGCGATGGCGTGCGGCCAGTTGTACGCCGGCGGTCCAGGGCAGTCGGCTGGGCAGCAGCTCTTCCGTGACGGTGGCGACATCGGCCCTGGCCCGTTCCAGCTCCAGCAGCCTGGCCAGATGCTCACCGGCGTACCCGGCGTAGAGGCCGACGAGATGGCGTCGGCGTTCCAGTGGTTCGGCGGGTTCGTCGTACAGCCAGACGGCGACACCGAGCCTGCCGGTCGCCTCGGCGGTGAGCGGCAGGGCGTAGCTGGCGGCGTATCCGAGACGGGCGGCCACCTCGCGGCGGCTGGGGTCCAGGCTGGTGTCGCCGAGCAGATCGGCGGTGGTCCGCGCTTCTTCGGTGTCCGGGAGCCCTTCAAGGATCCGGCCGTAGGAGGTGGCGCTGCGCGGCACGGTCTCGATGTGTCCGAGCTCGGCATGGGCGAGTCCGAGGCCGATGGTGCTGACGGGGCCGCGGCGGTCGGACGGTTCGAAGACGACCAGGCCGCGGCGGGCGCCTACCACGGCGGCCCCGGCGTCCAGCAGTTCGTGCAGCGCATCGTCGAGTGTGCTGGTTCTGGCCAGTCGCTCGGTGAGTTCGTGCAGCGTGGTGAGATCGGAGACCCAGCCGGCCAGTCGGTCCTGGATGAATGCTCCCGGGGCGGCCGGTACTTTGGGCAGAGAGCCGGCAGTGTGCGTTGAAACAGGAACCATGGGATCGATTCCAGCCACTTTCGGCAGGTGCGGGGCGCTCATGGCAAGCGGCTTTCCCGCCGGTGCGATTCGTCGAATGGCATCGCAAACCCCCATGTCATTCTGCGCCGCTATCAGTGCATCCACATGTACACGTAGCATCCACATGTACACGCACAAGTGAGGCCATGTCCAGCATTGTCCCTGCGGGATTTGTGGTGTCCAAGTGACTGCTAAGTTGGCCAAAAATGCACCTCGTGGCAGCTATTTGCGGTCGACTGGGTGTGCTCGACAGGGGGTGTCCCCGGGGTGAAGTCCTGGAGAGAGCGTCATTTTGGGCATGCTGGGTACGTAATCGATGATGACCAGGGGCAGTTCTGATCGCCCCCGGAACCTGGCAGTGGGCCCGGACGTCCTCTCTTGTGACGGTCACGCCCCGCCCCCGAGTAGCGGGGTTTGTGCCTTGGGACGGCAGGCGCGATAGGTGTGCTGCTCCTCGTCGTGCTTGTGTCCGGACCCGTCTCGCCCCTGTTCGGCTCGGCTCAGCTCATGCCCGGTAGCGACGATCCACCCGTACCGCAGTTTTGAAGAGCATGTACGTACAGCGAAGTGATGTACGCGTGGCGTGACGCACGCGTCATGTGATGTGGACCCTCGGCGTTCAACGGAAAGGAACGAGCGCTCATGCGCGAGATCCTCGGAAGGCGACGCAGGCTCCGGTTCCGGCGCAGGGGAAGGCCCGCCCAGCTCGATGCGGTCCTGAGTGCCGTTGCATGGCAGTGGCCCGTGCTTCCCGGAGTGGGACTCGAGGCGGCCGGTGGTCGCGGTGACCGTGGCCGTCGCTGTGCCTGCCCCGATCCCGAGTGCGCCGTACCCGGCGCACACCCCTTTGATCCCGGTCTCTTCGCGGCGACCACCGACGAGCGCATGGTGCGCTGGTGGTGGACCAATCGGCCCACCGCTCCGATTGTGCTGGCCACCGGTGGCCGCGCCCCGTGCGCGCTGAGCCTGCCGGCCGTGGCCGCTGCCCGGGCGCTGGCCGAGCTGGACCGGATGGGCGCGCGGCTCGGGCCTGTGGTGGCGACGCCGACCCGGTGGTCGCTGCTGGTCGCCCCGTACACCCTCGAACGGCTCGGTGAGCTGCTGTACGCCCAGGACTGGGTGCCCAGTTCGCTGCGCTTCCACGGCGAGGGCGGCTATCTCGTCCTTCCGCCGTCCGAGGTTGGGACAGGGCAGGTGCGCTGGGAGCGGGCTCCTGCCCCGAGCTCCCGGCCGGGCTCGGACGGGGGAGGCGCAGTCCCCGGATTCGCCGCGCCGTGGCTGCCGGATGTGGGGGCCGTGCTCGACGCACTGGTCGAGGCGAGCAACAGCGCACCGGACGGCGGCAGTCGGCTCGCCTACTGATGGATGGCCGACACGTCCACCGCGCCTCCTGAGGGTGCGAGATCCGCGGTCGGCTCACTCATCCGGGCGTGAGCCGGCCTGCGTTCCCGGAGTAAAGGCGCGTGCGGCACAGGGAGTTCATATTCCGTCGATATCTCCGGCGGACCGTCAGAAATTCGGGCGAAGTCGGCAGATATCGACAGGTATCGACAGGTATTGACAGACGTCGGTAGGTGAGGACGCGTGATTCTCCGCGTCGACCACTCTCTCGGTCTCTCTTGCCCCCTGTCTCGGTACCGGTCTCATGTCGGTCGACACAAACTCTGCTGCGGCAAAGCGCGTCGGCGGGCGGATTTCTGATGGTCTTTCCGGAATCCTCTCGAACGATTCTTCGAAGATCTATTCCAGTAACTCAGTAGAGGGGGTGACCGTAAAGGAGTTCGGGCGGCCGACATCTGTCCGAGCCCGGTCGCTTCGTCGGCACCTTGCGGCGTGTCGTGGAATCTGCGGCGTTTCGGGTACAGGAGGCGCCGCCGCTGATGGGGCCCGGTGTCATCCGGACTCTGTCGCACCGGGTTGACGACGGTACGCAGACGCTGGGGTGCCGGGGTCGGCCATGGAGGCAGGGGCTCGGTGGGCGGAGCCCTACCGGCGAGGGGTTCACGCGCGGGCGCGTGCGCCGCATCGTGCGCTGCGCGCCGTACCCGAAAATGAGGATGCCCGATCGCTGGCGACGGGGGATGCACCAGCGACCGGGCTTCTAGAACGGTAACAAGAGATCTGCCGTTCGCAAATTCGATCTCGCGTATTCGGACAGTGATTTACCTGTGAGTACAGCGAGTTGTGACGCGAGTCACCGAACGGACCCCGGAGTCGTCACTGTCAGCTGAGCGTCACTTGGCGGTTGGTGAGCCCGCCACGGGCCCGCCGCTCCTCGGCGGTGAGCGGCGCGTCCGAGGCGAGCGCCGCGGCCAGCCGCTCCGCGAGCTCGGCCGCGGGCTTCTCGCACTCCTCGGCCCCCATCGCACTCGGCAGATCCCAGACCGGGACCATCAGCCCGTGCGCCCGGAAGGAGCCGACCAGCCGCGTCCCCTCGCCCAGCGAGGAGGTGCCGGCGGCGTGCAGCCGGGCGAGCGCGTCGAGAAGCTGCTCCTCGGGGTGGGGCATGACCCAGCGCAGGTGGTTCTTCTCCGGGGTCTCGCACCAGTAAGCGGCGTCCACGCCGGAGAGCAGCGTCGTCGGGATCGCCGCCTCGTTCGCGCGCTGCAGGGACGCGGACACCTCGGGCGTGGCGTTCTCCGCGTCCGGGACCCAGAACTCGAAGCCGGAGTGGACGACGGGCTCGAACGCCGCGCCGGGGTCGAGCACGTCCTGCAGCCGCGGACCGTCGGCCGGCGCGCGCCGGGCGGCCACGGGCGAACCGGGCTCGGCGGCCAGTGCCCGCTGCAGCGTGTCCGCGAGGTCACGGCTGAGGTCACCGGACGGGGTGTCGTTCTGCAGGGCGAGCAGCACCGAACCGTCGTCGCGGCGGAGCGCGGGCCATGCCATCGGCAGGACGGTGGCGAGCGTCACGGAGGGCACGCCCTCGGGCAGCCCGTCCTTCAGTGTCAGCTCGACCGTGGCGGCGGGCACCAGCTCGCGCAAAGCGACCCAGTCGCACTCGCCGGCCAGGCCCTCGAAGGGGCGGTGGACGAGCTCGGTCACCGCATGGGCGGCAGCGTGGCCGTGGCACGCCTTGTAGCGGCGGCCCGAACCGCACGGGCAGGGCTCGCGAGCCCCGACCACCGGGATCTCGCCATCCTTGAGTTGCTGCTTCCCGGCCTTGGACTGAGGGCGCTTCTTGGCCATGGTGGGCTTTCTCCCGATTGCGACAGTGCGGTCTGGGCCGCGAGCCTAGCTGCCCGTGTCGCATCCGGGACACATCTGCCCGCGCTCCCGGTGGTACAGGGGTGCGGAACGCCTCGCGCACGCCTGTCCATCGATACGTGCCCTGGTACAGGTGCCCGTACCGCCGTCACCGCAGACATCCGTACCCGTGTGGGAACGTCAGCCCACGTCGTCGAAGGCTTCCGCGAATCCCAGCCCGTCGAGCCCCGTCACACCTGATACGCCCGGCACTCCGGACACCCGCCCGTGCCCCTCGCTGACGAGGACCCAGACGGTGACCTCGCCGGACGAGCTGTCGCGTACGCCCCACTCCTCGGCGAGCGCGCTGATGATGTTGAGCCCGCGGCCGCCGCGCGCCGTCACCGACGGTGTGGCCGGAATCGGTCGGGTCGGGCCACCTCCGTCCGTCACTTCGACGGTCAGCCCGCCTGTTCTGTCCACGCGCCATGCGGCGCGGATGTCGCCGTCACCCACATCCGTGTGTCGCCCCAACGGCCTGCCGTGCCGACAGGCATTGCTGAGTAGTTCGGAAAGGATCAATACAGCATCGTCGACGACCGAATCCGGCACCCCGTAGCCGCGCAGTTGCTCGCGCATCCGGTGCCGCGCCTGACCCACGCCCGCAGGGCCATGGGGTACGGCCATGCTCGACGACGTGGGCACTTCCTGTGCCACCACCAACGCCACCCCCGAGACCTCCTTTGCCCCACGCCACGGAGTGGATGCCCTCCTGGACTGGACCGGAAACCGGCCAATCGCCCGCCAATGACGCACTCGTAACGATCGAATACGGTTCGAATGCGCCGGTGTACTCCGTGTAACTGATGTTAAGAGCGTCCCAGTTGTGACAGAACCTGCTTGGGGCGGTTCGTGATGATTGCCTCGACGCCGAGTTCGATGCAGAGTTCGACGTCCTCCGGTTTGTTGACCGTCCAGACGTGCGCGCGATGTCCGGCACGGTGCAGTCGCTCGATGTAGCCGGGGTGGCTGCGTACGATCCGCATTCCGGGACCGGCGATACGCGCCCCGGCCGGCAGTCGCCCGTCACGCAGGCGTGGCGAGACGAACTGCATCAGATAGACGGTGGGCAGGGCGGGGGACGCGGCCTGGATGCGGTACAGGGAGCGTGCCGAGAAGCTCATGATCCGTACCGGTGACGGGCCATCGTTCGGCGGGACGTCGAGTTCGAAGCGCTTCAGCAGATGCAGCAGCCGCTCCTCGACCTGGCCCGCCCAGCGGGTGGGGTGCTTGGTCTCGATGGCCAGCTGGAGCGGGCGCCCGGCGGCCCGTGTCTCGGCGACCAGTTCGAGCAGTCGTTCCAGAGTGAGCACGGAGGTGAGCTCGCCCGGCACCGGATCCCAGTCCGGGGCCTCCGACTCCTCGCGGTCCTTCCAGGAGCCGAAGTCGAGGGCGGCGAGCTCGGAGAGTTCCAGTGCGGAGACGGCGCCGCGGCCGTTGGAGGTGCGATTCACCCGGCGGTCGTGTACGCAGACGAGGTGGCCGTCGGCGGTGAGGCGTACATCGCACTCCAGGGCGTCGGCGCCGTCCTCGATCGCCTTCCGATATGCGGCCAGGGTGTGCTCGGGGGCGTCGTCGGACGCGCCCCGGTGGGCGATGACCTGGATGGAATGGTGCATGGATTGCTGCCGTGCTTGGGTCACTGCGTCATGGTGTCACCGAGAGGCGACCGCTGCGTACAGCTTGCGCCACTGCTGCCTGTACCTTGCTCCGCGACTGTGTACGCCTCGCGGCAGGAGTCCGTTTTGCCGGATGTAAAGATTGGTGTGCAGATGCACAGGTCCTGCTTACAGTGGCCTGACGTGCCTTGGGAAAAGCTGTCCCCGGACACGTATCACGTATACAGCGGATCTCTTGCCGAAAATGATATGGAACCGAGGAGTAAAAAGCTGTGAGCACAGAGAACGAGGGCAACGAGGGCACTGCGGCCGAGGCCGTTCCGTCCGCACCTCCAGTGCCGGCCGATGCTCCTCAGGGGCCATCCGGGAGCACGCCCGCGTACACAAAGGCTCCGACGCCCCCGCAGGCGCCGGACGCGGCAGCCGCGCAGCAGCCGTTGCCTCCGACGGAGGAACCGGCCACCGCGACCACCCCCATGGCTTCCGCCCCGGGTACGCCTCCCCCCGGGCTCCAGTCGGCCGCCGAAGCCAATTGGCCCCCGCCCTCTCCCGCCGTCCCCGCGTACGCGCACCACGGTGCGAACGGCGGCGGTCCGGCCTGGGGCGCCCCGGCCCAGCTCCACTCCCCCGAAGGCCCGCGCAAGCGGGGTGTGAAGGGCCTGGTGGCCGCGGTGGTGGCGGCGGCGCTGATCGCCGGCGGTGTCGGCGGCGCCCTCGGCTACTGGGCGGCCGACCGCAACGGCTCGACAACGGTCTCGGCGCCGACCGACCCGCAGGACCTCAAGCGTGATCCCGACACGGTCGCGGGCGTGGCGGCCAAGGCGCTCCCGAGCGTGGTCACCATCGATGCGCAGGGCGGTGACGGCGAGGGCGGTACGGGCACCGGCTTCGTGTACGACAAGGAAGGCCACATCCTCACCAACAACCACGTGGTGGCCTCCGCGGCGGACAACGGCCAGCTCATGGCGACGTTCTCCAACGGCAAGAAGTACGCCGCCGAGGTGGTCGGCCGGGCACAGGGCTACGACGTCGCCGTTCTGAAGCTGAAGAACCCGCCGCCGGGGCTCGCCCCGCTGCCCCTCGGCAATTCGGACCAGGTCGCGGTCGGTGATTCGACGATCGCGATCGGTGCCCCGTTCGGTCTGTCCAACACGGTGACCACGGGCATCATCAGCGCCAAGGACCGCCCGGTCGCCTCCGGCGACGGTTCCGGCGGCAGCAACTCGTACATGAGCGCCCTGCAGACCGACGCCTCGATCAACCCTGGCAACTCCGGTGGTCCGCTGCTCGATGCGAACGGTGCGGTCATCGGCATCAACTCCGCCATCCAGTCGACCGGCAGCAGTATCGGTCAGACCCAGGCGGGCTCCATCGGCCTCGGCTTCGCGATCCCGATCAACCAGGCGACGAACGTCGCCCAGCAGCTGATCAAGACCGGTCAGCCGGTCTACCCGGTGATCGGCGCGACGGTCACGATGGATGAGGGGACCGGCGGCGCGGTCATCGCCGACCAGGGCGCGGGCGGTACGGCAGCCGTGGCGGAGGGCGGCCCTGCGGACAAGGCCGGTCTTGAGGCGGGCGATGTCATCACCAAGTTCGATGACACCGTGATCGACAGCGGCCCGACCCTGATCGGCGAGATCTGGACCCACCAGCCCGGCGACCAGGTGACACTGACCTACAAGCGCGACGGCAAGACGGCAACGGCCGAACTCACCCTGGGGGAGCGCAAGGGCGACAGCTGACCGGCTAGGCTGTCCTCGCGTCAACCCCGGTCCATGGACCGATGACGCGGGGTGGGTTGCCCGAGCGGCCTAAGGGAACGGTCTTGAAAACCGTCGTGGCGCGAGTCACCGTGGGTTCAAATCCCACACCCACCGCACGCAGGTCAGGGAAGTAGCAGGTCAGAGAGCGGGCCCCGGGTTTCGGGGCCCGCTCTCTGCGTTCACTCTGTCTCACCCTGACTCGCCTATATCCCGGCCCTGACCAGTGCGTATGGGCCATGTGTGGGCCAGGATCGAGGACTCATCCGCCGTTGAGCCCCTGCTCGATGAGGGCGTTTGCGCGGTCCTGCTGCCCTCGGAGGATCTTGGCGTAGAACCGGAAGAGGACAGTGAGGCTGTGCCCCGCCCGCCGGGCGACCTCCACCGGGTCCACTCCGGAGTTGATCCACAGGGATACCCCCGCGTGGCGAAGGGAGTACGGCACGTCTGCGAGGGGGGTCTTCGCCTCCTTCGCAGACAGGGCCTTGAGGCGGGCCGCGTCCCAGAGAGCGCAGTACTCCGTAGACCTGACACGTCCCCCTTCTGCGGCCCGGAACAGCCTGCCGTCGTCTGCCACCCCGTGCTGCTCCTTGTGCTCCCGGAGCATCGCCGTGAGGACCGGCGGAATCGGTACCGGGCGGGTGGCCTTCCGCGCCCGCCGCTTCAGACCGCGTTCGTCGTACGACTTCCCGTCGTCCGTCCAGCCTGACCCGACCTCGGGACGGCTCCCGGCGAGGACGAGTTCGCCCCACCCCGACTTCGGCAGCGCGCAGTCCTCCTCACGCAGGGCCGCGATCTCCGAGGGACGCATGGCGGCGTAGTAGAGGCACCCGAAAAACGCGGCCAGATGCTCGCCCCGCTCGCCGAGTTGCCGCACGGCGCCGATGAGGGCGGCGGCCTGCTCCGGGTTGGGCACGTACCGGAAGTCGACTTCGTCGTCCTTCACCGGGGCCGTCCAGTCCACGCCATTCAGCGGATTGGCGGGGAGGATGGCACGCTCGACGGCGTACCGCAGCACGTTGCTCAGCACCATGCGCTTCCGGTTCACCGTGTTGTCTGCCGCGGGCTTCCCGTCGAGCTTCCTGGAAATGGCGTCCAGGGCGGCCCGCAGCCGGTCTGACCTGGCGACCTCGGTCATCTTGTACGTGTGCTCAGCGATCCAGGCGAGTGCCTCGGCGACATCGGCCGGCGGCTCCTCGACGTGGTGCCGCAGGTGCAGGTTGCCTTCCGCGTCCCGCACCGCGCGGAAGGCCCACGCGTAGAGCGCCTTCCACAGCACGGCGGCCTTCGGGGCGCCGCGCGAGCTGGACGCGAAGACCGGCGTGATGGTGGCCAACGTCTCAGCGATGCTCGCGCGGTGCTTGGCCGCAGCCTTCGGCCACTTCATGAGCACGTATGCGGTGGCGTGCTCGTACCAGGTGGGCGTGGTCAGCGCCTCAAGCTCAGACACCGGGAGCCCGCTCTCGTCGTCGAACTGCTCCCGCTTGCGCAGTGCGGCCATTAGCTGGGATTGGCGCCCTTCGGCCTGCGACTTGAGCTTGAAACTCTTGGAGTGCGAGCGCTCGCCGACCCGCCACCGCAGTTCGAACGGCTTCGGGCGGCTCTTACGCTGCCGGATGGACCAGAAGTCCACGTCGTACGTGAGCATGTCTCTCCAGATAAGTGAGGGGGCCCACCGGCGGGGCCCCCTCAAAGCGAGATGGGTTAGGCGGCGGCTTCCTCGTGCTGGGACAGCCAGGCGTCCAGGTCCGAACGACGAACGCGGAGCTGCCCGTTGGGGAGCTTGATGAGGCGCGGTCCCTGACCGCGGGCGCGCATCCGGTAGAAGGCTGCGCGGCTCATGCCGATCTCGTCGAGGACTTCGGGGAGTTTGAGCATCGTGGGGCGGGCCATGGCGCGACTCCTTGGCTCGGGTTCGGTCTCGCAGGTGCGGTTACATCGGTTACGTCGGTTACGCCGCAGGTCAGGGCCGTGTTTTCTGTAACCGATGGGTGGGGTGTAACCGATGGCGTGCGGTTACAGGCGCTGGCGCGCGGGGCCGTGTAACCGGAGGTGTATCGGTTACACGGCCCTGATCGGTTACAGCGTCGCCGCAGGTCAGGACGGCAGTGTGGCGGGTGTAACCGATGTAACCGATGTTTCTGGGGGCGGAGGGCAGTACCGGCCCCAGGCGTCGTTCAGGTCGTCGCGGTGATAGCCCTTGACGACCTGGCCCCCGATGCGCAGAGCGCGGGGTGAGATGGGCTTGTTCTTGGCGGTGACGTACTCCTTGAGCATCTTGGAGAGGCCTCGGGCGGTGAGCGGTTGGCCGTCGAGGTCGCCCCAGGGGGACTCCTCCATGGCGTTGAGCATGTGAAGCATTTCGACGGTGGAGAGCGTGTCCGTGCCGGGAAAGACGTGGTCGCGGAGGTCCGTGAGGAGTTTGACGCCGATTGAGGCACGGTCGTCTTCTGCCACGGCGGTGACGAGGTCGACGCATGCGGTACGGGCCCGTTCGGGCCAGTCGCCCCCGGCCGCGTCGGCTACGGCGAGTAGGGGTTCCCAGACGTCGGCGGGGCGGTCGGTGATGCCGTCGGGCATGTCCGGCCACGCGCCCTCGACCTGGTCGCGGACCTGGTCGGCCCATGCGGCCAGCCGGTCGCGCAGGGCGTGGCCCTGCGGTTCGTGGATGCGGGCGCGGAAGGGCTCCACCGTCTCGTTCCTGGCCCGGCGCCGCATGCGGATGATGACGGAGCGGGCCAGGATCGTGTCAGGCAGCGATCCGAGTCCGCCCATGGCGACCGCGCAGTACGAGGGGAAGGCGACGACCGTCTGTGCGCCGCCGTCTCCGACGCACCGGTAGGAGACACCGCTCCTGCGGTGGCCGGCGTTCAGCAGGCCCCGCAGATCCTCGTTGTCCTTGGCCTTGGGGCCGAAGACGGTGTCGATCTCGTCGAAGAGGATCGTGGGCCGCCCAGCCGTGTCGGCCACAGCGCGGAAGAGGGCAGCCGGAGAGGCGTTGACGGCGTGCATAGGGTGCGGCACGAGCGTGCTGATGACTTCGAGGGCCCGGGTCTTGCCGCTGCCCGGCTCGGGGCTCAGGAAGGCCATGCGCGGGGTGGAGTCGAAGCAGTCAAGCAGGTGCGTGTGCGCGTCCCAGAGGGCAACGGCGACGTAGGCGGCCTCAGCCGGGAAGGCGTTGAAGCGGCGGTGGAACTGCTCGATCTCGTTGAGCAGGGCGGCACCGTCGATAGGTGGGATGGGCGGTGTCGCGTTCATACGGCGGCGCCTTCCTGGCGGGTGCGGAGCGGGCAGAGGTCGCGGTGGCGGGCGTGGTCGGCGATCAGGGCGAGGGCCTTGCGGTGGCCTGCGGCGAAGAGGTTGCGGCCGCATTCGCAGACGCTGGTTGCGGTGGGCACCGCGCCGCGCGGGGCGCTGATGGTGAGCCACGCGATCGGGTACCGGCCGTCCCCGGTCTGCGGGTCAGAACGAACAGATGAAAGGACGGCCTTACGGCCGACGTCCTTCGGCGCACTACTGCCGGATGCGGCGGGGGCAGGTTCGGCGGTGCTGGGGCCGGTGGGGGGTTGGGGGAGGCTTTTCAGGTGGGGGCGGTGCTGGGTGCTCATGCGGCGGTCCGCCTTGGCCGGCAGGTGCGGATGGACCAGTTGAGGGCGCTGCGAATCGTGGTGCGGCACTCGGCAGCCGGGAGTCCGGTCGACTCGCCCGCCTCCTGAAAAGCTTCTTCGACCTCGTGCCGGGGGAGGTCGCCCCATGCGACGAAGCGGCCCACGGCGCGAGCGCTCCTGAGCAGTTGCTCGTTGCGGCCTCCCTCGGTGGTGGCACGGACGGTGGCGGTTTCGCGTTCCAGGGCGGCGTCTGCGGCCCGGTTGCCGAACCGGGGGGCCTGGATGCGTACCGGCTGCGCGGGCGCTGGTACGGCAGTGAGAGTGCTCAGCAGCCATGCGGGCAGTTCGGCCACGGGCGTGGCGTCGATGACCTCGTATGCCTGCCCGTTGACGGTGCTGCCAGGGGCAACGACGTATCCGCCCCAGGCTCGTGTGTCGATGAGGAATCCGAGCTTGCCCGCGCTGTTGGTGAGCCGGGTGCCGGGAGGGGCGGTGAAGTACAGGTGGTGTCCGCCGCTCGCGGTCCGGGTCCGGTAGGTGGTGGGGACGGGCTGTCCGGCGCGCTCGCAGAGCGCCTCAAAGGTCGTCACGCCGGAAGGCGTGCCCGTGCTGCTGTTGGGCTTGGGCATGTCGAGGTCGACGACGACCAGCCCGGACGGGCCCGTTGCGATCCCGATGTTGAACGGCCGGTCGGCCCACGCCCGGCGAATACGGTCCGGGTCGGTGGTGGCGCGGTCCTCCCACTTGCAGTGGCCCGTGATGCAGGCCCCGGTCCGGGGGCACTGCTCTTCCCCGTGGAGGGCGGGGCGCTTGCCTCCAGGGCGGAGGGGGAAGACCGCCCATCCTCGGGTGGCGGCGTCCAGCGCTGCTGTCAGCAGCGCAGTGGTTCTGTCATGCGTCATGCTGGGGCTTCTCCTGAATTCTGTCGGAAAAGGGAGATCCGGGGCGGTCGCGGTCTTTGGCGAGAGGCGACCGCCCCGGGTACAGCTAGTGGTTGGTGGCCCAGCGGGCGTACTGCTGGCGGACGTAGTGGCGCGGGTCGCAGATGACGCTCGCGTCGTCCAGCTGCATCAGCCGACGGGCGGCCTCGGTGGCGAGTTCGGCAGCATCGCCGCTGTGCCCTGTTGCCTCGTCGGCGAGTGCGATGCGGTCCAAGAGGGCGGCCTTGCGGAGCCAGAACTCCCGGCCGATCTCGGTACCGAACGGGCGAGTGGCCGCGGCGTTGGCGGTCCAGCCGATCTCGCGAATGGTGCTAGGCGCGGTGGCGTAGGCGACTTCCGGCGTTGGCCACTGGGGCAGCACGTCGGTCACCGCCCGGTCTTCTGCAGCTCGTGCGTGTGACACAGCACGGGGCCGATGAACAGGCTGATCCGGTGGACGGTCCACCGGCCCTGGGTGAGCTGGCCGGGCGGGACCTCGTCGACGATCCGCCCGGTCCGCCCGACCGCGCGGGGGTCGTCCTCGCAGCTCACGATGCGCACCTCGTCGCCCGCTTCGAAGGCGCTCATCGGCTGGTCACCGCTTCCCAGCGGTCGCGGCCGTTCTCGCCGATGTGCCACCAGTTCTGGCGGGCACCGATGATCTGCTCGGCCCAGTCCGCCGCGGCCTCGATGTCGCGGTTGGTGTCGGTGTCGAAGCGGGTGTGGAAAGCGGTGACGGGACCGGTGAGTGCCCATCCGGGGACGGTCCCGTCGATGGTGGTCGGCGCGAGGATGTACACGGCCATCATCGGTTCGCCTCCATCTGGGCTGCGGTCCGTACGAGGGCGATGACCTCGCCCGCGCTGCGGTCCGGCATGTCGTTCCAGCGGTGGTACGGGAGGGTGCAGCCACGGCTGCGGAGTACGGCCTGCAGGCGCTGTCCGGCGCGGTCGACGGTGGTCTCGTCGCCGATGCCGAGCCGGTAGAGGACCGCCTGGGCGCCGAGGATGCAGACTCGGCCGGACCGGGTGCGGTGGGTGTCCTGGGCCCATCCGTACCGCTGGATGACCAGGGCGGTGAGCTCCAGGTGCTCAGCGACGGTGACTTGCCGGTTGCCGCCGTGGCGGTGACGGACGATCGGGATCTGGAGCACCCAGTCGGGCAGGAGCCGAAGGGCCCGGCCGGGAAGCGCCGGCGCCGTGGCGGCGGTGGCCGGTGCCTGCGTGCCGAGCGCCTCGGCCACGAGCTCCTGGGTGGTTTTGGTGACGAGCGGGTGGGCTGTCGTGCGGGTCCGGGCGGTGAGGTACTGCTCGATCTCGCGGACCAGGCCGTCGACGTCGATGACCAGTTCTGCCGGGGGTGGGGTTGCCGTGCGGGTCGCGGTCGTGCTCATCTGCTCTTACCTCCTGCGGTTGGTGCCGTGGGTGGGTGGTGGGGCGTCCCCGGTGCTGCCAGGCGGAGGGGACGCCCCGTTCTCATAAGTGGTCAGCGATCCAGGGACTCGCCGCGCTGACGGCGCATCGCCTGTCGGATGTCTTCGTGGGTGGCGCCCAGGCTCAGCGCGGTGCCCATGGCCCCAGTTGCAATGTGCGGATCGGTCAGCTGGAGCGGGCCACCGTGCTCGATTACGGCCTTGGCTGCGGCCTCGATCGCTTCTTGCTTTTTCATCTCGTCTCCTCGGTGCGCGATTTGGGGCCGGTGGTCTGTCCGGCTCCCCTCACCGCCCGTACGGGACGGGCGGATCGGGCAGCTGTCAGAACCAGCTGGACTTGTGGCCCTTGAGTCCGCGGCCGTCCTTGCGGTGCTGGCGGCGGTCGGTGGCGACGCGGCCTTCGAGGCGGGCGAGTTCGGCCTCGTCGAGTTCGCGGCCGAATTCCTGACCGGCGGGGAGAGGCCCGGCGACCTGCGGGCCGGGGGTGGCCATGTTCCGCATTCCGGCCGGTGGCTCGGTGTAGACGCCGCCCTGGTGGACCAGCGTGGCCACCGTCCAGGAGCTGCCGTTCACGATCCACTGCTGGTCGATCCAGGACCGGCCGGTGACCGTGTACACGCTGTAGAGCTGCGGGTCTTCCCAGGGCGACATGCTGGTCTCGATGTCATTGACCGCGTAGAGCCGGTCGCCGACCTTCAGCATTCGGTTGAGGGCCTTCAAGTCCCGCTCGGTCCGGAAGTACGTCTGCTTGCCCATGACTGTCTCCGTCTCATGAGTGGTGCGTGGGTGGGTGTCGGGGCGCTCCTGGTGCTGCCAGGCGGAAGGGGACGCCCCTTCGCGGTCCGGTTCGGTCAGCGCTCGCCGAGCTCGAGCTGAACGGCGATGACCCTCTTCGCCTCCTCCACGGGCCAGATTCCGTACCGGTCGACCAGGGCCTGTGCGGCCCGGTACCCGGCGGCGCGGCTGCCTCCGCGGCGGAAGTGCGGCTCCACGGTGTCCTCGAACTCGCGGACGATCCGGGCGATCAGGTCGGCGCCGTAGGTGTCGGTCATCTCGTGCCTCCTGTGCGGTTTGTCAGGGTCTGGTGGGTGGTCTGGTGGGTGGTCACCCCCTGGTCGGCGCCTGGTTTGCCCTGGTACCGAGGGTGGTCGTGCGGGTTTTCGGGGTGGTCGGCCGACCGGTTCGGGGTCCGTCGCGACCGGGGTGCATACCGGGGTGATCCGGGCATCGACCGGGGGGTGACCACCCCTGCGACCGGGTGGTTTGCCCTTATTTGCCGGTCTGAGCGTCGGCGATCTGCTGGCGGGTGTAGCCGTTGGGGTTGGCCATGCCGTCTATGGGCCCCAACTTGACCGTGGTGCCTGCTCCGGCATCGCGGAGCCGGGCCTGGAGCTGGGGCTTCGTGACGTCGTCGTACCGGCCGGGGGAGTGGCCCTGGAGGAGTTCGAGGAGCCGCTCGGTGCGGGCGCGGTCGACTCCGGCCGCGTCCAGGACGCTGACGCAGTCGGTCAGCAGCCGGGTGCGGGCCTCGGCCTCGGCGTCCTTCTTGCCGTACTCCAGCGCGTCCCCGGTGAGCGTCCCGGCGTCCTGGCGGAGCTGGCGGCCGCGCAGGCAGATCGTCCGGAACTCGGGGAGGTCGATCACATCCGCTTTGAGCGTGGCGTGCCCGGACTCCTCGCCCTGGTCCAGGACGACGACGCCCTTGGACGCGTCACCGAGCAGGTGCGGGGCGGCTCCGCCGGCCACCGCGTCGTCACCGAGGACCATCTTGGCGCTGCGGTCGCCCTTGACCCGGTAGGAGGCCCGCTTCGCGCAGACCTCGCGGAGCTTGGTCGGGACGGAGTCGGCGTCCGGGCGCTGGGTGATGAAAACTCCCATGCCGCCGACGAACCGGGTGACGCGCACGTACCGGGCGAACGCCTCGACCATGAGGTCACGGCCGCCACGGGTCTTGGCCCGGCCGTTCTCGGGCTCGTCCTCGATGGGGACCTGGACCAGGGCGGCACCGTCCAGGAGCTCCTGGAGCTCGTCGACGACCAGGAGCACCGGGCCCATGCCCTTGGTCGCGAGCTCGGGCGTGATCTTCCCTTCGGGGACGAGGTCCGGGTTGAGCTCGTAGAGGCGGTCCAGCTCGGTGCCCCGGTCCTGCATCTCCTCGATGGTCTGCTCCATGACGTCGAGGACACTGCGGATGATGTCGGGGGTCGCCCCGGCGATCCACTGGTGGGCGATGTGGCGCAACGGCGCCCAGTCCGGCCCGGTCTTGCCGGTGATGACGATGATGCGCACGGTCGGGTCGAGTGCGGCCGCGGCTGCGACGAGCCGGGCGAGGTAGGACTTGCCGTAGCCCATGAGTCCGCCGATCAGCAGCGAGGACCACAGCAGGGGCAGCACGTGGCGCTTGCGCCGGGCGTCGGCACCCAGCGGCACGCCCTGCTTCCAGAAGTCCCAGGCCGCGGCGTCGATGAGCTCGCTGGGGGTCTTGGTCGTGCCGTAGGGGTTGTCCTCGTTGGCGACCCAGAGCACGAACCGGCCCTCGTGGCCGTCGTCGCCGGTGTCTGGGGTGATCTCGATACGGCTCTTCTTGATGCGGAGGGCGGACGCGAGGTCCTCGATCCGGCTTACGGCGGCCGATGCCTTGATGCCGCGCGGGAGATCGACGGTGGCGGTCCAGCCGGGGCCGGCGGGCTCGATGACCCCGGCGAGGTGCGTCTCGTCGCGCTGGGCGGCGGTGATGATCCCGGCCTTGACCAAGGCGGTGACGAGGTCGGCCTCGCCCTGGACCCGGCCCGACTCGGGCTTGACCAGGCTGACCCTACTCATGGCCGCGAGGCTGTCCGGGACGAACGACGCACCGGGCGCCGGGGCTTCTGCCGGCGCGAGGCCGGGGCCGCCCTGCTGCGGGACCGAGTCCGCGGCGACCTCTTCGGCCGACAGCGGCCGGGAGAGGTACCACCATGCGGCCGGGCCACCGGTGCCGAGCGCCGCCAGGGCGATCAGCGGCTCCATCGCAAGGCCCTGGAATCCGGCGTACGTTCCGGCGGCGACGATGCCGACGCGCCCGGCCTTCTTCGCCCACCGGGCCTTGCTCATGTCCCGGCCGCTGATCTTCAGCCGGTCGGCGTCCGGCCCGGCCGCCTCCAGCGCGTCGAGCTGGGCCAGGAGCGGTGTGGCGGCCTCCTGGGTGGGCGCGGCCTTGATCTGGGCCCGGAGCCCGGCGGCCAGGGCGCGGGCCTCCTGGCCGTCGCGCCGGTCGGCCTGGCGGCGCTTGCGCTCGATCTCGGCGGCCAGCTCGGCGTCGGTGACGTCGGCCGTCGAGAACCAGGCGGACAGCCGGAGGCTGACCCTGGCGCGCTGGGCGGCGAGGACCTGGCGGGCCCTCGCGCTGTGGGGGCCGGCCTTTTCGCGGATCCGGTCCATGCGGGTCGGCTCCACGATCTCGGCGTCGACGATGCCGTCGTCGGCCGGTCCGGGGGTAGCGGTCTCCACTGCCATGGGACTTCCCTTCCTGCTCTGGGGGTTAGGGGCCGCCGCCGGGAGTCGGCGGCGGCCAGAGGCAGCGGGGATCTACATCCCGGCCCAGAAGTTGCCGAACATCGTGACGCCGCTACCGGTGAGCTGGCTGACCATCGGGCCGATGAGCGTGCCCGACAGGAGGACGCCCATCATCAGGCTGACGACGAACCAGCCCTTGGCCAGGCGACCGCTCTTAAGGCCGAAGAACAGGACGATGCCGAGCGCCAGGGCGGCGACCGCGATGGTGGAGATCCCACCAGCCCCGGCCTGCGTCTGGACCTGCTGCGGCTGCACACCCGAACCGATCTGGTTGGCGTCGGCGAGGTTGACGACGGCGGTGTGGTGGGAGGCGTCGGCCCGGTAGGACACCGAGTCCAGGCCGCGTACATGGAGAGTCCGGCCGTCGGGGAGCGAGACCGGGGCGCCGGCCGCGCGGTTGGCAGCCTCCTCGATCACGGCGGTGGCGGCCTCGGGGGAGTCGGCGGTGGCGGCGGACGCGGCACCCATCAGAGCAGCGGCGGCGGCACCGGAGACAGCAAGCGTGCGGATGATGCGAGACATGGCAGAGCTCTCCTAGGGGAGTCGGTACAGCAGTGGATGGGGGGGTGGGTCAGGCGACCCGGAGACGGCGTTCCTCGACGATCCGGTCCCGGAGCTTCATCGCGTCCTCGCGGCGGATCTTCAAGACCTTCGCGAGCGAGGTGGCGCTGATCGTCTTGCCCTCGGCGACGAGATCGGCAGCGGCCTCCCGGGCGCGGTCCAGGTGCCGTTCCCAGCTCCTGTCCTCATCCGTCTCGGACGCGGCCTCAGTGGTCTTCTCCGGGCCGTTCTCGGCTTTAGGTGCAACCGGCTGCTTCCCTTGCGGGAATTGGGTTGTAGGGGTGTTCGGCAGGGCGGGGAGTTCGGTCACCGGACCGAGCTTCGGAAGGGTGCGCGAGAGGGGGCTGAGAGCGGACGCCATCATCCCGGTGCGGAGGAGCTCGGGGCGGACGTGCTCACCCAGCTCGAACGCCGCACCGAGCTGAACCTTGCTGTTGGTGGCGCGGGCGTAGGTCTCGGCGGACATGCCCGGCTGCGCGCCGGTCTCGATCTCCCACGCGGTCGCGAAGGCCTCCTCCTCCGTGATGCTGCCGAGCGGGAGGGCGGACAGGAGACGGTCTGCTGCCTTCGCGATTTCCTTGTGGTCTTTGCGGCGCTGGGCGCGGTGCTCCTGGCGCTTCTTCTCCGCCTTCTTCTCCTCCCGGCGCCGCTTCTTGTCCTCGGCGGTGCCGGTTTTCTCGTCCAGGGTGGAGACCCACTGGCGGATCTCGAACAGGAGCGGACCGAGCAGCGACACCGCGGCGAGCCCGATGCCGGCGGTCAGCGACTCCCCCTCAGACAAGCCGGACAGGCTCGTGCCGTAAGAGAAGTTGATCGTGGCGGCGAAACCGGCCGCGGCGAGGATGAATCCTCGCAGCAGCCACCGCACCCACCCGGGCAGCTTCCGTGCGTCGGCGAACGCGACACCGGCCGCGAACACCCACGCCGCACCCTCGATCGACAGGGGAAGCGGCAGCAGCATCGGGGACAAGTGCAGGAAGTGGATGATCTGCGCGGGCAGGGAGCCCAGCGCCGACGCGGTGACCAGGGCGAGCGTCCCGAGCCGGTACACGTTCCCCGGGGTCAGCGCCTGCTGCCGGGCGGCTTTCCGTTCGGCGCGCGCGGCCTGCCTGGCCTTCTTCTTGGCCTGCTTGTCGGACCGGGCCTGCTTCGCGAGACGGGCGGCACGCTCGTCGGCCTCGCGCTGCCGAACCGCCCGGCGCTCCTCGGCAGCCGCGGCGTCCGCACGCTGCTGCGCCGCCTTCGTCTCGCGGGCCTTCAGCTGGGCCTCTACCTCAAGGCGGCGGTCCTCGCGGGCCTGCTCCGCGTCCAGCACCTTGTTGGCGCGCTTCTCTTCCTGCCAGGTGCTCGTCATGCCGCCACCCCCATCGAGCCGGTAGAGACCCGCTGCGACTGGACCGGAACCTGCGCCGACCGCATCGGCGGTGCCGGGCGCTTACGCCGGGCGAAAAGGACCGCACCGACCGCGATACCGGCGATCAGCGGCTGAGCCACGGCCCAGCCGACGATCGCGGCCACCGGGGTCACGACGGACAGCAGGTTCGGGAAGAGCGCCAGCAGCAGGACCGCGACCGCCAGTGCGGCCCGCGTCTGCAGTAAGGGGGAGCGCTTCATGCCGCGACCCCCAGCGGGGCCGGCACCTCGGTCAGCATCGCCAGGATGGTGATGTTCGCGAGCCCGGTGTCCTCGGCGGACGCCTCGACGAGCGCCTGGTCATCCTGAGCCAGGTCGCCGAGGTCCATCGGCTCCGGGCTCATCTTCCGGTAGTGGTCGTCGATGACGTGCCGCGCGAGCATCTCCAGCACGGCGCCCGCCTCATCGGCGGACAGGTCTCCGACGCCGCCCAGCTCCAGGAGCCAGGCGAAGGTCTCCTGGACGAGGTCCTCGGCCAGGTGCCAGTCGGCACGGTCAAGGCGGTTGTAGACCCAGCGGGTCAGACGGACAGAGTGCGTAGCGAAGATGCTCGACAGCTGATCGGTCTCGGTAGTGATCGATTCTCCTGCGGCAGTACCTTCGTACATGGGTCGTGACTCCTTCCAGTGGAACGGCCCGAACAGCAGCCCCGGGTGTCCAGACCCGGGGCTGCACGCCGTGTTGGGTGAAGCGGGAAATCTCCGGCTCCCCTCAGCCCCGTCCGTGCAGCCGCGAGAAGGGCTGGACGGGCGGAGGAGGCAACCGGCCGCAGCAACCGCTGCGAAGGTCGTGCGCCATCTCTCTGCCTGGCGCTCAGCAGGGCAGCTCACTGCGGGTGGCACCCAAGGGGTGTTCTCCAGGGCCGCAGGATCGTGCGTCCAGCGCCGACGCGCTGCACCACTGCCGACGACATCACCCGGCCGCCACGGGAGCGAGGAATCTCACCTCGCCTGAGTTCACTGTTCAGTTCTCAACAAAAGCCAGTCGCTTCCTTAGAGCCGTTTCACGGGCTCTCCGGGCGTCAGGAGCAGCCCAAAGAAGGACCCCCCTCCGCCCGCTGTCCCAGGACTGCGGGCGTCTGAGATGACAATGGCGCACAGTCCCAGGACTGTCAACAGTCCTGGGACTGTGTTTGACTGGACCTGTCGAGAGGAGTTGGTGTGGCACCCAAGTGGCGAGAACTGGCAGACAAACTGGCTGAGCAGATCAAGGGGGGCGAGTACACCCCTGGTCAGCAGCTGCCGCACATCCGAGACCTGGTCGAGGCTGGTGAAGGTTCAAAGTCCACGGTCCACGCGGCCTACAAGGCCCTGGAAGCCGAAGGCTTGGTGACTTCTTCCCGAGGTCACGGCACTGTCGTGCGGCAGCAAGCCCCGATCAAGAGGCTCGGCATCGCTCGGTACGACAAGGCCAAGTGGCGTGACGGTGATGAGGTCGCGTTCATCGCTGACCGCGTAGCTTCGGGCCGATCGCACAAACGTGGCGAGCAGACACAGAACGTCAGCTGTGTGCCGGCCACGCCGCTTGTAGCGGCGGCGCATGGTTTGCCGGATGGCTCCGAGGTGTACGCACGTGCCCGCCTCGTGAAGGAGGGTGACCAGCCGACGCACACCTTGACCAGCTACTACCGTCCCGAGCACGTCGAGGGAACGCGGCTTGTCGACCCGACGCCGGGGCCAGCAGGCAAGGGCGGTGGCTACCGCGTGCTCTATGACGCGGGCTACGAGATCGATCACATGCGGGAGGAGCTGTTCGCTCGCCCCGCGACATCGGAGGAGGCTGCGCTACTCCAGTTGACGCCCGGCGAGTGGGTCGTGGAGCTTCACCGCACCACCTGTACAGCTGACGGGACCGTCGTGGAGTTCGCGGTCGGTATTCACGCGGCGAGCCGCTTCGCCTGGGCATACGACTTCAAAGTCCCCGACTCGGCGCAAGGAGTAGCCCAGTGATCTCTACGCAGGCATGGTCGGATGCCCAACAGCTTTGGGACTTTCAGCAGATGCGCCACGAGCCGCGCCCCTGCTCGGTGGCCATCGGGCTCGGCAGTCATGATCTGGGCGTGGCAGACGTGACGGTTGATCTGTACCGGCGAGACATGTTCCCGTTGATGGTTTTCACGGGTGCTACCAGCCGCACAACGCGCGACCGGATGCCCCGCGGGGAAGCCGAGCACTATCGGGAACGGGCGCTGGAGCTGGGTGTTCCCGACTCAGCCATTCTCGTCGAGCCGAACGCGCGGAACACAGGCGAGAACATCAACTTCTCGCGCGCACTGCTCGCAGAACGGGACGTCACCGTTTCGTCCGTGCTGCTCGTCAGCAAGCCGTACGAGGAGCGGAGGGCCTATGCGACTGCGCGCAAGCTGTGGCCGGAGGTTGAGTTCATAAGCGCGTCAGCGCCGATGACCCTCATGGAATACGTCGACTCGATCAAAGACCCCCGGCTTGTGCTCGACATGCTCGTTGGGGCTCAGCAGCGCCTGCTCATCTACCCGGAGCAGGGGTTCATGATTCGGCAAGACGTCCCGGACTCCGTCGCCGTGGCATACGAGCGATTGTGTGCTGATGGGTTCACAAGTCGCCTCGTCCCGGTTTCGTGAGGGCGCTGTGGGCCATGCGTGGGCCAGATGCTTCCGCGAGCAAGCGCGTTGAGACGTAGTTGCAGGTCAGGTGAGGTAGAGCCGCTGCAGGCTGATCGGTCTTGAAAACCGTCGTGGCAGCGATGTCACCGTGGGTTCAAATCCCACACCCACCGCGCAGGTGAACGGCCTCCGACCAGGCATGACGGTCGGGGGCCGTTGTGCTGTTCGCTGCCCGCCGACCACCGTGCCTCCCCGTGGTTTCCCGCCCGATCGGGCACGGAAGGGGCACGAGCTGACCCCGGCTTGAGGAGATTCACGGCGTTACACGTGTTCTAAGAAGAAAAGGGGGGCGTGGGGTAGCCGGGCTGGGTGCGGGAATGCTTCTTCTCTTTGGGGTGCACGGGACCGGGCGGCCCGGAGGGTGGCGGGAAGGGGTACGTGAGGGGTGGAGGAGGGGCGTGAGCTGGGGCTTTTGGGGCGCGAGAGGTTTACCAGGCGTTTCTCATACTTACGGGTGAATTGGAGTGCATGGGCGGTTCGTCAGGAAATCGGTGGGAAACTCTGGTTTTGTGACGTCGTGACCAACACCGGGGCGGTCGGCCGACTGCCCCGGGATAAGCCGTACTTTCGGTTCCTGGAGGAATTGACATGGCAAGCATCCGTACCGCTCGTGCCCTCGCCGCTGTCGCGGCTCTGCCCCTCGCTGTCGCGCTCTTCGGCGGCGTGGCCCAGGCCGACAACGGCTCGTACGCGAACGACGGATCGAACGCGGCCGTTGCGACGGTCATCGGCAGTGGCGTCGGTGACAGCAACTACGGTAATTCGTCCACGACGCAGCAGCAGGCCGTCGGCTACGGGGCAACGAACCAGAGCAACACCGCCCAGGTGAACGACTCGCCCTTCACCGACGTTTACCAGAGCAACTGGTCTGGCACGGTGTACTTCACCGAGCTCTGGTAAGTCCGGGCCGGCCCTGGGGCCGGTCGGGGGCGGGCCACGGCTGGGTGAACAGCGGCCCGCGCGAGGGTGCTTCGGTGCTTCGCGCGGGCCGCTTCGCGTTGCCCGGCGACCGGGTCGGGGGCGTCGTCGACCTTGACAGCGTCCAGTGATCTGACGGACAGTCAGAAAACCTGATCCGTACGCCCGTGTCCGGGAGGCAGCCGCCGTGCACCTCGCCCAGACGGAGCGTCAGCAACAGCTGCGCGCCGAACTCCGCACGTACTTCCGCAAGGTAATGCCCGGGAGGGACGCAAGGACCGGACCCGGGGCCGAGGACCCGGCCGAACAACGCCGACTACTGCGCCGGATCGGCTCCGACGGGATGCTCGGACTCGGCTGGCCCGTCGAGTACGGCGGCCAGGGCCGCGGCCCCGACGAACAGTTCGTCTTCTTCGACGAGGCCTACCGGGCCTCGGCGCCCGTCTCGATGGTCACTCTCAATACCGTCGGACCGACGCTCATGAAATACGGGACCGATGAGCAGAAGGCGTACTTCCTGCCCAGGATCCTCGGCGGTGAGCTCGTCTTTGCCATCGGCTACAGCGAGCCGGAGGCCGGTACGGATCTCGCGGCGCTGCGCACCAGGGCCGTGCGGGACGGCGACTCCTGGGTGATCAACGGGCAGAAGATCTTCACCAGCAATGCACAGAACGCGGACTGGATCTGGCTCGCCTGCCGTACGGACCCGGACGCGCCCAAGCACCGGGGCATCTCGATCATTCTGGTTCCGACGGACGACCCGGGGTTCGCCTGGACGCCGATCGAGACGGTGGGCGGGCTGACCACGACGGCCACGTACTACGACGGGATACGGGTGCCCGCCACCCACCTGGTCGGTGCGGAGAACGGCGGCTGGGGGCTGATCACCAGTCAGCTGAACCATGAACGGGTGGCTCTCGCCGCGATCGGAATGCAGGCCGAGGACTCCTACGAGGCAGCACTCACTTTCGCTCGCACTCCCGATCCGGTGACGGGCCGGCGTCCGGTCGACGAGCCGTGGGTGCGGACCCGGCTGGCCGAGGCGTATGCCCGGCTGGCGGCGACACGTCTGCTCAACTGGCGTCTGGTGGGAGATGTCGGTGCGGGTTCGCCGGCCCCGGGCGAGGCGAGCGGCGTGAAGTTCGTGGGAACCGAGAGCGCCGTCGAGGTGTATCGGATCTGCCAGGAGATCACGGGCGAGGCCGGGACGATCCGGGGCGGTTCGCCCGGCTCCTTCGGGGACGGGGAGCTGGAGCGGATGAACAGGGCGGCGCAGATCAACACCTTCGGGGGCGGGGTGAGCGAGGTGCAGCGGGAGATCGTCGCGACGATGCGGCTCGGCATGAAGAGGGGCGAGCGGTGACGGGCGTGCGGGAAGAGCCGCAGGGGCCCGAGGAGCGGGACGAGTTGTACGGGCGGCTCAAGGTGTTCGAGGGGCGGGCTGCCGTGACCGCGGGCGTCGGCAAGGACCCGGTCAACGAGCCCATGATCAGGCACTGGTGCGAGGCGATGGGGGACACCGACCCCGCCTACGCGGGGCCGGGAGCGATCGCTCCGCCGACGATGCTGCAGGCGTGGACGATGGGTGGTCTGTCGGGGCACACCGACCGCTCGGAGGCGTACGAGGAGCTGTTCGGCCTGCTCGACGGCGCGGGGTACACCTCGGTGGTCGCGACCGACTGCGAGCAGGAGTATCTGCGTCCGCTGCGGCCCGGGGACCGGATCACGTTCGACGCGGTGATCGAGTCGGTCTCGCGGCGGAAGACGACCAAACTGGGGACGGGTTACTTCGTGACGACGCGGATGGATGTCCACGCGGAAGGGGAGCCCGCCGGGACGCACCGCTTCCGGATCCTCAAGTACACACCGGCAACGGTGAAGCGCGCCGCGCGTCGCGGCGGTCCGAGCCTGCGCCCGAGGCCGGTGATCAACCGGGACAACGCCGGTTTCTGGCAGGGCGTCGCCGAACACAAACTGCTGATCCAGCGGTGCGGCGAGTGCGGGACCCTGCGCTTTCCCTGGCTGCCCGGCTGCAATGCGTGCGGCTGCCAGGAATGGGACACGGTCGAGGCCGGCGGCGAGGGCACCGTCTTCAGCCACGTCGTGATGCATCACCCGCCCTTCCCCGCATTCGGCACCTCCGAGGAGGGCGGGCCGTACGCGGTGGCGCTGATAGAGCTGGCGGAGGGGGTGCGGATGGTCAGCAATGTGGTCGGCGTGCCGTACGACAAGGTCCGGACGGGAATGCCGGTGCGGCTGGAATTCCTTCGTACGGACCCCGATTTGGAGCTTCCGGTCTTCCGGGGAGGTGAGAGCTGACATGGACTTCGCACCCACTGAGGAGCAGACCGCGGCACAGGGGCTGGCGGCGCGGATCTTCGGCGATCTGTCGACACACGAGCGCCTGGCCGCAGCCGGCGCGGGGACGGACGCCGAGCTGTGGAAGGAGCTCTGCGCGGCCGGTCTGACCGCAGCCGTCGAGGAGACCGGGCTGTTGGGCCTGGTGCTCCTGCTGGAGGAGCAGGGCCGGACGACGGCGCAGGTGCCGTTCGCGGCGAGCTGTGTGTACGGGCTGCTCGCCGTCGCCGGGCACGGCACGGACGAGCAGCGGGAGCGGCTGCTGCCGCCGCTGCGGGACGGCACGGCTGTCGCGACCGGGGCGTTCCCGGCGCGCGGCGGGATACGGGCGGACGACGAGGGGCGGTTGAGCGGCAGCGTGCCGTACGTGCCGTGGTTGCGGGACGCGTCCCTGGTCCTCGTCGCGGACTCGGACCGGGGGCTGTGGATCGTACGGACCGCTGATCCGGGTGTGGCGACCGAGCCGGTGGAGACCACGGCACCGTGGTCGGCGGCGCGGCTCGTCCTGGACCGGGCGCCCGGGGAGCGGCTCGGAAGCGCGGGGGCGTACGAGGCGGTGCTGGCCGTGAGCCGGACTGCGTTCGCCGGATTGCAGGCCGGGGTGTGCGCCGGTTCGCTGGCACGCGCAATCGCCCACACGAACACCCGGGAGCAGTTCGGGCGCCCGCTCTCCGCCAAGCAGGGGGTGCTGCTGCGCGCCGCCGATGCCCATATGGACACCGAGGCGATACGGGTCACCGCGTACGAGGCGGCGTGGCGCCATGACACGGGGCTGCCGTACGGGCCGCAGGCGCTGACCGCCGCTTGGTGGGCGTCGGAGGCCGGAAAGCGGGTGGTGCACGCCGGACAGCATCTGCACGGCGGAACGGGCGCCGACCTCGACCATCCCGTGCACCGCCACTTCCTCTGGGGCCGTCAGCTCGACGCCTATCTGGGATGCGGCAGCGAAGTGCTCCAGGAGCTCGGCCAGTCGCTCGTGAAGGAGGGACCGGAGTGAAGGTCGGTGAGGAGCTGGCGCCGTTGGAGGTCGCGGTGACCCGCACCCTGATCGTCGCGGGCGCCATCGCCTCCCGCGACTACCAGGACGTGCACCATGACGCGGAGCTCGCCCGGGAGAAGGGCTCCCCGGACATCTTCATGAACATCCTGACGACCAACGGCCTGGTCGGCAGGTACGTCACCGACCGCCTCGGCCCGTCGGCCGTGCTCCGCAAGGTCGCCATCAGGCTGGGCGCGCCCAATCACCCCGGGGACACCATGGTCCTGACCGGTACGGTCACCGCTCTCGGGGACGACGGGACGGCCGAGGTGTCGGTCGTCGGAGCCAACGGTCTCGGCAGGCATGTCACGGGCACGGTGACCGTCAGCGTTCCTGAGGGGGCGGCATGAGCGTGCGCAGGGCCGACTCGCTCGGCGGCAGGGCGGCGGTCGTGGGGATCGGGGCGACCGAGTTCTCCAAGGACTCCGGGCGCAGCGAACTCGAACTGGCCGTCGAGGCGGTGCGGGCCGCCCTCGACGACGCCGGGCTGACCCCCGCCGATGTCGACGGCCTGGTGACCTTCACCATGGACACCAGCCCCGAGATCACCGTCGCCCAGGCGGCCGGTATCGGTGAGTTGTCGTTCTTCTCCCGCATCCATTACGGGGGCGGGGCGGCTTGCGCCACCGTCCAGCAGGCGGCCCTGGCCGTGGCGAGCGGGGTGGCCGATGTCGTGGTCTGCTACCGCGCGTTCAACGAGCGCTCCGGGCGCAGGTTCGGCTCCGGGGTGCAGCAGCGGGAGCCCACCGCGGAAGGCACGGCGCTCGGCTGGAACCTCCCCTACGGGCTGCTCACGCCCGCCTCCTGGGTCGCCATGGCGGCCCAGCGCTATCTGTACACCTACGGGCTGACGCCGGACGCCTTCGGCCATGTCGCGGTCACCGACCGGCGCCATGCCGCCCGGAATCCTGCGGCGTACTTCTACGGGAAGCCGATCACCCTGGCCGACCATGCCGCATCGCGGTGGATCGTCGAACCCCTGCGGCTGCTCGACTGCTGTCAGGAGACCGACGGCGGGCAGGCCATCGTCGTCACCGGCGCGGAGCGGGCCCGGGATCTGCCGCACCCGCCCGCCGTGATCGTCGCCGCCGCCCAGGGGGCCGGACGGGCGCAGGAACAGATGACCAGCTTCTACCGCGACGATCTGACCGGTCTGCCGGAGATGGGGGTGGTCGCCCGGCAGCTCTGGCGGAACTCCGGCCTTTCCCCCTCGGACATCGATGTGGGCATCCTCTACGACCACTTCACACCGTTCGTCCTGATGCAGCTGGAGGAGTTCGGCTTCTGCGCACCGGGCGAGGCCGCCGACTTCGTCGCGGCCGACGCGCTGCCCCTGAACACACATGGTGGCCAGCTTGGGGAGGCGTATCTGCACGGTATGAACGGCATCGCGGAGGCGGTCCGGCAGATCCGGGGCTCGTCGGTGAACCAGTTGCCCGGGGCGGCCAGGGCCCTGGTCACGGCAGGCACCGGCGTACCCACCTCGGGACTGATCCTGGGCGCGGACGGCTGAGCGCGGTGGCGACTGGGCGCGGACGGCTGAGCGCGGTGGCGACTGGGCGCGGACGGTGGTGTGCGGTGGTGACCGGGCGCGGACAGCTGTGTGCAGGCGGGCCGCCCGCACACAGCTGCCGTCCGGGTCCGGTCGGGGCATTGGGTGCGACCCTGAGCCCTGATGACGACGAACTCCACCTACAGGAGGTGGAGCAGGCCCCACCCCTACACCCTGAGGCGGACGCCCTTTCGGGACCTGGGGCCGATCCCCGAGACGGCGCCCGCTCCTAGCGTGGAGCCATGACCACGCCAGTCTGCACGCGCACCTCCGGGGGAGCTGCCACCATCGGACCCGTCCCGCACGGCTCGTACACCGCGCACATCCCGTATGCCGCGAGGGCTCCGCACGCTACGTACCCGTCGTTCTCCTCTTTCGTACGGGCGCGGGGGGGCCGTTCTGCTGCGTGCCGCTCGCTCGCTCACCGCGAACCCGAGCGATGCCGAGGATCTGTTGCAGACGGCGCTCACCAAGACGTATGTCGCCTGGGAACGGATCGAGGACCACCGGGCGCTGGACGGCTATGTCCGCCGGGCACTGCTGAACACCCGGACCTCGCAGTGGCGCAAGCGCAAGGTCGACGAGTTCGCCTGCGACGAACTGCCCGAGCAGGAGGCCGCCGGGGCCCCCGACCCGGCCGAGCATCAAACGCTGCACGACGCGATGTGGCGTGCCGTCCTCAAGCTTCCGGACCGGCAGCGGGCGATGGTGGTCCTGCGGTACTACGAGGACCTGAGCGAGGCTCAGACGGCCGAGGTGCTCGGGGTGTCCATCGGCACGGTGAAGAGCGCGGTGTCGCGGGCGCTCGGCAAGCTCAGGCAGGACCCGGAACTGGCTCCGGTGCTGTGAGCTCCGGGCGGAGGCAGTGTGCCGGGGTGAGCCCCGGGCGGAGGGAGTGCGCCGGTCAGGCCTGATTTTGCCGAACGACACCGATTCGCACTCCCGGAAGTAGTGACATACCGCCTGGTATGCGCGCAGAATCAGCGGAACCCTACTGCCGCGTAGCGCCCACCGGGAGGACGCCGTGCTGAGCACCATGCAGGATGTACCGCTGACTGTCACCCGCATTCTGGAACACGGGATGACCATTCATGGGAAATCGCAGGTCACGACCTGGACCGGCGAACCCGAGCCGCAGCGGCGCAGCTTTGCCGAGATAGGCCGGCGGGCCACGCAGCTCGCCAATGCCCTCCGCGACGAGCTCGGTGTCGACGGTGACCAGCGGATCAGCACCCTCATGTGGAACAACGCGGAACACGTCGAGGCGTATCTCGCGATTCCCTCGATGGGCGCGGTGCTCCACACGCTCAACCTCCGGCTCCCCGCCGAGCAGCTGATCTGGATCGTCAAGCACGCCGACGACAAGGTCGTCATCGTCAATGGCTCCCTGCTGCCGCTGCTCGCGCCGCTCCTGCCCCACCTGGCGTCGATCGAGCACGTGATCGTCACGGGGCCGGGCGACCGTTCCGTCCTCGACGGCGTGGCGCCGAGGGTGCACGAGTACGAGGAGCTGATCGCCGGCCGCCCGACGAGCTACGACTGGCCCGAGCTCGACGAACGCCAGGCCGCCGCCATGTGTTACACCTCCGGCACCACCGGTGATCCCAAGGGCGTCGTCTACTCCCACCGCTCCGTCTACCTGCACTCCATGCAGGTCAACATGTCCGAGTCGATGGGTCTGACCGACAAGGACACCACGCTGGTGGTCGTCCCCCAGTTCCACGTGAACGCGTGGGGGCTGCCGCACGCGACGTTCATGTCCGGCGTCAATATGCTCATGCCGGACCGGTTCCTGCAGCCCGCCCCGCTCGCCGACATGATTGAGCGCGAGAGGCCGACCCACGCCGCCGCCGTCCCGACCATCTGGCAGGGACTGCTCGCCGAGGTCACCGCCAACCCGCGCGACCTCACCTCCATGGCCCGCGTCACCATCGGCGGCGCCGCATGTCCACCCTCCCTCATGGAGGCGTACGACAAGCTCGGCGTCCGTGTCTGCCATGCCTGGGGCATGACGGAGACCTCGCCGCTCGGCACCATGGCCAACCCGCCAGCCGGGCTGACCGAGGAGCAGGAGTGGCCCTACCGCGTCACCCAAGGCCGTTTCCCGGCCGGGGTCGAGGCGCGCCTGGTCGGCCCCGGTGGCGAGCACCTGCCGTGGGACAACGAGTCGGCCGGTGAACTGGAGGTGCGCGGCCCCTGGATCGCCGGTGCCTATTACGGGGGCGCGGACGGCGAGGCCCTGCGCCCCGAGGACAAGTTCAGCGAGGACGGCTGGCTGAAGACCGGTGACGTCGGCGTGATCAGCGACGACGGCTTCCTCACCCTCACCGACCGGGCCAAGGACGTCATCAAGTCCGGCGGCGAATGGATCTCCAGCGTCGAGCTGGAGAATGCCCTCATGGCGCACCCCGATGTGGCCGAGGCGGCGGTCGTCGCCGTTCCGGACGAGAAGTGGGGCGAGCGTCCGCTCGCGACCGTCGTCCTCAAGGACGGTGCCACCACCGAGTACGAGGTGCTGAGGAACTTCCTCGCCGAGTCCGGCATCGCCAAGTGGCAGCTGCCGGAGCGCTGGACGATCATTCCGGCGGTGCCGAAGACGAGCGTCGGAAAGTTCGACAAGAAGGTGATCCGAAAGCAGTACGCGGAGGGCGAGCTGGACATCACCCGGATCTGACCCGACCCGGTCGGGGAGTACGACGAGGGCGGTACGGGAGATCCCGTACCGCCCTCGTCGCATCTGCGGGCGTCCGCCCGTCCGTCCGCGGTCATCCGCGTCGTCCGCGTCAGTTCGTGCCGATCTTCGCGAGCAGGTCCACGATGCGTGACTGCACCTCGTCGCTGGTGGAGCGCTCCGCCAGGAAGAGGACGGTCTCGCCCGAGCTGAGCTTCGGCAGCTCCGACCCCGTCATGTCGGCGGAGGTGTAGACGACCAGCGGGGTTCGGTTCAACTGGCCGTTGGCACGCAGCCAGTCGACGATCCCGGCCCGGCGGCGGCGTACCTGCATCAGGTCCATGACCACCAGGTTGGGCCGCATCCGGGTGGCGAGCGCCACCGCCTCGTTGTCGGTGGAGGCCCGCGCGACCTGCATGCCGCGGCGTTCCAAGGTCTCCGTCAGCGCCAGCGCGATCTCCTCGTGCTCCTCGATCAACAGCACCCTCGGCGGATGCTGTTCGCTGTCGCGCGGGGCGAGCGCCTTCAGCAGCACGGCCGGGTCGGCGCCGTACGCCGCCTCCCGCGACGCCTGTCCCAGACCGGCCGTCACCAGCACCGGGACCTCGGCCGCCACCGCCGCCTGACGCAGCGACTGCAGCGCCTTGCGGGTGATGGGACCGGTGAGCGGGTCGACGAAGAGCGCGGCGGGGAACGCCGCGATCTGGGCGTCGACCTCCTCGCGCGAGTGCACGATCACCGGCCGGTAGCCGCGGTCGCTCAGCGCCTGCTGGGTGGAGACATCGGGCGCGGGCCAGACGAGCAGCCGACGCGGGTTGTCCAGCGGTTCCGGGGGCAGCTCGTCGTCGACCGGCCGCGGCGACGGACGGTTGGCGACCTCGACAGCGCCCCCCGGACCGTCCAGCGGCTCCGGTCCTTCGGCACCCTCGTCGGGTGCCCCTATGGCGTACGCGCGCCCTTCGGCTTCCGGAGCGGAGAGCAGCTGCCCCGATCCTGATCCTGATCCCGATCCTGATCCCGAGTCCGGACCCTGGCTCTGTGCCCCGCCGGACGGGGACGGCGCGGACTGAGCGGACTGAGTGGTGCGCTCACCCTCCGGCGGGGCGGCGAGCTTACGGCGCCGCCCGGCACCGCCGGGCGTCTGGTTCTGCGGGTGCGCGATGTGCTGGGCGAACGGCACGCCCTGCCCGAGCGTCCGCACGCTGAACGCGCGTCCCTGCGTCGAGTCCGACGAGCCACCGGGCATCGGAGCCTCGGCGGGCAGCGGCTGGCTGCGCGCGTCCGGTTCGGGCGCGATGTTCCGCGGGCGGCCCTCCGCGACGCCGGTGGCGTCGGCGGTGCCTGCGATGGCTGTGGTGCCGGTGGTGTGCGTGGTGCGGCCGGTCGCGGGCCATTCCGGATCGCCGCCGGGCTGGTCCTCGGCCAGGTCGATCGCCTGGTCGTCGGGCTGGTCGACGGCCTGATCACCAGGGTGGCTGTCGGGCCGGTCGTCGGCCCGCTCGCCGGGAGCGGTCAGCGCGGCCAGGCCCTGCCCCGAGGTGTCGTTCTCCGCCCAGCCTCCGGACGGCACAGCCTGCTGCTCCGCAGGCTGACCGGGCTGGCCGGTCTGCTGGGGAGCGTCGGCGTGACGGGCCCGGCGCCGCCCGGTCGGTACGGGATGCGCCTGGGGCGGTGTGTGGTCGTCGTCCGGCGCGGTGAGTACGGCGTCGTGGCGTCCGGGCAGCGAGGCGTCAGCGTCGACGGCCGTGGACGGGGTCCGGTCGGCCTCCGCGGGCGGGAGGGCGAACGCGGTACGAGGCGCGGTCGGCTCGGCCTGGGCAGACCGCTCCTGCGTGGCCGCCAATGCCCGCCGCGCCCGCCGCCCGGTCGACTGAGGCGCCGACGCCGGGCCGTCACCGACCTGTGGGAAGCCCTCGGAAGCCGAAGCCGAAGCTGAGACGGAAGAGGCAGAAGAGGCAGAAGAGGTAGAAGGAGCGAAGGAGGCAGAAGGGGCAGAAGGAGAAGCGGCAGCCGGCAGAGCCAGCTGGTTCTCGCCTCCCTGACGCACCCGGTGTCCACCCGCCGGCACCGGCGCCTCGACCGACACACCCTGCGGCGGCACGGTCCGCCCACGCTGCGGACGGCCACCGCCGCCCTGCGCACCCTCGGCCGCCGTCACCACCGCCCCTTCGGACGGCGCCGAGGCCGCGGGCAGCGCCAATGCCTGCCCGGGACCCTGCTGCTCGACAGCAATCTCCCCGGACCTCTGCCCCCGACCCTGTTCCTGCCCCGGTCCCTGGCTCTGCTCGGGCTGGGACAGCTGAGCCGGAAACGAATGCTGAGCACCGGTCTCGGCCGGACTCGGCCGCCCCCGCCTGCGCCCCGACCCCTCGCCCTGCTGGGCCGGAATGACCTCGTGCGGGCTCTGCGCACCCTGTGTCTCCTGCGAGCCCTGCACCGCGGGCTCACGACGCGCCCGTCGCCGCCCCGTCGGCTCGCCTGCCGCGGTGTCACCGTCCCCGGACCCGGCCCCCGCTCCGGAACCACCCAAAGGGCTCTCCAGGAACGCATCCGTGGACGCCCGTCGCGCCCGCCGCCGCCCGCCGCCCGGCACACCTTGACCGGCTGTCGGCTCCGGCTCCGGTTCCGTCGGGGACTCCGAACCGGGCGCCGGTGCCATCACCGTTCCCGAGCCCGCGCCCAACGGCACTTCGAGCACATACGCGCTGCCGCTCATCCCCGGCACCTCGTGCGTCTGGAGCACGCCGCCGTGCGCCCGTACGATCCCGCGCACGATCGGCTCGTGCACCGGGTCTCCCCCGGCGAACGGTCCGCGCACCTCGATCCGTACGACCTCACCGCGTTGTGCCGCCGCGACGACGACCGTGGAGTCGACGTAGCCACCGCCCGGCGCCATGCGGGCCTTGCCGGTCGAGTCGACCCCGGCGACATCCGCGACCAGATGGGCAAGCGCGGTCACCAGCCGGGCCGCGTCCACCTCGGCCTCGATCGGCGGCGCGTGCACCGCGAACTGGGCGCGCCCGGGACCGATCAGCTCGACGGCCGCGTCGATACCGGCCGTCACGACCGAGTCGAGCAGCACGCTCGCCTTGACCAGTTCCTCCGAGCCGGCGTCCAGGAGCTGGTAGCCGAGCACGTTGTCGATGAGCGTGGTCATCCGGGCGTAGCCCGCGGCCAGGTGGTGCAGGATCTGGTTGGCCTCCGGCCACAGCTGGCCGGCCGGATCGGCGGCCAGCGTGGAGAGTTCGCCGCGCAGCTCCTCCAGCGGCCCGCGCAGCGATTCGCCGAGTACGGCGGTGAGCTGGGTGTGCCGGGCGGTCAGCGCCGCCAGCCGTTCGGCCTGCTCCTCCAGTTCGGCGCTGTAGCGCTCGGCCCGGTCGGCCAGTTCCGTGCTGTGCCGTTCCGTCAGTTCGGTGACCTCGGCGGTGTGGCTTGCGGTCAGTTCGGCGACCTCGGCCTTGTGCTGTTCGCTGAGCTCCTCGTACGGCCTGCGGTCGGTGAACGTCATGACCGCACCGACCAGCTGGTCCCCGTCCCGGACCGGCGCGGTGGTCAGGTCGACCGGCACCTGTGCACCGCTCTTGGACCACAGGACCTGCCCGCGCACCCGGTGCTTGCGGCCGGACCTGAGGGTGTCGGCGAGCGGCGACTCCTCGTACGGGAACGGCTCGCCCTCCGCCCGCGAGTGCAGGATCAGCGGATGCAGCTCCTGGCCGCCCAGGTCGCTGGCGCGGAAGCCGAGAATCTGCGCGGCGGCGGGGTTGACCAGGACGACCCGGCCGTCCGTGTCCGTACCGACGACCCCCTCGGCCGCGGCCCGCAGGATCATCTCGGTCTGCCGCTGCGAACGGGCCAGTTCGGCCTCGGTGTCGACGGTGCCCGAAAGATCCCGTACGACGAGCATCAGCAGCTCGTCGCCCGTGTAGCTGCCGCTGTAACCGCTCTGGAAGTCGTTGTACGCGGCCTGCCCGTCCTCCAGGCCGGCGCTGGTGACCTCGACCGGGTACTCGTTGCCGTCGGTCCGCCGTGCGGTCATCCGGGTCGGCTTCGTCCGGCCGCGGTCGTCGGCGGTCTCGGGCCGGCGCATCGACCCCGGAATCAGCTTGGAGTCGAACTCCGGCAGCAGGTCGAGGAGCCCGCGCCCGACGAGCGCCGTGCCCGGCGTCTCGAACATCTCCAGGGCGATGGAGTTGGCGTTGACGACCGTGCCGTTGCAATTGACGAGCAGCAGCCCGTCGGGGAGTGCATCGAGTATGGCTGCGAGGCGAGCAGTGCCTCGGGATGGCCTGCTGCTCACGACGACGCTTCCTCCCTGGTTACCTCACCTTGCCGACAGCGGGCCCCATCTTGCCCCTCGGGCCGCAGGCTGTCACGGAAGGAGTCTAAAGGCAGGGGCGGGGCGTGGGGCGGCGGATGGGGGGGAGCTCTCACCAAGGTTCTGTGCATACGGTGTACGACTCCAGCGCGTCACGTGTCGTTGGATATGCCCTGGGCAGGCGTGGGGACCCCTGTTCACCGGACGTCGGGGAGCACCGGCCGCAGGTTGTTCCAGCGCGAGATCTCGCATCCGTCGGTCCGGTCGAAGACCGCGTCGATGCTTCGCCCCCGCCAGGTTCCGGTGACCCGGGCGGTGGCCTGCCCCCCGAATTGCTGGGTGCAGATCGCGTCCCCGGGCACGGGGGCGAACGGGTCCGCGCCCTCGCCCGCCAGCTCCTCCAGCCGGACGCAGGCCTGCCGTGCCGCCGGGTGGCTGCCGCCCGTAGGCCCGCACTCCAGCTCGAAGACGCCCTCGGCCGTTGGGTCCCCCGAGCCGGAGACCGTCATCGTCAGCCGGGCACGGGTGTCGTCGCCGTGCGGCAGCGGCAGCGGAAGGGGGCCGGTGGCCGCGGTCGCCGCCGACGCGGCAGCGGACAGTGCGGCGAGAGAGGCGACGGCGGTGAGGGCGAGGCGGCGCAGCATGCGGACTCCTGTGCTCGTGCACTTCGACGGGAGAGGCGGGACAGCCGGTGGAACGAACGGAAGAACGGGAGGGCGGTGCCTCCGTCATCACTAACGCTCGGCACGCCACGGCGTTGCGCAACCGCAGGCGCTTTGCCCTCGTGCCCGCCTGCCTAGTACCGTAGGCAGCGATTGGTGACGCAGCGATCGCCTGTGTCATCATCTGCACGCACCACTCGCGCTCGCGCGAGGTGTGCTGGAGGCGTCGCCTAGTCCGGTCTATGGCGCCGCACTGCTAATGCGGTTTGGGTTTTAAAGCCCATCGAGGGTTCAAATCCCTCCGCCTCCGCTCCATCATCGAAGCCCCGTGCCACTGGCGCGGGGCTTCGGTCGTATCCGGACCCGGGCAGTCCGGCAGCCGCCTCACAACCTCGCCAAACAGGGTGTTTTCGCAGGTCAGAGGTGGTGCGGCTAAAGGATTTCGCGCTACGGCGCAGGTCATGTAATGTTGTTCCCGCAACGCCGACCAGGCAGAAAAGCCCGGGACGCTAAGCACTCGTAGCTTAACGGATAGAGCATCTGACTACGGATCAGAAGGTTGCAGGTTCGAATCCTGCCGAGTGCACAGTGGCAAGAGGCCCCCGGATTCATCCGGGGGCCTCTTGGCTTTCCCTCCGTCTGCATCGGAACCCGTCTGCATCGGAACCCGGGAGTTCGCGCATGGGGTGGCAGTGCACCGGGCTGCGGTGGCCGGACGCGCAGGGGGCGCCCGTGCTGGGGTGGCGGCGGGGCGGGGCTGTACGGGTGAGTGTGCTGGCCTACGGGACGGAGCTCGGGTTCCGGGCGGTGGGGGAGCGACGCTGCATCGGGGCGCGCGGGAACGCGTGTCCGGTGGGGGCCGTGGTGTCGGGGCGGAGCACGGGGGCGCGGTGTCCGGAGTGTGCGCGGCTGGACCGGGCGCATTCGGTGGCCGCCGACACGATCGCCGACGACCCCCGGACGTACCGCGTGTATCTCGCCTGGTTCGGGCCGGGGATGGTGAAGGTCGGGATCACCGCCGAGGAGCGGGAGGCGGCGCGGCTGCGGGAGCAGGGGGCCGTGGTGTTCAGCTGGCTGGGGCGGGGGCCGTTGATGGCGGCGCGGCGGACCGAGGAGTTGCTGCGCTCGGCGCTCGGGGTGCCGGACCGGATTCCGTACGCCAGGAAGCGGGCCGTGCGCGCGGTGCTGCCGGGCGTGGCGGAGCGGCGTGCCGAGGTGGCGGAGCTTTACGGGCGGGCCGTGGCGCTGGAGGGGGCAGGGTGGCCCGAGTCGCTGGAGCGGTTGCCGTTCGAGGCGGTCGATCATGCCGGGGTGTTCGGGCTGGGCGGCACGGTCGAGGTGGCGTGGGCGGTCACCGAGTTGGTGGACGGGGGTGCGGTCGCCGGGCGGCTGGTGGCGGCGGCCGGGCCCGATCTGCATCTGGAGACGGCGAAGGACGGGGTCGTGGTGCTGGACACCCGGCTGATGACCGGGTGGGAGCTGGCGGGCGCCGACGTGCGGGCCGGGGTGGGTGTGCCGGTGGCCGACATCGGGGGTGGCGGTGTGCAGGGCGGACTGTTCTGAGATCGTCGGTGCCGGACGGTGAAAGGGGTGCGGAATGAGTAATGACGCCGACGACGTCATGCGGTTCTGGGAACGGCTGGGGCTGCCCGGCATCATCGATGTCCATACGCACTTCATGCCGGAGCGGGTGCTGCGCAAGGTCTGGGCGTACTTCGACTCCGCGGGCCCGCTGACCGGGATGGAGTGGCCGATCGAGTACCGGCACGACGAGGACGAACGCCTCGCGCTGCTGCGTTCGTTCGGCGTGCTCCGGTTCACCTCGATGCTCTACCCGCACAAAGCCGGGATGGCGGCCTGGCTGAACGGCTGGGCGGCCGATTTCGCGCGCCGGGTGCCGGACTGTCTGCACACCGCGACGTTCTTCCCGGAGGAGGGCGTGGAACAGTACGTACGCGAGGCCGTGGAGGCAGGGGCCCGGGTCTTCAAGTCGCACCTTCAGGTCGGCGCGTACGACGCCAACGACCCGCTGCTGGAGCCGGTGTGGGGGCTGCTCGCGGAGGCCGGGGTCCCGGTGGTGATGCACTGCGGCTCCGGACCGGCGCCCGGCAAGTACACGGGGCCCGAACCGGTCGGCCGGCTGCTTGCCCGGCATCCGCGGCTGCGGCTGATCGTGGCGCACCTGGGCATGCCGGAGTACGCGGAGTTCCTGGCGCTCGCGGAGACGTACCCGCAGGTGCGGCTCGATACGACGATGGCGTTCACGGATTTCACGGAGGACTTCACTCCATTCCCTGTGGCCGAGCGCAGTCGGCTCGCGGCGCTCGGGGACCGGATTCTGCTGGGGACGGACTTCCCGAACATTCCGTATCCGTATGCGCATCAACTGCACGCGCTGGAACGGCTGGAGTTGGGGGATGACTGGTTGCGCGCGGTTTGTCACGGGAACGCGAGCGCGTTGTTCGCCGTGGACTGACGGTTCATGAAGGGCCGTTTTCTCAGACGATTCACAGAATCGGAAAAGGGCCCTCTCAGAGGAGCCTCACAGGGTTGGGGCATGACGACGACGACCTTGCCCCAGGGGCGTACCGAATTGGTGGGAGCGGACTGCAGCCCCGTCCGTGTGCTGGTGGTGGACGACGAGGCTCCGCTCGCCGAGCTGCTCTCCATGGCTCTGCGTTACGAGGGCTGGGAGGTGCGCAGCGCCGGGGACGGCGCCGCTGCCGTACAGATGGCGCGCGACTTCCGGCCCGACGCGGTGATCCTCGATGCGATGCTGCCCGACACGGACGGGTTCGCCGTGCTCGGCAGACTGCGACGGGAGCTCGCCGAGGTCCCCGTACTGTTCGTGACCGCTCGCGACGCGGTGGAGGACCGGATCGCCGGGCTCACGGCGGGCGGCGACGACTACGTCACCAAGCCGTTCAGCCTGGAGGAGGTCGTGGCGCGGCTGCGCGGGCTGATCCGGCGGTCCGGTATGGCGGCCGTACGCAGCGAGTCGACGCTCGTCGTCGGCGATCTGATGCTCGACGAGGACAGCCATGAGGTGAGCCGGGGCGATACCTCCATCCATCTGACCGCGACCGAGTTCGAGCTGCTGCGCTTCCTGATGCGCAATCCGCGGCGGGTGCTGAGCAAGGCGCAGATCCTCGACCGGGTGTGGAGCTACGACTTCGGCGGGCAGGCGAACGTCGTCGAGCTGTACATCTCGTATCTGCGCAAGAAGATCGATGCCGGACGGTCGCCGATGATCCACACCCGGCGGGGGGCGGGATATCTCATCAAGCCCGGTCAGTAGGTGCGGTGCGTGGGCCGGCGCTTGAACCGGCGGCCGGGGCCGTGGACGCTGCGGACCCGGCTCGTGGCCTCGGCGGTGACGCTGATCTCCGGCGCAGGACACCAGGGCGTGTTTCGAAAGTCCCGCCTGCCCCGCTTGCCCCGCTTGCCCCCGCCGAAACTCCCCCTAGCGTCGCAGTAGCAGGTCCGCGACGACCGGGCGGTGGTCCGAGGCAAGCGTCTCGGCCACCGCCGCGTCGCGTACTCGTACGGAATCCTTGGACACCGCCACATAGTCGATCCGCTGCACCGGGTCCTGCGCCGGGTACGTCGGCCCGCCGGGCTCGATGTCCGTCAGCTTCTCCCAGAGCGGGGCGAGTTCGGGAGCAGCCGGTGCCGCGTTGAGGTCGCCGAGCAGGATCTGCCGCACCTTCTGTTGCCCGGGCGCCCCGTCCTCGGCCATGATCCGGCGGGTGTCGGCGACCTGGGCGGCCCGTACGGACGGGTCGGCGCGGTAGTCGAGATGCGTCACATACACATGTACGGGCAGCCCCTTCACCCGCACGACCACCTCGCCGAAGCCGGGCGCGGGGGCCGGAACCGGGTTCGGGTCCTGGGTGGAGAGCCGGGTGATCTCGTGGTTCTCGGCGCTCACGATCCGATACCTGGACAGCACGGCGACCCCGAACTCGCGCCGGGGCGCACCGGGAGTCGCGGGGTCGAGGCTGTATATCGGGGCGAACGAGACCTGCATGTCCAGCCGCTCGGCGAGCTCGGCCGCCAGATCGCGCCATTCGCTGCGGGAGCCCCAGTGGACATCGACCTCCTGGAGCCCGATCACATCGGCGTCCAGCGAACGCAGTTCGGCGATCTGCCGGTCGAGATCGAAGGCGTTGTCCATGCCGACGCCCGCATGGATGTTGTACGTGGCCACGCGCAGCGGCACCGCGGGCCCCTGCCCGGTGGCCGATGCGGGCGGCGCGAGGGCGGTCCCCAACAGGCCCGCTGCGATGAGGACTTCCACCGTACGACGACGCAGTGACATACCACTCCAGTCCTTGTCGGATCAGCGGCGAGCACGGTACCGCGCGGAAATGAGATGTACACCGTACGAGGGTGGCTATACGGTGTACATCTCCTACTCGTGCACCGTATAAGGCATCAGGAGTCCGCATGACGGCGACCGCCGCCGAGCAGAACCACCTCTCGCCGCCGAGCCACCCGCAACGCTGGCTGATCCTCGGCGTCATCTGCCTCGCCCAGCTCACCGTGCTGCTCGACAACACCGTTCTCAATGTCGCGATCCCCTCCCTCACCAAGGAGTTGGACGCCTCCACCGCCGACGTGCAGTGGATGATCAACGCCTATTCGCTGGTCCAGTCGGGCCTGCTGCTCACGGCCGGCAGCTCCGCCGACCGCTACGGCCGCAAGAAGATGCTGGTCGCGGGGCTCGCCCTGTTCGGCATCGGCTCGCTGGTGGCTGGACTGGCCCAGACGTCCGCGCAGCTGATCGCGGCCCGGGCGGGCATGGGCATCGGCGGTGCGCTGCTGATGACGACGACGCTGGCCGTCGTCGTGCAGATCTTCGACGACTCCGAGCGGGTCAAGGCGATCGGCATCTGGTCGACCGTCAGCTCGCTCGGCTTCGCCGTCGGACCGCTGATCGGCGGAGTGATGCTCGACCACTTCTGGTGGGGCGCGATCTTCCTGATCAACATCCCCGTCGCGGTCATCGGACTGGCCGCCGTCATCCGGCTCGTCCCGGAATCCAAGAACCCCAGCGGCGAGCGCCCCGACCTGCTCGGCGCGCTGCTCTCCACCATCGGTATGGCATCCGTCGTGTACGCGATCATCTCCGGCCCGGAACACGGCTGGACATCGGGCCGGGTGCTGCTGACCGCCTTCGTCGGGGTCGCCGTCCTCACCGGATTCGTGCTGTGGGAGCTGCACATCCCGTACCCGATGCTGGACATGCACTTCTTCCGTAACCAGAAGTTCATCGGGGCGGTCGCGGGCGCGATCCTGGTCGCCTTCGGGATGGGCGGGTCACTCTTCCTGCTCACCCAGCAGCTCCAGTTCGTCCTCGGCTACGAGCCGCTGGAGGCCGGTCTGCGTACGGCGCCGCTGGCGCTGAGCGTCGTCGCCCTCAACCTCACGGGCCTGGGCGCCAGGCTGGTGCCCAGGCTGGGCACGCCCGCCACGATCGCGGCCGGGATGAGCCTGCTGGCCGCGGGGCTCGCCGCGATCGCGCTGCTCGGCGGCGACGGCTACGGCGGCATGCTGCTCGGCCTGGTCGTGATGGGTGCGGGCATCGCGCTCGCCATGCCCGCCATGGCCAACGCGATCATGAGCGCCATTCCGCCGGAGAAGGCGGGCGTGGGCGCCGGGGTCAACGGCACGCTCGCCGAATTCGGCAACGGTCTGGGGGTCGCCGTGCTCGGCGCGGTGCTCAACTCCCGGTTCGGGGCGCTCGTACCGGCGGCCGTCGGGGCCGCCTCGCTGCCCGCCGCGCTGGCCTCGGCAACCGACGACGGGGAGCGGGCGCGGATCACGGACGCCTTCGCCTCGGGACTGGAGACCAGCCAGCTCGTCGGAGCGGTCGCGGTGCTGGTCGGCGGCCTGCTCGCCGCCGTACTTCTGCGCCGCGCCGAGCGGGCAGAATCTGCGCGGGCGGACTCGGCCGAGGCAGGGGCAGCGGCATAGCATCGAGGCGGGGCGTATCGGATTGTATGGATCCGCTTCGTGCGCACGCGTACGCATCCGGTCCGTCCCGCCGGCAAGACGAGGAGAGTGTGCCATGGTGTCCGCGGCCGACCGTGTGAAGAACCCTGCCAGGACCAGCGTGTGGCTGGATCAGCGGGCACCGTCGCGCACCCGCAAATCGGACCAGCCGGCCGGTCTTGACCGGGACAGGATCACCGCGGCCTCGGTCCGGCTGCTGGACGCCGAGGGCCTCGCCAAATTCTCCATGCGCCGACTCGCCGCCGAGCTGGACGTCACCGCGATGTCCCTCTACTGGTACGTGGACACCAAGGACGATCTGCTGGAGCTGGCCCTCGACTCGGTCTACAGCGAGATCGCGCCCCCTCGCGAGGACGCGCACTGGCACGAGCGACTGCGCGCACTGGCCGTCTCCTACCGCGCATTGCTGGTCCGGCACGTCTGGGTGTCGCCGCTGGCCGGTCACTTCCTCAACATGGGCCCGCACTCGATGCTGTTCTCGCACGCCATGCAGGACGTGATCCGGGCGACGGGGCTGCCGCTGCACCGGCAGACGGGCGCGCTCTCGGCGGTCTTCCAGTTCGTGTACGGATTCGGCACCATCGAGGCCCACTTCGTGCAGCGTAGCGCGGAGTCGGGTATCAGCCAGGACGAGTTCTTCCAGCAGGCGATGGGGGCCATTCGGAGCCAGCCGCAGCTCAGCCGGATCGTCGAGTCCTCGCAGGACCTGATGGACGCGCGGGGCGGCGAAACGGTTGAGGAGATGCGCGAGCGCGACTTCACCTTCGCCCTGGACCTGCTGATCGCGGGCATCGAGGCGATGCGGGACCGCTAGAGAAGACGCGAGCGTCCGAGCGCCGGTTCACGATCACGGGCGGCCGATCGGCTGGTCCGGCGCCCGGCAGCAACCTTGAGCGAGTCCGAGGCCCGCCGCCAGGAGTCCCACACCCTTCTCGTCAGGGCGGGCGGGAGCGCGGCGGCAGGCCCGGCGCCGGAACGTGCGCACGTAGGCGGGAAGACATTGGGGAGGGCTTTGGGGAACGTGGGGAGGGCTTCCCGAAACGTATCGGGGAAAGCCGTCAGCTGCCGGACGCCAGGCGGGCAGGGAAGCCGCCGGTGGCGACGGGGCCCCAGCGCTCCGGAGTGATCCGGATGATCGACTTCCCCTGCTTCACCATCGCCGCCCGGTACTCGTCCCAGTCCGGGTGCTCCCCCGAGATGTTGCGGAAGTACTCGACGAGCGGCTCGACCGAGTCCGGTGAGTCGATCACCTCGGCCGAGCCGTCGATCTGTACCCACGGCCCGCCCACCCGTCGCCCGACCACCACCCCTCAACGAAGCGCTCCGCGCTGCCCCTGCCCGATGTCGTCGGACAGGACGATCACGCTGACCCGTGCGTCCCGTTTCGCGTTGCGGGTCTTGGCCCGTTCGGGGTAGGTCGAGACGACGATCCGGCCGGAGTCGTCGACGCCGCAGGTCAGCGGGGAGCCCTGGGGGCGGCCGTCGGACCGGGTGGTCAGCAGGATCGCCCGGTGCCTGGGCCGCACGAAGGCCAGCAGCTCGTCGAGTTCCACAGAGGTGTTCGTCGCGATGTGGGGTGCCATGTCCGCAGACTACGACGGCAGGGACTCACCCTGCACGGCCTGGATGTCGAGCTCCACCCGCAGCGTCGTGCCGATCGCCGAGATGCCCGCCTGCACCACCTGGTTGTAGTTCATCGCGAAGTCCTCGCGGCGCAGTTCGGCCGTCGCGCTGAACGCCGCACGGGTTCCGCCCCACGGGTCGGGGCCGGTGCCGAGGTAGCTCAGGTCCAGGTCGACCGGGCGCTCGACGCCGTGCATCGACAGCACACCGTGCACGGTCCAGCGGTCGGGGCCCGCCGGGGTCAGCCCGTTGGAGCGGTACGTGATCTCGGGGAAGCGGTCCGAGTCGAGGAAGTCGGGCGAGCGCAGGTGCTTGTCGCGCATGCCATTGCCGGTGTTGATGCTGGCCGCGTCGATGACGGCGTCGACCCGGGACCGGTGGACCTCCTCCGCGATCGTGATCCGGCCGCTGAACTCCGTGAACCGGCCGCGCACGCTGGAGATCCCCAGGTGCTGTGCGACCGCGGCCACCGAGGAGTGTGCCGGGTCCAGCGACCAGGCGCCCGGCGGCGGCAGCTCCACGCCGCCCTGACGGGCCAGCACCACCGTGCCGGCCTCGACCCGCCCGCTCGCCGTGACGAGGGCGGTGGAGGCGGCGGGTGCGTATCCGACCGCCGTGACGATCACTGTGTACGCGCCGGCCTGCAGGGCAGTGTCGGTCCGCACCGCCCCGTCCTCGTCGGCGGTGGCCCGCAGCACCTGCGCGCCGGTCATGTCGGTTACCGTCACGACCGCGTGCTGGACCGCCCAGCCGTCCCGCGTCCGTACCTGTGCGCGAAGTCCCATCCCGTTTTCTCTCCTTGCTCAATGACTCAATGAGTCGGGCCCCGGGGCGGGGACGGCAGGCCGTCGCCTGCCTGCCGTCCCCGCCACCGGGGCCCATCTTCACCGGCCGGTACAGCCTCTCCGCTCGAAACACCGACCGCCAGGGGTCTGTGGTTACTCGGCGGGGTGGGCGAGTTCGATGTCGTGGCCTTCGACGCCGCGACCGGTCACGGTCAGCGCGCCGGCCACCGGCGGGTAGCCGGTCGCGATGACCGAGTACTCGCCCGCGTCCAGGTCGGCGAAGGCGTACGCCCCGTCCTCCCCGGTCGTCGAGGTGGCGACCACATTGCCCGCCGCGTCGATCAGTGTGACCCGGGCGTCCGGCAGCGGCCGCCGGCCGGAACCGGCCCGCACGACGCCCCGCACCAGCGCGCCAAACTGCAGTGCGGCCTCGATCCGGGTGACGCCCTGGCCGCCGATCTCCACCGGCAGCGCCAGCGGACGGAACCCGGCGGCGTTCACCGCGACGGTCACCGAACCGGGGACCAGCTCACCGAAGGTGAATTCGCCCGTATCACCGGACTTGCCGGTGGCCAGCACATCGCCGCGCACATCGGTCACGATGACCATGGCGCCCGCGACCGGCACAGCGGTCTCGGCGGCCCGCACGATACCGGCAAGGCCGCTCGTACCGGAGAGCAGGATGTCGTACGAGAGCGGCTCGCCACCGACGACCACGGTGGACGCCTGCGGCTTGAAGCCGTCGGCGGACGCGATCAGGACGTAGCTGCCGGAGCCCGGCGCTTCCAGACCGTAGCTGCCGTCGGCCTGGGCGACGGAGCGCCCCAGCTGTCGGCCGGCCAGCGAGACCAGCGTGACGGCGGCCCGGGCGACGGGTGCGCCCTCGGCGCCGCGCACCACACCGTGCACGGCCGTGCCCTGCAGGGTGGCGACCGGCGCTTCCAGGGTGTCGACCGGGGAGACCGAGGAGACCGGGGCCGTTGCCCGGTCGACCGGGGCCATTGCCTGGGTGACCGGCGCGGGGGCGCTGGCCGGCGCCTCGACTGCTTCCGCGACGGGGACCTCGGCCGTGGCCGGGGCGTCGTTCGCGGCATTCGTCCTCAGCGCGACCTCCTTGATGAAGATCGTGGCTAGGAAGGCGATCAGCGCGGCCGGAGCGGCGTACAGGAAGACATCGCCGACACCGTGCCCGTAGGCGCTCTCCATGACCGTACGGAACGGCGCGGGCAGCTTGTCCAGGTCGGGAATGCCCCCGCCGGTGGCGCCCTGGCTCATGGCCTCGCCCTTGGAGCCGAGCTCTGCGAGTCCCTCCTCGACATAGTGGGTGACGCGGTTCGCCATGACGGCGCCCAGCGCCGAGACGCCGATCGCACCACCGAGCGAACGGAAGAAGGTGACGACGGAGCTGGCCGCGCCGAGGTCGGACGGAGCGACCTGGTTCTGCGCGGCGAGCACCAGGTTCTGCATCATCATGCCGACGCCGAGACCCATCACGAACATGTAGACCGCGATGTGCCAGTACGTCGTGTCGTACCGGATGGTGCCCAGCATCCCGAGCCCGGCGGTGACCAGGAAGCCACCGGTGACCAGCCAGGCCTTCCAGCGGCCGGTCCTGGTGATGATCTGGCCCGAGATCGTCGAGGAGAGGAAGAGACCGGCGATATTCGGGATCGTCAGGACGCCGGACATCGTCGGCGACTCGCCGCGCGCCAGCTGGAAGTACTGGCTGAAGAAGACGGTGCCCGCGAACATCGCGATACCGACGAACAGTGAGGCGACCGAGGCCAGCGTGATGGTGCGGTTACGGAAGAGGCGCAGCGGGATGATCGGCTCGTCGGCCTTGGACTCGACGACGACAAAGAGCGCGGCGAGCGCGGCGGAGCCGATGAGCATCGCGGCGGTCTGCCAGGAGAGCCAGTCGTACTTGTTGCCCGCGAAGGTCACCCAGACGAGCAACAGCGACGCGGCGGCGCTGATGAAGAACGCACCCCACCAGTCGACCTTGACCTCACGCTTCACGACCGGGAGCTTCAGCGTCTTCTGGAGCACGACCAGCGCGATGACGGCGAACGGCACACCGACGTAGAAGCACCAGCGCCAGCCCATCCAGCTGGTGTCGGTGATGACACCGCCGAGCAGCGGACCACCGACGGTGGCGACGGCGAACACCGCACCCATGTATCCGCTGTAGCGACCGCGCTCACGCGGGGTGATCATCGCCGCCATCACGATCTGCGCGAGGGCGGAGAGCCCGCCGACGCCGATGCCCTGGACGACACGGCAGGCGATCAGCATGCCGCTGCTGGTCGACAGACCGGCGACGACCGAGCCCGCGACGTAGATGACGAGGGCTATCTGGACCAGCAGCTTCTTGCTGAACAGGTCGGAGAGCTTGCCCCACAGGGGGGTGGTGGCGGTCATGGACAGCAGCGAGGCCGTGACGACCCAGGTGTAGGCGCTCTGGCCGCCGCCGAGGTCGGAGATGATCTCCGGAAGGGCGTTGGAGACGACCGTCGACGACAGGATCGCGACAAACATGCCGAGCATCAGCCCGGCCAGTGCTTCCATGATCTGCCGGTGTGTCATCGGCGCGCCGGACGACGGGGCGGACGATACCCCGTGCTTGGCGTGGCCGCCCCGCACACCGGTTGGTGTGGTCCTAGCCATTTAGTTCCTTGTCTTTGCTTCTGTTACAGCGGTGTACGGGTGTGCGAGTTGTCGTCGCGGTCGGCGGGCCGGGAGCGGCAGTCGTCGATGTGCATTCCGGGGGCGCGCCCTCCGGGGCCGCGGCAGGCGAAACTTTCCCGCAGCCGGGCCAACAGCGTGTTGAGCTGTCCGACTTCGTCGTCGGACCAGTCGGAGAGGTTGTGGACGAACATTTCGGTAACCCGCTGATTCAGATCGCTGAGCAGCTCGCGTCCGGCGGGGGTCAACCGCAGGATGCGGGACCGCTTGTCCGCCGGGTCCGAGGACCGTTCGATCCAGCCGCGCTCTGCGACGTGAGCCACATGACGGCTGGTCACAGACATGTCGATGGCCATCAGTTCGGCCAGTCTGCTGATCCGCATCTCGCCGTGCTCACGGAGAAGCGCCAGTACGGCGGCGGAGCCGGCAGGACACTCGGAGGGCAGCATGCGGGCGACATCCCGCTTGACGGCCCCTACGGCGCTGAGCTGCCGGGCCAGTTCCTCGTACTGACTTCGTACGGCCACGGGCCCCCCAGACACATCACCGGTTCATCTTGTTGCTTAGGGCAACCATAGAATCCGTTGGTTGCTGAAGGCGAATGAAAAGGGGCTTGCAGGAGTAAAGGAAAGCAAAAGGCTGCGTAGCGCTCGGGTCAAAGGCTCGGCGTGTGCGGGGCGGGTCGGGGCGGGTGTGTCTCGCGCCACACTGGAGGTGTGGACGGTGGCCCCGAAACGGCAGTAGGTCCCGAGCGTTACTCGGGGCCCGGCCGTCGCCCCGTAGGGGCATAAGGTGCCGCCGGACCGCTAGGGTCCTGACCCATGGCACACAACCGTTCCTTGGCGCCCGGCACGAGGTGCTGTGCGTCTGGCGGGCCATCCCAAACGGTCTTGGATGACCTGGTTCTCCGCTTTCGCACCCCGGTGGCGGCACGCGTCACGCGCGTGATCCATTCCCTGGCGGGCAGAGTCCCTGGTGCGAGAGGGGTCGAGCGTTGGCCGCAGGACCCTCTCCCACATGACGACGCTACAGTTCCACAGGCTTCATATCGCAGTATCCGACGAGCACTTCACCTGATCGAGTGGGAATGCATTCATGCGTAATCAGCCGCCGGTAAATGGCAACCCCCAGGGCCCCGAGGGCAATTACGACCCCGCGGGCAGCACCCAGATGTTCCGCGCTTTCGTCGACGAGGGCGAGCCGCAGCGCCGGCAGCAGCCGGCCGCCTCGTCCGGACCGAAGACCGGGGTGGTCGTCATCGTCGTCGCGGTGGCCGTCGTCCTCGTGGCGGTGGCCTGGCTCGCGCTCGGCTGACCGGCGCACCGGTTCCTCCGTATCTCCTGCTTCCACCCGTCACTTCAATACAGCGGTGACGTCCCGGGTCTCGATTCGCATACCCAGGGGCACCCGCCAGGCGTCCACGCAGACGGTGTACGTCTTCGTCCTCGCCGCTCCCGCGTCGATCGGCGCGGGCAGCGGCGCGGTCGACTCGATGGTCGCCCAGTCGATCCCCAGCCCGCCGATGATGTGTGTGGCGAAGGTGACGGTCCCCGAACGCGCCGGTGATCCTCCGGTGTTGCGGAACTCCACGGTCACCTTCTCGCACCAGCGCTCGTCCGCGGCCGCCCGCTCCGGGGCGCCCACCACCAGCACGGCAGGCCCTGCGGGTTCGGTGGAGCCGGGTGCCGACGGGGCCGTGGGGTCCGTGGAGCCGTCTCCCGGGCCACCGGGGCCGCCCGCGCCGCCGGAGCCGCCCGTACCGTCGGCCGCGCCGTCGCTGCCGGAGGACGGGGCGGTATCGGATGCGCCAGGTGTACCGGGCGGCCGGACGGCTCCGTCGCCCGTGGTGCTCGTCCCCCCGGAGCCGTCGTCCCCGGCGGAGGCACCCGGTGAAGGCGTGCTGCCATCGGCCCGGTCCGCGGCCCCCTCACCGCCTCTGCCGCCCCTGTCCAGCGGCACCAGTGTCACCTTCCCCGGTGGCGCCACCGTCCCCGTCGGCGCTCTCTCGGGGCCCGAGCCGGCCGCGCCGATCGCCACATAGCCGTCGGTCGCCCCGCTGCCGCAGGCGGCCAGTGCGCCGCCCAGACACAGCACGGCCGCCGAGGCGGCGATCAAGGTGCCCCGGCGGCCGGTCGAGTCGAGTATCTGACGTCGCATCGCGCCAGTGTGGCTGACGGCCCGTCAAATCGGAACCCTCGCGCGCAGTACGGCAGTGCACGGCGGTCAGTCGGCGATGAGCCCTTCCCTGAGCTGGGCGAGCGTACGGGTCAGCAGGCGTGAGACATGCATCTGCGAGATGCCGACCTCCTCGCCGATCTGCGACTGGGTCATGTTGGCGAAGAACCGCAGCATGATGATCTGGCGCTCGCGCGGCGGGAGCTTGGCCAGCAGCGGCTTGAGCGATTCGCGGTACTCGACGCCTTCCAGCGCCGAGTCCTCGTACCCCAGACGGTCCGCGAGGGAGCCATCGCTGCCGTCGTCCTCGGGCGAGGGCGAGTCCAGCGAGGAGGCGGTGTAGGCGTTTCCGACGGCCAGGCCGTCGACCACGTCCTCCTCGGAGACCCCGAGCGCCTTGGCCAGCTCCGGCACGGTCGGTGAGCGGTCGAGCTTCTGGGCGAGCTCGTCACTGGCCTTGGTCAGCGCGAGCCGCAGCTCCTGGAGCCGGCGCGGGACGCGCACCGACCACGAGGTGTCGCGGAAGAAGCGCTTGATCTCCCCGACGACGGTCGGCATCGCGAACGTCGGGAACTCCACGCCCCGTTCGCAGTCGAACCGGTCGATCGCCTTGATCAGGCCGATCGTGCCGACCTGGACGATGTCCTCCATCGGCTCGTTACGGCTCCGGAACCGCGCCGCGGCGTAACGCACCAGCGGGAGGTTGAGCTCGATGAGTGTGTCCCGTACGTAAGCACGCTCCGGGCTGTCCGTTCCATCGGGGTCGGGTGCGGGCCCCAGCGCGGCGAGCCGCAGGAACAGGGAGCGGGACAGAGTGCGGGTGTCGATGGCTTCCGACGAGCTGGTGAGCACAACGGGTGCGGGTGCGCTCTTCGTGAGCGTGAGCACCTTCGAGCTGCCCTGTTCTGCGGACATGCCACCCCCTTGAGGTCGCGGACGGTCGCGTTGAGCCGCGACCATCGGAGGAACGCAGCCTCCACCTGAATACCGGAGGCGAGGCCACGGCAAACGCGGTTCCCGCAGAATGTCACATGTCGGCAACACGCTGTAGTGACATGTCGACAAGTCTTTGTGAGCGTATGCGCAGTTAACGGGGGGTGTGCGGCAATGTCGGGCGCCCGAACCGAACTTCGAGCGCTCTACCCGATCCAGTTAGGCATCGATCCTGTTTGCGGATCGTAGGCGGGCGAAACTACGGGCCAGCAGCCTTGACACATGCATCTGGGAGACACCCAGTTCGGCGCTGATCTGTGACTGCGTCAGATTGCCGTAGTAACGCAGCAGCAGGATGCGCTGCTCGCGCTCGGGCAGCTGTACGAGCAGATGGCGGACCAGGTCGCGGTGCTCGACCCCGGCGAGGGCCGGGTCCTCGTAGCCGAGCCGGTCGAGCAGGCCGGGCAGTCCGTCGCCCTCCTGGGCGGCTTCCAGTGAGGTCGCGTGATAGGAGCGGCCTGCCTCGATGCAGGCCAGCACCTCGTCCTCGGAGATCCTCAGCCGCTCGGCGATCTCCGCGGTGGTGGGCGACCGTCCGTGAGCGGTCGTCAGGTCCTCGGTGGCTCCGGTGACCTGGACCCAGAGCTCGTGCAGCCGGCGCGGAACGTGGACGGTCCGTACGTTGTCCCGGAAGTACCGCTTGATCTCGCCGACCACGGTCGGCATCGCGAAGGTCGGGAACTGGACACCGCGTTCGGGGTCGAACCGGTCGATGGCGTTGATCAGGCCGATCGTGCCGACCTGGACGACGTCCTCCATCGGCTCGTTACGGCTCCGGAAGCGCGCTGCGGCGTACCGCACCAGGGGGAGGTTCGCCTCGATCAGCGTCGCTCGTACCCGGCCGTGCTCCGGGGTCCCCGGCTCCAGGTTCTTGAGCTGTCCGAAAAGGACCTGAGTGAGCGCCCTGGTGTCCGCGCCCCTCGTCTTGGCGGGCGTCGTCGTGCTGTCGGGCGTCTCTGTCTGGATAGTCCGGACCATCTCGACATTCTGAACCGTCTCGACATTCTGAACTTTCTCGACATTCTGGACGGTCTGGGGAGGCACTTGAGGCGCTGCACTGGCCGGCACGGTGACGCCACCCCTTTGCGGTCAACTTCGGTCAACTCATCCGTCAAAAGCGGTCATAGCATCACAAGACATGTCCACTGTGTGCAAGCACCGTATAGCGTCGTGTTGGGGTCAGCTTGGTTTAAACACCAAGAAAAGCCCCTCGCCATGGTGGCGAGAGGCTCTGGGGACCGGCTGGATCGGGCGGACCGGGCGGGTCAGAACGGATAGTCGGCGATCACCCAGGTGGCGAACTCGCGCCACTGCCCGGCGGCGGCCTGATGGGCCGGGTGCTCGATGTAGCGCTTCAGGGCGTCCTCGTCGGCGACCGCGGAGTTGATGGCGAAGTCGTACGCGATCGGCCGGTCGGTGATGTTCCAGGCGCACTCCCAGAACTCCAGCTCCGGGATCTGTCCCTCCAGCTCCCGGAAGGCCTTCGTCCCGGCGACAACCCGTGGGTCGTCCCGATCGACGCCGTCGTTCAGTTTGAACAGGACCAGATGGCGGATCACGGGGTACTCCTACTTCACGAGCTCGGACATGAAGTCGCCGACGCCCTGTGCGGCACTCGAAACGCCCTCGAACCCTACCTGGACAAGATCCGCCGCCCGGGCCGGGGACGTGATGATCGTGTACAGCACGAAGACGACTATCGCGTAGAGAGCTATCTTCTTCGCTTGCACCATCAGCCCCTGCCTCCCCTTCGGTCGCCTGTGCAGTCGGGCGATTCTATCCGCACGAATGGCCGTATTCCTCTGATGTTTCCGACCACTCACACAGCCTTTAAGGACCAAGGGCCCGGTGATCGGGGCCCTTCGCCCGCCCGTGAGGCCTCTGCGAGGCCGCAGGATGGTTGGTGAGCCCAGCGGATTTGGCAGGAATCCGAGGGGCCAGGGACAGGACCTCACTGTGGGGTCCTCGCCGCGAGATTCCCCCCTGACTGCGGCGAGGGCTTGAAGGGCCTGTTCTCATCGGGGGAAGCGGCTTGTCCCCCCGATGCCGCTTCCCCCGGCCAACACTTCGCGGACCGTGGTCCCGGGTACGACGACCGTCGCGCCCGGGACCACAGTCGTATCCGCGGGCATGTCCCCCAGGTATGTCCCCCCGGGCATGTCCGTTACCTACGCATCCGTATCCGTGTCCGCAGATACCGAAAACTCGAAGGGCCCGACGCGATGCGTCGGGCCCTTCACAAGAGCGGTAGCGGAGGGATTTGAACCCTCGGTGAGTTTCCCCACACTCGCTTTCGAGGCGAGCTCCTTCGGCCGCTCGGACACGCTACCGAGAGAGAGCTTAGACCATCCCGGCCGTCCGTCGAAATCCGATTCACCAGAGCAGGGCGCAGTGGCGCGGAAGCCTGGTCAGAGGTCGCGGAAGAAGGCCGTCAGCCGGTCGGCGCAGACGTCCTCCAGCACCCCGTGGATCACCTCGGGACGGTGGTTGAGCCGGCGATCGCGTACGACGTCCCAGAGCGAGCCCGCCGCACCCGCCTTCTCGTCCCGCGCCCCGTAGACCACCCGGTCCACGCGGGACTGCACCAGTGCGCCCGCGCACATCGTGCAGGGCTCCAGGGTGACCACCAGGGTGCATCCGGACAGCCGCCATCGGCCGAGCGCCGCTGCGGCCCGGCGGACGGCGAGGATCTCGGCGTGCGCGGTCGGGTCGCCGGTCGCCTCGCGTTCGTTGTGTCCCGTGGCGAGCAGGGTGCCGTCCGGGCCGAGCACGACGGCGCCGACCGGCACATCGCCGGCCCGCGCCGCCAGGTCGGCCTCGGCCAGGGCACGGCGCATGTGCGCCCGCCACGGGTCTCTTACGGGATCGTGCGGTTCCGGTGGTCCTTGCGGGTGTGGTGGTTCGCTCACCCGCGGACCCTAACGGACGGTCTCCAGGACCTCGGCCGCACCCAGCGCGTCAGCGATCTCCACCAGTGCGTCCGTGCCCAGCATCAGCAGCTCCGCCTCGGGGAGTCCGAGGTCGGCCAGGACCCCGGTGTCACCGAGCGGGCCCGCGGGTACGGCGTCGGTGTCGAGTCCGTCGTCATCGTCGTTGTCGTTGTCGTTGTCGGGGGTGATGTCCGGCTCGCCGTCCTCCGTACCGTCGAGGCCGACGAGCTCTTCGAGGGCGGCAATCGTGTCCTCGGCCTCGGGTTCGCGGCCGAGCAGTTCATCGGTGAGCAGGATCTCCCCGTACGAGGAGCGGGCGGCGGCTGTGGCGTCCGAGATGAAGATCCGGGGGTCCTCCTCACCGTCCACCCGGACGACGCCGAACCAGGCGTCCTCCTGTTCGATGAAGACGAGCACCGTGTCCTCGTCCACCGAGGCCTCACGGGCCAGATCCGTCAGGTCGGACAGGGTCTCCACATTGTCGAGTTCCGTGTCGCTCGCTTCCCACCCGTCTTCGGTGCGCGCGAGCAGTGCGGCGAAGTACACCGTGACTCTCCCACTGGTCATAGGGGTGTCGGTCCGGCGGGAGGGCAGCCGGTGGTCTGGCTGTCCTGCTTCCCGCCCATCGGAATCGTGGCAGAAACAAGGGCCTTGCGAGAGGAGTTCGGCCGTTGCGTCGGCCATCAGTTCTCCTGGACGCCGCCACCAGAGGGACACCGGGCCACCGTCCGACTACCAGCGGAAGGTGCGCATCCGCATGGCCTGGCGCATCCGGGCCGCCCGGGCCCGGCGTGGCTGGACCCGGTCGCGGAGCGCCTTTGCCTCATGAAGCTCGCGCAGGAACTGGGCGCGCCGTCTGCGGCGCGCCGCTTCGGTCTTCTGCGGGTCCTGCGGGACCTCTGCGTCCTGTGGGTCCTGCGGGACTTCTGCGTCCTGCGGGTCCTGCGGGACCTCCGCGTTCTGCGGGGCCGGCGTGTCCGGCTGGTCCCGCTCCCGCTGTTCCCCGTCCGGCATCGGCTCATCACCCCAAGGCTGGGTAGGTATGCCCCCACCTTCCCTCCGAACGTGTGGTTGATGCCAGCGCAGGGGTGCGGGAGGCCCGGTTACTGTTGAACCCATGCGGATCCACGTCGTCGACCACCCACTGGTCGCGCACAAACTCACCACCCTGCGCGACAGGCGCACCGACTCCCCGACCTTCCGGCGGCTCGCCGACGAGCTGGTCACCCTGCTCGCCTACGAGGCCACCCGGGATGTGCGTACCGAACAGGTCGACATCGAGACCCCGGTCACACCGACGACCGGCGTGAAGCTGTCGCACCCGCGCCCCCTGGTCGTACCGATCCTGCGGGCCGGTCTCGGCATGCTCGACGGCATGGTGCGGCTGCTGCCGACCGCCGAGGTGGGCTTCCTGGGCATGATCCGCGACGAGGAGACGCTCCAGGCGTCCACGTACGCGACGCGGATGCCGGAGGACCTCTCGGGCCGCCAGGTGTACGTCCTGGACCCGATGCTGGCCACCGGTGGCACGTTGGTCGCGGCCATTCAGGAGCTGATCAAGCGCGGTGCGGACGATGTCACCGCGGTCGTGCTGCTCGCGGCGCCCGAGGGCGTCGAGGTGATGGAGCGCGAGCTGGCGGGTACGCCGGTGACCGTGGTCACCGCCTCGGTCGACGAGCGGCTCAATGAGGACGGCTACATCGTCCCGGGCCTTGGTGACGCGGGCGACCGGATGTACGGCACGGTCGACTAGGGCCGGACGAATGTGCTGAACGGCTGGGCTGCCTGGGTCGCCCCGGCAGCCGTCAGCAGGACGGTGCGGGCGCGGGCTTCGTCAGGGCGGCGAGGGCCGCGGCGGCCGACTGGGGCGTGCTGAACGCCTTGAACTTCGTACCGAGAATCAGATCGACGTCCGCCGTCTTGCGGGCGTCGGTCTTCGGAACGGCTCCCCGCAACTGCGTACCGAGGACCGGGAACGAGCCGTTCGTGGCGGACGGAGCGCCCAGTAGCACCCCCGGACCGGGGACTTTCTTGTCGTACGCGGCCGAGGCGTTCCCCACCTTGCCGATGGTGAAGCCGCGCTTCTTCAGCTCGTCGGCGGCTTTCTTGGCGAGCCCGGTGCGGGGTGTCGCGTTGTAGACGTTGACGGTGATCTTCGCAGGCTTCGGCAGCGCCTTGGCGGGCGCGGACGGCTTGGCTGACGCGCAGTCCGTCGTGTGGTCGGCGGCGCTGGCCTTCCTGTTGCTGCCCGTGAAGACATCGATGAGCTGCAGCGTGCCCCATCCGGCCAGCCCGATGGCAACCACGGAAGCGGTGGCAGCCAGGATCAGTCTGCCGCGATGCCGGGGGCGGCGCATGCGTGGGTACTTATCGCCCGTGATGCGGTACTTTCCGCCCATGCCGGGGGGAGTGAGCATGCTCATGGGCGCAGCGTAGTGCGGCCCGGTGACGATGCCTACTAAATGATCAATGGATCGCACCCGTCCGGGTGCGAAAGCACCCGAACGACCCCGGAGGGGCCCGCAGGGCTTGCGGCTCCCGGGAAGGAGCCTGCCGCACTTCGTCAGCCGAGTTCGAGTACCCGGGCGTGCAGTACCTGGCGCTGCTGAAGTGCGGCGCGGACCGCGCGGTGCAGTCCGTCCTCCAGATAGAGGTCGCCCTGCCACTTCACGACATGCGCGAACAGGTCGCCGTAGAACGTCGAGTCCTCGGCGAGGAGGGTTTCGAGGTCCAGGTTGCCCTTGGTGGTCACCAGCTGATCGAGGCGGACCGGGCGCGGCGCGACATCTGCCCACTGCCGGGTGCTTTCCCGGCCGTGGTCGGGATAAGGCCGCCCATTTCCGATGCGCTTGAAGATCACACGGAAAGCCTACCGGGCAAGAGCCTCCGGGCGCAGCCATGGGGCGGGACTGCGATGCTGGCAAGAACGCCATAAAAGCGAGCATTCCGGAATAATTCCGGAATAGGGGCCGTGATGAGTGACAGCTACAGCACGGGCGGAGGCGTGAGTTCGGACGGGGACGGCGGTTCGGACATGGGCGTGGCGCGGGCCGGAGGCGTGGCGCCCAGGTCCGGCGGAGGTTGACGCCGAGTGGGTGTGAGGTCCGGCGGAGATGTGGCGTCGAGTGGGGGTGTGAGGTCCGGCGGAGGTGTGACGCCGAGTAGGTGTGAGCTCCGGCGGAGGTGTTACGTCGGGTGGGGGCGCGTGGTGGGGGTGTGTGGCGAGGGGGCTGCTACTTGTCGGTGGCGTGTTTGGCCGCCCTGGCCGCCTGCTTGGCCTGCTGCTTGTACGCGCGGACCTCGGCGAGTGATTTCGGACCGGTGATGTCGGCGACGGACCGGCGCGAGCCCGCCTCGCCGTACGGCCCGGCCGCCTCCCGCCAGCCCGTCGGCCGGACCCCGAACTGCTTGCCCAGCAGCGCCAGGAAGATCTGCGCCTTCTGGGTGCCGAACCCCGGCAGGGCGTTCAGCCGTTTCCGTAGCTCGGCCCCGGTGGAGACGTCGCTCCACACCGCGCTCGCGTCGCCGTCGTACTCTGCCACCAGGAACTGGCACAACTGCTGGACCCGCTTGGCCATGGAGCCCGGATAGCGGTGCAGGGCAGGTTTGGCGGTGAAGAGTTCAGCGAAAGCCTCCGGGTCGTACGCGGCGATCTCATGGGCGTCCAGATCGTCTCCGCCCATCCGCCCGGCCAGGGCGTACGGGCCGGAGAAAGCCCATTCCATCGGCACCTGCTGGTCCAGCAGCATGCCGACCAGAGCGGCGAGCGGGCTGCGCGCAAGGAGTTCGTCGGCCTCCGGCTCCTGGGCAATGCGCAGGGTGATGTCCTGGTCCTTGTTGCTCTTGGTCATGCCTTCGATCATCCCGACGGCGGCGTGGCGCGGCCACTCCGCTGCCCGTCGATGCAGCCGTTTGCCGCCGGATTCCGCGAGGCGGACCGGGCCGGGGCGGAGGCCGCGCTGGGGGAGGCCGACGAGCGTTCCTTCCGGTACGAGGCGCCGGGGCCGTTACCGAGGCCCGCGAGCTGGCGCGCCGAGGGAGGGGCCCGTCCTCATCTTCCTGCGCACCCGCACGGGCTGACATCGCGGCAGCAGCCGTCCCGCTGATCGGGGCGGTGCGGGGCCGCCGGGTTTCGCGGGACCGTACGTAACGGTCCCGATGCCCGAAGGGGCAGCGGCGGCTGCCCCCGGCCGGCGGGGTCCGGGCTGGACGAGCCGGTGACGCGTCGTGAAGGTGGAGTGTGGGGCCATCACGACGCGCCTTCGACCGGGGCGCGGTCAGGGGAGATGACGATGCACGCACAGGAATGGGACCAGGAACACGACCACGAGCGGGATCACGGGCACGGGCTGGAGCACGACGAGGCCCCGCACGCGTCGAGGGCGACCGAGGGCCGTGAGGCGGCGGACACACCGCACCTCTACCGTGCGGCGGCCGCAGGGCGGGCCGATGTGGTCGGGGCCGGCGGCATGAGCGTGCTCCAACGGGCGGTCGGCAACAGCGCCGTGGGGTCGATGCTCCAGAGGCGGGAGGAGGAAGAGCGCTCCCCCGTGCACGACGTGGTCTCGTCCGGCGGAGGGCAGCCCCTGGACACCGATACCCGCACCGATCTGGAGGGGCGGATGGGCGCGGACTTCTCCGACGTACGTATCCACACCGGCTCCGCCGCGCACGAGTCGGCGAAGGGCGTGGGCGCCCATGCGTACACGGTCGGCAACAACGTGGTCTTCCAGCGGGACGCGTACGATCCGTCCTCGCCACAGGGCCGCACCACACTGGCTCATGAACTCACCCATGTGATCCAGCAGCGCAACGGCCCGGTGGAGGGTACGGAGGCGCCGGGCGGTATCCGGGTGAGCGATCCGTCCGACCGGTTCGAGCGGGAGGCCGTCGCGAACGCCGACCGGGTCCTGTCGGACCCGGCCCCGGCTCCGGCATCGGCGGCTGCGACAGGGGCGGCCGGTCATGACTCGTCCCCCGTCGCGACGCCCGCTGTGCAAAGGGCGGCGACGGAGGACGAGGACGAGCAACCTGCCGATGTGCAGGGCTCCTTCGTCCAGCGGGCGGAGGAAGGGGCCGAGGAGGAGGAAGAGGCTCCGCCTGCTTGACGGGCCCGCGGACAGGCCGGCTCGATCCGCGGTGTCCGACCGCAGTGTCCGTCCGCGCTGCCGGCCTGCGGTGTCAGCCTGCGGTGTCCGTCCGCATCGTGCCGCCGAGGAACAGCGACTCCGCACACCGCGAAGGCGTCGGCGCGTTCACCGGCTTGCCCACCTTCCGGCAGTCGACGGTCATCGTGACCTTGCCGCCCGCAGGCACCAGGATCGGCGTGACGAAGTGGTAGTCGGAGTCGCGGAAGTTCTCCAGTGCCAGCCGGAGCACGGGTGCGTCCCGGCCCGAGGAGACCACGAGCGTTCCCGCGTCGCCCTGCGGGTTCTGGACCACGATGTCCGTCAGCTGGAAGGTGTGCCCGCCGGGCACCTGGAGGGCCGTCGAGGTGTTCGACCCGCCGCCCACCGAGTCCCTGACCTGCACCTGCGCACTGGTTGGGGCCGTGGCGGCCGCGCCGTCGGATGCGCCGGGGCTCGGTGAGGGGCTGGGCTTCGGTGAGCCCCCGTTGGCGCCGGAGGAGTCGCCTCCGCCCGATCCCGTTCCGGCTGTGGAGCCCTGGTCCGGGTCCGGGGCCTTGCTCTTGTCGGCCGCGGCGGCGGACCGGACCGCGTCCGGCGTGATCGCCTCCCGGGCCGCCGACTTCACGGCCGGCCGCAGCAGCGCGTACCAGAGCCCCACCAGCGCGATCAGCAACACGGCCGCGGTGATCAGCGCCCGGGGCAGCCAGCGCGGCAGGATCGGCTCCTGCTGGTACGAGCCGTCCACGACCACCGGTGCGACCGGGGTCTGATCCTCCGCCACATCCGGTGTGGCGACCAGCTGGAAGGGATGCGTGACCGGGATGCCGCGCCACACCCGCTTGGCGGGCCGGATCCGCACCTTCCCGAACTCCGCCCGCCCGGGCGCGATCTGCAGGGTGTCCGCCGCGAACGTGACCCGCGCCCGCTCCGTACCCGACTGGGCTCCCAGCCGTACGGTGACCGGGGCGTTCCCCCGGTTGTCGACGGCGAGTTGGTGCCGCCCGCGCCAGGCGCCGTGCGAGCTGCGCGGTACGAGTTCGGCGGTGGTCTCGGTGAAGGGCAGTACGGTCACCCGCCCCTCGGGCACCACCGTGTCGCCCTGCTCGCTGGTGGGCACCACCCGTATCCCGAAGGGCGCCTCCCCCGCGAGTACGGTCGAGTCGCGGGGCGGACGCAGTACGAGGGAGACCGTCTGCGAGTCACCCGGATACAGGGACAGCGTCGCCGGCTCCACCGTCGACCAGGCGGCACACGCACCGACCACCTCGAAGCGGTACTCCTCGACGGTGCTGCCGGAGTTGAGGATCCGCAGAGGGAGGGCCGTCTCCTCGCCCGGTGCGGCAGTGACGGACGAATCGTCGAGGCTTGCCGTGAGACTCATACGGCGCACCGTAGGGTCGGTGCCGAACACCGACATCGGCCGTGAAGGAACACTTCCGGGCAGATTCTGTGCCCGGATCGGCTTTTCTGTTTCCCTGTAGGGATACATGGGAATCGTTTGACCGCCTCAAGACGAGCGAGGCACACGTAAGCAGCCTTGATGGTTGTGTTCAGTGTGATGCCATTGGCTGCTGCTCAGGGGGAGCTTTGCCATGGAGCGCATCACTGTCGCATTACGGGCCCAGGATCCGATCTCGCAGGCGGGCGTGGCCAGCCAGTTACGAGCCCGGCCCGAGGTCAGCGTGACGGAGTGGGCAGAGGGAGACGCCTCGCCTCGGATTGTGGTCGTCGTCGTGGACGCAGTCGACGAGGAGGTGCTGACGATGCTGCGCCACATTCAGCGCACCAGCACCTCGCGCACCGTCCTCGTCATCACGGACATCGACGAACAGAAGCTGGTGAGCGCCGCGGAGTGCGGTGTCGCCGGTGTGGTCAGGCGCTCCGATTCGACCCCGGAGCATCTGGTGCAGGTCATCAGGACGGTGGCGCGGGGCGAGGGTCACCTCCCCTCCGACCTGCTGGGAAGGCTGCTTGAGGAGGTGGGCCGCCTCCAGGGGCAGGTGCTCGGCCCGCGCGGGCTGCACTTCACCGGTCTCGCGGCGCGCGAGGTGGATGTGCTGCGCCTGGTCGCGGAGGGGTACGACACCGCGGACATCGCGACGAAGCTGGCCTATTCCGAGCGCACGATCAAGAACGTGCTGCACTCGGTGATGGCCAGGCTGCAACTGCGGAACCGGTCGCACGCGGTGGCGTACGCGATGCGGCAAGGGCTGATCTGAGCCTGCCCGCACGGGGGCTCACGGCACGGGCGTGTGTACGGCGCTGTCGTGCGTACGGCGCTGTCGTGCGCGGCACGGGCGCGTACAGCACTTCGGTGGGTCCCCCGCTGCACTTTCGGGCAGCGCGGCCTTCCCGAGGGTGTGACTCCCGCACCGCTGTGCGTCCGCCGCCGGTGCAGGACCCTGACGTCCGGTATGCCGATCGGGCGAGGGTGGGGGAGGACTTCCGTGCGCTGGTTCCAGCCGCTTCAGCGGGTGCCGCAGTCGCGGCGGGACGGATCGGCCCGGGCCCGGCCGTCCACTCCACGCCGCGCTCTCACCGCGCTCCGCGTCCCGGCCCTCGCGCTGCTCCTCGTGGCCACCGGCATCGCGCCCGGTTCGGCCGTCACCTCCGGTGCGCCGGAGGTCGCAGTGCCCGAACCATGGGTCACGCCCGCCGAGTTCACCGACGCGGTCGACCCGGGCGGTTCCACGGGAGTGGACAAGCAGGTCCGTACGCCGGCGATCCCGCCGAGGCCGGACGTGGTCCTGCTGGTGGACGGCACGGGCAGCATGGGCGACCCGATCGGCGATGTACAGGCGGGTTTGAAGGACATCACGGCGAAGGTCCGTGCACAGCAGTCGGATTCCCGCTTCGCGGTGGCTACCTACGGGGACGAGAAGGACGAACCGACGGCGGAGTTCGCTGTCCTCCAAGGGCTGACAACGAACCTGGACGACGTACAGAAGGGTGTCGACAGACTGGACACCTCCCGCGGATACAAGAGCAAAGGCCCGTCGGAGGACTGGATCTACGCGCTGTGGAAAGTGGCCAATGGTGCGGACGGCGGTACGGCTTTCCGTGAGGGCGCCAGTCCGGTCGTGGTCCTGGTGGGTGACGCGTCGAGCCACAACCCCAGCAACAAGATCCCCTACGAGGAAGCGGTGTTCGCGCTCCAGGACAAGGGGGTACGGGTCATCGCCGTCGACGTGACGACCGAGAACGGTGACGGGCTCAACGGCAACGGATACAACAGCCCCACCTACCAGGACCCGTTCCACGAGCCCGACCAGGCCAAACGGATCGTCGAGGCCACCGATGGCCGCATGCTGAACGGAATTCCCGGGGACGGTGTCACCGACGCCATCATCGAAGGCTTCAACAACCTTCCCACCAACGTGAGTTACCGCCTGGAAAACTGCGATCCGCATCTGTCCGTCACCCTCGACCCGCCCACCCGGCAGCTCACCAGCGGCGACACCGCGCACTTCGCGGAGAACATCGATGTCTCCGCGGACGCGCCCCAGGGCACCCGGCTGAGCTGCACCGTCCAGTTCCTGATGGGCACCCAGGCCCCGGGCGCGGAAACGATCGGGCCGGCCGCGGCGGCCGACCCGGACTTCCAGGAACAGATCAACATCGACGTGAACGACATCGACGCGCCTGTTGTCACCGTGGACGATCTGACCGTCCGGGCCAAGGACAAGAACGGCGCGCGCGTGACGTACGCCGCCATCGCCCAGGACGCCACCGACGGCACGCTCCCGGTGACATGCAGCCCTGCTTCCGGCTCGCTCTTCCCGGTCGGCAGCACCACGGTGACCTGCTCGGCCACCGACTCGGCGGGCAATACGGGGACGGACACAGCGCAGATCGAGGTCCTTGCGGCCCCCGTGCCGCCCTCGGCGGATGTGGCGATGAAGGTCGACGTCAGCCCGGACCGTACGTACACCGGCCGCCCGGCCCGTGCCCGCTTCACCGTCACCAACGCCGGTCCGGACCCGGCGACCGGCGTGGTCATCGGTTCCGCCTGGCCGAAGCCGTCCAAGGGGAAGGACCGCAGCCTGCCCGCCCTGACCCGCTGTACGGCGGCCGACCCGTGCACCATCCCTGCCGGTGGCCGCATCGAGGTGACACAGACGGCGACGTACCGCGCGGCGGTGACCGGGGACGTACGGGCCACCGTGCGCGGCACGCTGCCGGACCGCCGCAAGGCCAACAACCAGGACACCGACCGGCTGCGCGTGCTGAAGCCCTCGCTGACCGTCACGCCGCAGGTCGCCAAGCCGGGCCAGCCGGTGCTGGCGCGCGGCAAGGACTACCCGCCGGGCGCGACGGTACGTTTCACGTGGAACACCGGCATCACCCCCGGGGGAGCGACCGCCACGGTGGGCCGCGACGGCACCTTCGAGGTGCAGGTCCTGGTCCTGCGCAAGGACAAGCTGGGCCCGCGCGAGCTGTGGGCGGACTCGCGCGGCCTCGACCGGCTGAAGAAACCGGTCCTGGTGGTGCAGCGGAATCTTCAGCCGCCGGACTTCGCGGGCCGCGCATGAACGCCGGTGATCGCATGGGAGTGATCGCGTGATCCACGAGGTCGACGACGTACTGAGGGCGCTGATCAGGGCGGAGGTGCTCGAAGGCGGCCAGATCGCGGTGGTCTTCGACGCCCCGACCCGGGAGTGGGCGGCGAAGGTCAACGCGCCCATGGTCAACCTGTACCTCTACGACATCCGCGAGGACATGCGCAGGCGCGAGCGGGGTCTGCACAACGACTACGACGAGCGCGGCACGATCGTCGCGCGCCGCCGCCCGCCCCGGTTCTTCAAGTTGTCGTACCTGATCACGGCATGGACGAAGCGCCCGGAGGACGAGCACCGGCTGCTCTCCTCACTGCTCGGCTGCCTGCTGCGTTACGAGGCGCTGCCGCCGGAGCGGCTGGCGGGCACCCTGGCCGAGATCGGGGCGCCCGTACCGATGTCGATCGCGCTGCCGCCGCCGGAGGACCGCTCGTTCGCCGACGTATGGAGCGCGCTGGGCGGTGAGTTGAAACCCTCGCTCGACCTGGTCATCAGCGTGCCGGTGACGGCGTCGCCGAGCTATGTGGTGGGTCCGCCGGTGGGGGACGAGGGGCTGCACACCCGCTTCGGGGACGTACCCGAGGGGGCCGAGCCGTTGTCGGAACCGATGCCGGGGCGCGGAGGACTTCCGGTGTACGGAGGTCGTCCGGGGCGGCCGGGCGGGGGCGCCCCCTCGCGCATCCCTGACGCGGAACGGCGGCGCGGTCTGTCCCTCCGCATCACGGAGACCCGGAAGGCCCGTACGGGTGTTGGGGAAGACCGCGCAAGGACCGGAACGGCCCATACGGAGGCCGGGAGGGCACGCCCCGAGACCGGGAAAGCCCGCCCCGAGACCGGGAAAGCCCGCCCCGAGACCGGGAGGGCACGCCCCGAGACCGGGAAAGCCCGTACGGAGGACAGCGCCGAATGACGACCGCGGGTGATCCGAACCTGCGCCATCTCCTCGCCCGCGCGGTGGCGGTGGAGCAGCGCATCCGACGGGCGGTCGAGGCCCGGCAGCTCACCGATCCGGACCCGGACGACGCCTTCCGCGGCCTCTACCTCACGGACGAGAACATCGCCCGGCTGCTGGACGAGACCGAGGCCCGCGCCTTCCCGTACCCCGTACCGCCTTGTGCTCCGAACCCGGATGAGGCACCGGACTCCGGGGAGGCACCGGACTCCGGCGAGGCGCTGGCGGAACGGTCCAGACTGACGTCCCTGACCGACGAGTTCGGCCTCACCGATCTCGACGTCGAGATCCTCCTCATCTCGCTCGTACCGGATCTCGACGACCGCTTCGAGGCGTTCTATGGCTACCTGAACGACGACGTCACCCGCCGCCGTCCGTCCATCGGCCTGGCGCTGGGCCTGTGCGGGCTGTCCCCCGCCGACCAGGTGGCGCGCGGCCGGCTGTCGGCCCGTGCCCCGCTCCGCGAGGGCCGCCTCCTCCTGGTCGAGGACCTGGACCGGCCGTTTCTGACCCGGGCGCTGCGCGTCCCCGACCGGGTCACCGGGCACCTGCTGGGCGACGACACCCCCGACCCCCGACTGGCCGATCTCCTCACCCCCTGGCATGCAGTACTGGGCGTCGGCGACCCGGCCCCGCTCGCCGGGGCGCTCGCCCACGGCGCCTCGCTGGCCTACCTTCGCGAGGACCAAGGCGGCGCGGGCACGGCCCTCGCGGCCTCCGCGCTGACCTGTGCGGGCCACCGGGTCCTGGGGCTGGACCTGGCGCGGCTGGCCGAGGACCCGTCGCCGGTCGAGGCGGTCCGCTCCCTGGTCCGGGAGGCCCGGCTGACTGGCGCGGGCGTGGTCTGCGCCCCGCTCGACGCGGTCGCCCGTGACCATCCGGAGCTCCTCCGGCTGCTCACCGGCACCCCGGTCCCCACGATCCTGGTGGGCCGGGCCCCCTGGGACGCGTCCTGGTCCGCCGCCCCGCCCCTGCTCCTGCACGCCCCACGCGTGGAACCCTCGATCAGGGCGGCCCTCTGGACCGACGCGTACGACGCCCCCGTCCCCGACACCATTGACGTGGACCGGCTGCTTTCGCCGTTCCTCCTCACGCCGGAGCAGATCACCCGCGCCGCCCGGGGCGCCGCCCAGACCACCCATCTGGACGGCGGCACCCTCACCCCCGACCACGTCCGCCAGGGCGCCCGCGCCCAGAACGCGGCGGGCCTGGACCGCCTGGCCCGCCGCATCGAACCCACCGTCACCTGGGACGACCTGGTCCTCCCGCCCGACACCCACGCCCAGCTCCGCGAACTCACCGCCCGCGCGAGGCATCGCGACCGGGTCCTGGGGGAGTGGGGCATGCGCCCCGGCGGCGGGCGGGGACGGGGAGTCTCCGCCCTCTTCGCGGGCGACTCGGGCACCGGCAAGACGATGTCGGCGGAGGTCATCGCCGCAGACCTGGGCCTGGACCTCTACACGGTGGATCTGGCGACGGTGATCGACAAGTACGTGGGCGAGACGGAGAAGAACCTGGAACGCATCTTCTCGGAAGCCGCAGGCGTGAACGGCGTTCTCCTCTTCGACGAGGCCGATGCGATCTTCGGTAAGCGTTCGGACGTGAAGGACGCCCACGACCGCTACGCGAACGTCGAGAGCGCGTACCTCCTCCAGCGCATGGAGTCCTTCGACGGCCTGGCCATCCTCGCCACCAACCTCCGGGCCAACCTGGACGACGCGTTCACCCGTCGCCTGGACCTCGTCATCGACTTCCCGGTCCCGGACCCCGAACAGCGCCTCGTCCTCTGGGAGCGCTGCCTGGGCCCCGTACTGCCCCGGGGCAAGGACCTGGATCTCGCTTTCTGCGCGGAGAACTTCGAGCTGGCGGGCGGCAACATCCGCTCGATCGCGGTGACGTCCGCGTACCTGGCGGCGGACACGGGCGAGCCGGTGACGATGCCGACGCTGATCCACGCGATCCAGCGCGAGTACCAGAAGCTGGGCCGACTGACCCTGGCGTCGGAGTTCGGCCCGTATCTGAAACTCCTGGCGTGAGGTGCGACGGCTCGCAGATCCTGACGCTCAGACCTTGATGATCCGTACCCGATCGCCGCACAGCAGCCCCAGATCCTCTGGATCCGAGGTGAGGATCACCGCAGGTTTCGGCAACAGCAGCGCAGTCGCTCCCACGACGGCATCGATGGCGTACTTGTGCCCATGAAGTCCGGCATCGGTCAGCAGTTTCATGGCCGAGCGCCCGATCTCCTCGCTCACGGGCTCGACCGTCAGCCTGGACACCACCCAGTTGAACCGGGCGGCGTTCACCCTCTGGTGGTGAGCCTCGATGAGGGTGAGAACGCTGACGACCAGCCTCATGTCCTCCTGCTCCGCTCCACGGAGCAGCGTCATGACCTGCCGGTCATCAGCGACGACCTTGGACAGACCCTCGCTGTCCAGCACGAGCGTTCCGGCCCGAGCCATCAGGCGGCGTTCTGCGCATCATCGTCGTCGCCCCGCAGAAGTGCTCGGGCGGCATCGACCTCCGTACGACTCAGCGCGCCGTGCTCCGCCTCGTGCGCGTTGGTCAGTTCGGCGAGGTTGTCCCGTTCGATCTGGCGCTGCACGGCAGCGTCCACGTAGGCGGAGAAGCCCCGCTTCCCCACGAGTGCACGGACGGCCGCGATATTGCCCGAGTGCAGGCTGACGGAGACGTTGGCGGTGGGGCCTTCGCCCACGCCGTAGGTGATGTCGTCGCTCATGCCATCAATCTAATACATGAACTAGTAGAAGGTTGTGCTTGCCGAGATGGAGCGGCGGGCACCGGGCACGCTCCCTTGCGCGGGGCCGTAGTTGGCGCGACTGTGGTCCGAGGCCGGTCGGTGATCGCCCGGTTCCTCTCCGTACGGTGACGGGAGTCAGTGTGACCGCATTGTTTGTTCTGCCCCACGAACTGCACGGTGACGGCCCGCACAAGGTGATTGCGGTGCACGGCTGGCTCGCCGACCGCTCCGCGTACGTCCCTGTGCTGCCGGACCTCGACCTCGGTGCGTTCCAGTACGCGGTGGTGGACCTGCGGGGATACGGCGAGGCGCGGGGCGCGGCCGGCTCGTACACCACGGCCGAGGGCGCCGAGGACGTGCTCGCGCTGGCCGACCGGCTCGGCTGGGAGCGATTCTCGCTGATCGGTCACTCGATGGGCGGCTCCGTCGTCCAGCGGACGCTGGCCGCCGCGCCGGAGCGGGTGCGCAGGATCGTCGGGGTCTCGCCCGTCCCCGCATCCGGCCTGCCTCTCCCGCCCGACCAGTGGGAACTCTTCGCCGCGGCGGCGCACACTCCGCAGAACCGGCGGATCATCCTCGACACCACCACCGGGGGCCGACGCCCTGCGGGCTGGCTGGATCGCATGGTGCGCCGCTCGGTCGAACGAAGCGACGCCAAAGCGTTCCGGGCCTGGTTGGACTCCTGGGCGGGCGAGGACTTTCACGCCCAGATCGAGGGTTCGCCCGTGCCCGCTCTCGCCGTCGTGGGCGCGCTGGACCCGGCCCTCTCCGCCGAGCTGCAGCGCGCCACCTGGATGCGCTGGTTCCCCCGGGCCGAACTGGTGGAGCTGCCGTCGTGCGGCCACTACGCGATGGACGAGGCCCCGCTCGACCTGATCCGCGTGGTGGAGGACTTCCTGCGGGCGGACGTCGAGGGCGCGGAGGCATGACCGGGTCCGGGTCCGTGCCGGACGTGTTCGACCCCAGGCAGTACGCGCAGGGCATCCCCCACGACCGCTACCGCCTCCTGCGCGACCACCACCCCGTGGCGTGGCAGGAGGAGCCGGAGGTGCTCGGCTGGCCGGCGGGCCCCGGCTTCTGGGCGGTCACCCGGCACGAGGACGCGGTCCGGGTCCTGAAGGACTCCTCGACGTACTCCTCGTACCTGGGCGCCACCCAGATCCGCGACCCGGACCCCGCCGACCTCCCGTTCATCCGCCGCATGATGCTCAACCAGGACCCACCGCACCACCGACGCCTGCGCGTACTCGTCAGCCGCGCCTTCACCCCGAAGCGCATCGACCGCTTCGAGAAGGTTGTCCGCGAACGCGCCCGCTTCCTGCTCACCCGGGCGGTCACCGAGGCACGGTCCGGCGACGGCACCTGCGACCTCGTCACCCAAGTCACCGACGACTACGCCCTGCTCAACCTCACCGACCTGCTCGGCGTACCGGACACCGACCGCGCGCTCCTCCTCCACTGGACCCGACGCGTCATCGGCTACCAGGACCCCGACGAGGCCGGAACGCCACCACTCGGCCCGGACGGCAACCCGGTCAACCCCCGTTCCCCATCCGCCCTGCGCGACATGTTCGACTACGCCCACGCCCTGGCGGCCCACAAGCGCCGGCACCCCGCCGACGACGTCATGACGTCCCTGGCCACGGACCCCGAACTGACCGCCCCCGAACTGGAGATGTTCTTCTTCCTGCTGGTGATCGCCGGCAACGACACCGTACGCAGCGCGGCCCCCGGCGGCCTGCACCTCCTGGCGGAGAACCCCGAGGCGTACCGCCGCTTGCGCGACGGCGAGGTGGGGTTCGCGACCGCCGTCGACGAACTCCTCCGCCGCCACCCCCCAGTCCTCACCTTCCGCCGCACGGCCCGCGAGGACACGGAGTTGGCGGGCACCCGCATCCGCACCGGCGACAAGGTGGTCGTCTTCCACGCCTCCGCCAACCACGACGAACGCGTCTTCCCCGCCCCGTTCGCCCTCGACCTCACCCGCACCCCGAACCCCCACGTCTCCTTCGGCCACGGCCCGCACGTCTGCCTGGGCGCCCACTTCGCGCGGCTGCAACTACGGGCGCTGTACGAGGATGTGTGCCGCGCCCTGCCACCCGGCCCGCTCCGCCTCGCGGCCCCACCGCGCCGCCTGGTGTCGAACTTCATCAACGGGATGAAGTCGCTGCCGGTGCGGGTGGCCGACGCCTGATAGCAGGTCCCGCCCCTGACTTCACCCCCTCGGGTGACTGGACAGAGAAAGCTGTCTGGCGGCATTCAGACCAAACGTACGGTTCCTGAACCGCTTGAGTCTGGGGGTGAGCCACTTCAATGTGTAACGCTGGGCCTGAGGGAGGTGCCGCTGGTGGTGAACAAATTCCGGGACCCGATCATGACGCCGCTGGAGACCGCGCGGCATCTTCGAATCAACGAGAGCAGGTACGGGCCGTCCACCGCCACCGCCCCGGCCTGACGATTAAGCCCGCGCCCAACCTCGCCGTCTCCTACGAGGGTGGCGAGTCCCCCTGCATGTTGGACCGGGTCTGCCCGGCATACGGTCGCCTCTCCCAAGACCCGGAACCGGTGTTCTGCAGCCCGCTGCGGGGAGCGCTTCGCGTAGTTACTCGAACTCGCGAAGCCCCCTCAGGGGCCGAGGGTGGTCGGCATCAGATCCATACGGTCGAAGAGTTTGGGTACTTCGTCCGGGTTCTGATCAAGCAGATTCGCCAGTTCTTCGCGGGCCACGATGGGATGGCTCAGGTCGGGCATGTCTGTCAACGCCAGTCCGGGGCGGCACAGTCTGGTCCCGTCGTGTGCCTTGTAGAAGCAGTACGGAAGACCGCGGCGTTGCAGTTCGAGGGTCATTTTCCAGTCGAGCTCGTCGGAAACGGAAACCCGGACACCCTTTTCCTGTAACTGCGGCGCAAGAATCCGGTAGGAGTTTTCGGACAACGGGTTCCCCCGGACGTCCAGACGCCGCATCTTTGGACACGAGAGGAGAGCGCTCAGATCCTCGATCCGGTTCATTCCTGCGGTGAGGCGCCTCAATAAGGGAAAGTTCTCGATCCCGGCAAGGTTTTCGAGGTTGCTGAACTGTACGACGATTGTGGCGAGCGCTGGGAGTTCACCCAACTGGTCGAGATCGACAGGATCGCAGCCGATTAGTTGAAGGATTTCCAGGTTCTGGCAAGCCGATAGGTCTTCCAGATTTCGGGCGTAGGAGACGTGGAGGTAGGTAACCGACTGAAGCAATTCGAGCGAGAACGGTTGCTGCTGCCCGATCTCTCGGCTGATCGCCTGTGCTACGGAAGGGTCCATGTTCGCGAATCCTCACTAGGTTATTTTTTCTATCTCATCTCTTACTTTTTCGAAATCTTTGAGAATTTGCTGGTAGTTTTTGCTCTGCTCTTCGGCCAGCTTTCTGACACTCCAGGAAGCGTATTGGCTCGGTGCTATCCTGTAGCGTACTCCAACTGGATCTCTGACGACTTCCGGCGGCAGACCAGCAGTGCTGCCCGACCAGATGAGTGGCCCATCCTCAAACTCTTCAATAATTTTATCCAGACAGGCAAGCGCACCCGCCTCCTGGCTCTCCCGGAAGATCGCTTGAAGTCGATTATGGAAGTCTTCGGTACCATTCGTGAAGATTGACTTGTCCTCATCGTTCCTGTAGAAGGTGCCCACGTGGCCTCCGGGCGGGCTGGAGGGTCCTTCGGGGCGCTTCCAGATGACGAAGTTGGTTGGTGAGCGCAAAAGATGATGGAGTCGAAGCCAACGTAATCCTTCGGCAGCCTTATCCGCGTCGTGCAGAGATATTGCATGCTGCAGGACATCCCTGATGAGATCGGATGGGATCCATTCGTGATGGTTCGGCATGGCATCGCGAAACCTGCCCTTGACCCAATCAGAGTTTGCGCTGCCGGAGTTCCAGAGGTCGCTGAATTTCTGCCATGTTATTCCTTGCACTGATCTCTCGCTCGAATCGCCGGGCTTCCGTTTGCCGTCTTCTCCCAGAAGCATTTTTTCCAAGAAGGGGATGAGGCCGCCCGCCTTCTTTACGGCCTCGACCAGATCGGGTTCCACGCTGTCTTTTAGGAAGGGATGGAACTTTCCGTAGTGGGAAAGCCTCGGATCGAACCCGATCTTACTGATCTGGTCTGTCAGGCTGGCCTTAAGTTTATCGGTTGCGCTTGAGGCTGCAACTCCTTCTTTTCCTTTTTTGGTAACATTTGCGGCTGCGCCATTTCCGATTTTCTTGAGGAATTCTTCGCGTACAGGATTTCGATCCTCGCTCGTGAACACGTAATCCCGGAAGGTCTTGGTGTCGGCCGACCTGGTGCCAGGAGCTTCTTTGAAGTATTTGATAAGTTTTGGGTGGGCGTATGCCGACCGATCGTTACGCAAATATTCGATACCGTCCGCATTGGTATCCGATAGGGCGTCGTCTCGCGACGGCCAAATTTTACTTTCCCCTGCTTTTGGATTCTCCAGTTGCTTATCCCACCACCAGTCGTGCGGTGCGCTCTCGGACCATTCTTTGCCATGCTTGTGAAGATGTTTTCTTATTTCGTTCTCGTATTTCTCGTCCTCGGGGTCATCAGGCCTTCTGATGGTCCCCTCTGCGACCGTCACGGGCGCGCTGGCGCGTGCTACTACCTTGAAGGAAGTGGAGTCTTCTCCCTTTATTTTCCGGAGTGACTTGAGTCCCTGTGGGCGCAGGGTTTCCATCGTCTTCTTGATCGCTAGATCCAGATGGCTTTCGGCGGACATGGGGGAGGAAGTGGGGCCTGCCAGGAGCCGGCGGGCCTCTCTTTTCACGTTGCGGCTGTTGGGAGTCTCATCGTTCTTTCTGTCCTTCCTGTCGCGCTTGAGTTTGTTCCAAAGGGCTTTGCCCTTTTTGGCGATGAAGCCCACGATTTTGTCGATGGCGCGGTTGACGGGTTTGGCGACGGCGTGGAAGACGGATTTGACTTTGTTGGCGAGGTTGCCGATGCCGAGGAGTGAGGCGAGGAAGCCGATGAGGAGGGGGACGCTGGCGGCGAGGGCGGCTTCGACCATCTTGGGGACGCCTGCGGTGCCGCCGTTGGCGATGGCGATTACGGCGTCGAGGACGGCGTTGACGAACTCCACGATCTGGGCGCCCTGGTTCACGATGAACGTGACGATGTCGATGATTCCCTTGACCGCGCGGACGAACGCGGAGGCGGGGTTGAGGAGGGAGATGATCCAGGTGATGCCGGCGATGATGACGGTGGGGATCAGGTAGCTGGTGAGTTTCTCGAGGATGGTGGCCTTGAGGTCGCCGGCCTCGGCGGTGATTTCCTTGACGGCGCCCGCGGGGCCCTCGCGGGCGAGGGTCTGGGCGACGGGGACGGACTGTTCGACGGCGGTCATCGCCTGGTCGGGGACGCCCTTGCGGGTGATGCGGGCGCGGATGTTGTCCCAGGTCAGGCCGAGGAGGGAGGCGATGAGCTGGATGATGCCCTTGAGGTCGAACTTCTGGGGGAGTTCGAGGCCCGCCTTGACCGCGGTGCCGAGCAGCCAGGACACGACGCCGGTCTTGAGGTGGGTGGCGATGTTGGTGATGAAGAGGTTGAGGCCCGCGCCGACTGCCTTGACCAGGTTGCCCAAGAAGCCGATCGGGTCCTTGATGATCTTCATGATCGCGGAGGCGGCCTTGGCGAGGATGCCGAGCAGGAGGTTCTTCAGCTCGTTGATCGTCTTGAGGGCGCCGACGATCGCGTCCTTCGCCTTGTCGACCAGGCCCTTGTTGGCTTCCTGGAGCTTCTTGATCTCCTCGTCGACCTTGTTCAGCGCGGCGGTGTACTTCGTGGCCAGGTCCTGGACGAGTTGTTCGGACTTCTCATTGACGGTGGCTTCCAGGTCGTCGAACTTCCCCGCGAAGTCCTTCGCCGCCTCCTCGCCGAACTGGCGCAGGTCGGCGGGGAGTTTGTCGACCTCGGCCTTCAACTCCGCACGACCCTTGGCGATACGGGCCTTCGCCTTGCCGAGTTCGGCGCCGATGATGTCGGCGACGGACGAGATGACCGCCTGCATCTTCGCGACGTAGAGCTTGCGGGCCTCCTGGAAGAGGTCGTTGGCCTCCTTGGGCATGCCCATGAGCTTGTCCTTGGCCCACTTCGCCGGCCCGAACATCCCCGAGTACCGCTTGTCCTTGTACTTCTTCATCCGGCGCTTGTGGTCCGCGGTGAACGCGTCCCTCGCCGCCTTCTCCCCCGTCGTGAACGCCGTGTCGACCTTCTTGTCCAGGCCGGACAGGGTCTCCTCGACGTCCTTCTTCGTGCCGTCGTAGACCTTCTGCAGCGTCGCCGTGACCTCGGCGCGCTTCTTCTCGTCCTTCGACTTCGTCTCGCCCTTGCCCCCGTCGACCTGCTTCCCCGCCGAAGCACGCGTCGCGGTCAGGGCGTTCATGGCCTGCGCCCCGGACGCCGCCGCGCCCGCCTTCGCCGTGGACAACTGCTCGGCCTCGGCCGCCCTGCCCTTGACCGGCGCCTTCGCCGAGTCCGTCTCAGCCGTCTTCTTCGCCGAAAGGGCCTGATCGAACTCCGGCTCGTTGCCCTTGGCGAGCTGCTCCTCGGTGACCTCCGCGTCCGCCATCGTCTGATCGTTGGCGGCCGGGCCCTGGGAGAAGTCCGTGACCGCGGCCGGCTGCTTCTCCGGGATCGCGTCCGTGGCGGACGGGGCGCCGGGGTTGGCCGGCGCCTGGTCCGGGGTCATCGGGGTGACTGGCTTGTCCTTGGCGGCCGACGTGTCCGGCGGCGCCTTCGTCGCCGTGTCGATGTCCTTGGCGGAGGACTCCTTGCCGTCCGAGACCTTGCCGTCGACCTCGTCCTTGATCTTGTCGGCCTTCCCCGACTTGGAGAACTTGTCCGCCTGATCGAGGTTCTTCGGCGCCTGCGCGTCGATCGCCTTGTTCACCGCGTCGACGAACGCCTGCTTGTTGAACTCGCCCGGCTTCGCCGCGTTCATCTTCTCCGCGTTCGCCGCCTTGCCCTGCGCCTCCTTGTCGTCGGGGGGAGCGACCGCCGCGTCCTGCGCGGACTTCGACTCGGTGGCTGCGGGGGCGTGGGCCGCGACCCTCGTCCGCTTCGCCGCCACATCCGCCTTCACCTTCCGGAAACCGGGCGCCTGGGCTGGGGAGGGTTTGACGGGGGCGGTATAACGCTGCGCGACCAGGCGGGAGACCGCCGCGTTCCCCGCCGCGCGTTGCAGACGTTGCAGGCTGCGCGGATCAGGGGCAGGGCGGTCCCCGGAGGGGCGGACATCGGTCCGGTGGTGGGGTGGGGGTGTCTGCGAACGTGACACTTCGGGCGTGACTGTCACGTTCTCGTGAGGGGGAGTACCTCCACGGCCGGACACGGAGGCGGGGTCCTTCTCCGGAACCGCCTTCATCCGCCCTCCCGGCCCACCACTTCCCCGGACAGTCGGCACTTGACGCACATGGCCCTGCCGCCGCCCCAGCGTGCGGGGGCGGTACCTCGCGTATGCAGCGCATGGGGACGGGTCCGGGGGCAGCGCGCGCTGACACGTAAAGCGCGAGGACGTTGCCTGATCGGGCAGCGGCCGGTGCACGGGTGGGCGACCGAGTGTCCGTTCCCGGTGATCGCCGCTCTCGCAAGAATTGCGGGCGTTCCCCGGCCAAGGAGAGACTCACATGCCGTCGTACCTGTCCCCGGGCGTCTACGTCGAAGAGATCGAGTCCGGGTCCCGGCCGATCGAAGGGGTGGGCACCTCGGTCGCCGCCTTCGTCGGCTTCGCCCAGAAGGGCCCGTTCGACGAGCCGACGCTGATCACCAACTGGAGCCAGTTCGCCGGCACATTCGGTGACTTCGTCGACGGGACGTATCTGGCGTCGGCCGTGTACGGATTCTTCGCCAACGGTGGCGGCGTCTGCTACGTGGTGCGCATCGGTGACGGCACCGAGCCGCCGGCAGAAGGAGACGACGAACGGAGCGCCGGGCAGTTGCCCGCGGGGTCGGAGACGCAGCTCGGGCCGTACGCGGTGAAGCCCCGCCCCGGTGTGACGGGAGAGGTCACCGTCGAGGTGACCGAGGTGGAGGGGGACGATCCGCCCTCCGACGTCTTCCAGCTGATCGTGAAGCGGGACGGGCAGGTCGCGGAGACGTACCCGGGCGTCACGACCAAGCGCAGCAAGGAGAACGTCGCCACCCGGGTCAACACCAAGTCCGAGCTCATCGAGATACGTGAGTCCGGGCGTGGTGCCGCTCCCGCCAAACCCGAGCCGCAGACCGTGACCCTCGCCCCCGCCGCCCCCGCCGCCCCCGCATCACCCGGCGGCGCCGGGGCGCTGACCCCCGAGCTGTACGTCGGCGACCCCGACCGCCGGACCGGTCTCGGCGGGCTCGAAGCGGTCGAAGAGGTCACGACCATCGCCGTGCCGGACCTGATGAGCGCGTACGAACGCGGGCTGTTGGACCTGGAGTCGGTCATCGCCGTGCAGCAAGGGCTGGTCAGTCACTGCGAGTTGATGGGCGACCGCGTCGCCATTCTCGACCCGCCGCCCGGACTGAGCCCGCAGCAGATTCGCGCCTGGCGCACCGGCCAGGCCAACTTCGACTCCAAGTACGCCACGCTCTACTACCCCTGGATCCGGGTCGCCGATCCTTCGTCCGGACGCGCCCGACTCGTCCCGCCGAGCGGCCACATCGCCGGGGTCTGGGCACGTAACGACGAGTCGCGCGGTGTGCACAAGGCCCCGGCCAACGAGGTCGTACGCGGTGCTGTCGCCCTCCAGACCCAGCTGACCAAGGGCGAACACGATCTGCTCAACCCGATCGGGCTGAACTGCATCCGGTCCTTCCCCGGGCGCGGCATCCGGGTCTGGGGCGCGCGCACGCTGGCCTCCGACCCCGCCTGGCGCTATCTGAACGTCCGGCGCCTCTTCAACTACCTGGAGGAGTCGATCCTCGCCGGTACGCAGTGGGTCGTCTTCGAGCCGAACGACGACGCCCTGTGGGCCCGTATCCGGCGCACGGTCTCGGCGTTCCTGGTCAACGAGTGGCGCAAGGGGGCGCTGTTCGGGCTCACCCCGGAAGAGGCGTTCTACGTCAAGTGCGACCGCGAGACCAACCCGCCGGAGAGCATCGACGCAGGTCAGGTCATCTGTGAGATCGGGGTGGCACCGGTCAGGCCGGCGGAGTTCGTCGTCTTCCGCCTCTCCCAGCTGACCGGGGGCACCGGCGGCGTCGACGAGTAGCGCCGCCGGGCGCCGGGCCGTAGCAGCGCGGCCGTCCTGAGGTCCACCAAGCGGTAAAAGCGGTAAAGGAGCCTGTTGTGCCACTTCCCGATCTCGACAGCACCGTCGGGGCCTCCTTCGGCCTCGAATTCGACAGCGTCGTCATCAAGCAGATCACCGAGGTCAGTGGTCTGAAGATGGAGCAGGACGTCATCGAGCTGAAGCAGAACACCGCCGACGGCCGCTACGCCATCAAGAAGCTCCCCGGCAGGCCGAAGGCCGGTGAGGTGACCGTGACCCGCGGTCTCACCGAGGACAACAGCTTCGAACGGTGGATCAAGGACTCCCGGTTCGGCCGGATGACCGCAGCCCGCCGCAACGGCGCGGTCATCGTGTACGACCACGAAGGCATCGCCATCAAGCGTTACAAGCTCATCAACGCCTGGCCGAAGTCCCTGGAGATCGGCACCCTCAAGGCCGGTGACACCTCGGTCCTGACGGAGAAACTCGCGATCACCTACGAGAGCATGGAACTCGACTGATGCGACGTACGGCTCCGGCGGAGGCCCTTGAACGGCCGGACGCGCACCTCCCGGCCGGTGGGAGCGGGCGGTCCGGCCAACGGGAGCAGCTCCGCACCGAGTTCACCTTCGAGCTGCCGCGCGGGTACGTCGACGACGCGGGCGTCGTGCACCATACGGGCGTCATGCGGCTCGCGACCGCGCGCGACGAACTCGTGCCGCTGCGGGACGACCGGGTGCGGGAGAACTCCGCGTACCTCTCGGTCGTGCTCATCGCCCGGGTCGTCACCCGGATCGGCACGATCGACGACATCCACCCCGGCATCATCGAGGACCTCTTCGCCTCCGACCTGGCCTTCCTCCAGGACTTCTACCGGCGGATCAACGCCGAGGGACACACCCGCGCCGCCGTCACCTGTCCGTCCTGCCAGGAGGAGTTCGCGGTGAATCTCGCCGGTGGCCGCCTGGGGGAATCGTGACGTACGCGGCCGACCTGCTCTACGAGGAGGTCGCGTACCTCGCCTATCACTTCCACTGGCCGCTCGATGAGCTGCTGGACCTGGAGCACCCGGAACGACTGAGGTTCGTCGCACAGATCGCTCGCCTCAACGGGCAGTAGCGAACAGCGCAGGGAGGGCGGGAAAATCCATGGGCCTGATGTCCTGGCTGCGCGGTGGCGGGCGCACGGAGGCGAGCACGGGCGCGGAGGCGGGCAGTGCGGGCGCTGCTCCGCCGGCGGCGCCGCGCGAACGGGTCGACCTGTCCGAACTGCCGCCGATCCAGCGGACCCTGGGGACTCAGGATCTGGTCATCGACCCCTCCGGATTCCAGGGGTCGCTCTCCACCCGGCAGGACGCCTCGCTCGGGACCCCGCTCGGGCATCTGGTCAGTCCGGACGCGCCCACCGGGCTGGTGCACGGGATCACCGCCCCGGCCGCCCCGGCCACCCCGGTCGCCGTGGACCGTCCGTCGCCGGTGCAGCGGTCCGTGGAGCGTTCGACGGAGCTGCCGGTCGCGGTCAGGTCCGTCCCCCTGTCCGTACCCATGCAGCGCGTCGTCCCGGGTGATGCGCCCGCGATGACGTCGGCCGGGGAGTCGGCCGTGGCGGAGTTGCCGGTACGCCAACTGGTGGGCGAGCAGCCGCTTGTGGCGGCATCCGAATCGGCTGCGCCAGAGCCCGCGACGCCGCACCCGTCCCCGCACCCGCACCCGTCCCCGTCCCCGCACCCGTCCCCGGCTGTGCCCGTTCAACGCTCGGTGATGCCGCCCGCCCCCGGCTCGGCCCGGCGCGCGCCCGGTCTTGGTGCGCCGATGTCTGCGCTGCCACCAACGGCACAGCGACAGGTCGCTGTTGACGGTTTGGGTGCGGAGGCCGGGGGGATTCCGGTTGCCCGGAGCGTGGCGGACGGTGGGGGCGGTGAGGCCGGTGAGGTCCCTGAGGCCGCTCAGGTGCCCGTGGCCCCGGAGGCGCAGCCCGACTCCGGTGGGCCCACCGCGCCGCTGCTCGGCGACTCTCCCTTGCTCCCCGCCGCGTCGGACTCCACACCGTCGGCATCCACGTCGGCGGTGCAGCGGACCCCCGCCGTGCCGCCGCAGTCTCCCCTGGCGCCGCCCCCGAGCACCGCTCCGGTCGCGCCGCTGCTCGCCGACCGGCCCGTCACGCTCCAGAACGCGCGCAGCGGTGGTCCGGGGGCCGTACAGCGTTCCGCAGTGGACGAAGCGGCACCGTCTCCGCCGGCCGGTGCGGGGCCGATGTCGGTGCCAGGTGCAGAACCGGTGTCCCTGGCCGATGCCGTTCCGGTGCGCTGGACGTCCGGTGGGGCGGGGGCGCCGTCGATGGCGGCGACACCGTCCGTACCGGCGGCGCTGCAACGTAACGTCACGGCTCCGGGGCAGGGGACGGGCGCGCCCTCCCCGCCGCTTCACGCCCTTCAGCGGCAGGCAGCCGGGGGGCCGCCGGTGCCCCGTTCACTGCCGGGGTCCGGTAGCCGTACCGCACCGTCCGCCGCCCACACTCCCTCCGCGCCTTCCGCGCCCTCCTTCACCTCGGCCGGTTCGGTCGCCGTGGCCGCCGGTGTGGCACAGCGGATGGCCGACGGCAGCGTCGTCTTCGGGTCTCCGCCCCCGCCGTACGCGCCGCCCGTCGTCCAGCGCGAGACCGGGACCGAGGAGCCACCGCCACCGGATCCGCCCCGGGAGGCCGTGCCCGAACCCGACCCGGAGCCCCAACCGGAACCCGGACCCGCGGCCGAGGAACACGCCGCGCCCGGCGCTCCCGGCCACGGCGCCGCCCCAGGAGGTGCGCCCGTCGTCACCGACGAGCTGGTACGCGCCCTGTACCCGCCGCTCAGCAGGCTCTTCAAGGCGGATCTGCGGCTGGAACGCGAACGAGCGGGATTCCTCATCAACACCAGGCACTGAGAACGGCAGCGACAACAAAGCGAAGTGAGAGGTAAGCGCCATGGCCACCGCCCAGGAAAACGATCCCGCCGTCAGCGTCTGCTTCGTCGTCACGATCGACGACATCGAGCTCGGATCGTTCAACACATGTGACGGGCTGGGCTGCGAAGTGGTGCTCGAAACACGGGAGGAGGGCGGCAACAACGGGCATCTGTGGCAGCTGCCGACCCGCCTGAAGTACTCGAACGTCAAGCTGTCCAGGCCGCTGACCAAGGAGACCGAGAAGGTGGCGCGCTGGTTCGCCACCATGACGACCGGGTTCAGCCGCAAGACGGCGCACATCGAGGCACGGACCGGGGACGGGCAGAAGGTGGCCCAGTGGGGGCTGCTGGAGGTCGTGCCCGTCCGCTGGACCGGCCCCTCCTTCACCCCCGAATCGCCCAAGGTCGCGATGGAGACGATCGAGATCGCCCATCACGGCTATGTGATGGAGGGCTGAGCGACGTGAGCGGTGCGGGTCCCATCGCCTTCAGTGCCGCCGGCACGGCGGGGGCATCGGCCGCGAAGGCGGGCAAGGGAGGTTCGGCCAGGCCCAAGCTGGAGCACGCCTACCTGGAGCTGCGCACCCCGCCGACCGGCGGTGGCCTCACTCCCGGCGGCCCGTGCGGGCGGATCGACTTCCAGTTCAACCCCAAGGAACTCAGCCTCACCAAGGCAGCCTCCTGGAAACGGAGCCCGGCCAAGGGCGCGAAGAGCTCCGGCCCGCCGGAGTACCAGGGCTCGCAGCCCAGCAAGCTCACCGTGGAGATGTTCTTCGACGCCAGCGACACCCAGGACACCCGGGTGGTGACCTCCGTGGAGCAGCTCTTCGCGTGCTGCGTGCCGACCAACGAGACCCGTCAGCAGCAGCGTTCGTCGCCGCCGTGGGTGGTTTTCCACTGGGGCGGGCTGACCGGGTTCCCCGGCTATGTCAGTCAAGTGCAGGCGAAATACACCCTGTTCACCACGTCGGGCGTGCCGATCCGGGCCGTCTGCCAGGTGACGATGGAGGAGATCAGTGGCGACACCCCGGGGCAGAACCCGACCTCGGGCGCCCTCGCGGCCCGCCGGGTGCATCGGCTGGGCGCCGGGGATTCGCTGCCGTCGCTCGCCCAGCGCGAGTACGGCGATCCGGCGGCCTGGCGGGTGATCGCGGAGGCGAACGGGATCGACGACCCGATGCGGCTGGCCCCCGGACGGGAGCTGCTGCTCCCGGCGCTCGACGAGCTGAGTCGGCTCGAAGAGGGCCGGGACGGAGGGCGGTCCTGATGGCGCAGCCGGGCGTCGCGACGGCGCTGGTGGTGGAGCTCGGGGGCAGTCCGCTGCCGCCGAAGTTCGTGAACACGCTGGTCGAGGGGTACGTCGACGACAGCCGGACGCTGCCCGACCTGTTCCTGCTGCGCTTCCGCGACCCGGACCGGGTGCTGCTGGGCCAGACCGGGCTGAAGATCGGCAGCGAGGTCAGGCTGCTGGCCCGGGCGGGCGGCGACTCGGCCCCGAAACCGCTGCTGAAGGGCGTGGTCACCGCCCTGGAGGTGGAGCTCGACGAGACCGGTACCTTCACCGTCGTACGCGGTCTCGACGAGTCGCACCGGCTGTTCCGCGGCCGCCGGGTGGCCAGCTACCAGAACATGACGCTCGCCGACATCTGCGCCCAGGTCGCCCAGCGCGCCGGACTGAAGCCGGGAAAGGTCGACGTGGCCGGTCCCGTGCTCGAACACATCGTCCAGCCCAACGTCACCGACTGGGAGTTCGTGCGCGATCTGGCGGAGGAGGCGGGCGCGCAGGCGTACGTACTCGACGGGCAGCTGCACATCACCAGGCCCGCAGAGGCGAGCGGCGCGCCCGACGGTTCGGCACGGGCCGACCGCAATCCGCTGGTCCTGGAGATGGGCAGCAATCTGCTGCGCTGCCGGGCCGGGGTGTCGTCCGCCGAGCAGGTCTCCGAGGTCGAGGTGCGCGGCTGGGACGTCAAGACCAAGCAGCCGCTGGTCGGGCGGGCGCCCGCCGGGAAGTCGGCCACCTTGGAGCTGGGGGTGAGCGCGGCCGAGGTGTCCGCCCCGTTCGGCGAGGCGCGTTTCGTGGTCACGGACACGGCGTACGGGGCGCAGGCGCAGGTGGATCAGGCGGCAAAGGCCCTGGCGGAGCGGATCGCCGGGTCGTTCGCGGAGCTGGAGGCGGTGATCCGGGGGAACCCGGAGGTGCGGGCCGGCAGCGCGGTGGCGCTCAACGCGGTGGGGGCGCCGTTCGAGGGGCGGTACACGGTCACGTCGTCGCGCCATGTCTTCGACCCGGTGCGCGGGTACGAGACCTGGCTCACGGTCTCCGGGCAGCAGGAGCGTTCGCTGTTCGGTCTGACCGGCGGAGGACCGGGGGCGGGCGGGTCCGGAGCGGGGTCAGGTGGCGGGTCGCGCTGCGCGGGGCTGGTCAGCGGGACGGTTACGGACACCCAGGACCCGGAGGGCTCGGGCCGGGTCAAGGTGCGGTTCCCCTGGCTGTCGGACGAGTACGCGAGCGACTGGGCGCGTACGGCGCAGTCGGGCGGGACGAGCGGCGGCGAAGCGTTCATCCCCGAGGTCGGGGGAGAGGTGCTGGTGGGATTCGAGCACGGACACCTGGACCGCCCGTACGTCCTCGCCGGTCTGTACAACGGGAAGGACCGGCCGTCGCAGGGCAGCGGCGGCAGTGGTGCCGGCGGACCGGGCGGGGATGCCGGTGGCGCGTCCGGGCCGGGCGCCGGAGCCGTCCCTGCGGCCGGATCGCCCGTGACCCCGTCGGCCGGATCGTCCACAGCCCCGCCCGCCGCCGCCCCGGTCACCGGATCGTCCGCCGCACCACCCGCCCCGGCAAGCCCGCTGGTCGACCCGACCAGCGGGGCCGTCAACCGACGTTCGGTCGCCTCCAAGAGCGGCAACCAGCTGGAGATCCTGGACGACGCCAACGGACCGCAGGGCGTACGCCTGCTCACCGGCGACGGAAAGCTGAAGATCGATCTGGACCGCCGGGGCACCGTGATCGTGATCAACAGCGACGGCAGCGTGAACATCGAGGCCAAGCAGCAGGTGTCCATCAAGGCGGCCCGCGGGGTCGCGCTGGACGGCGGGCAGGGAACGCTCGAACTGAGCGGCGACAGCGTCACGTTGAAGTCCCGCAGCGGAGTGACCGTCGACGGCGGGAACGGCGAGGTCAAGCTCTCCACCGGCGGCACGGTCGACGTCCGGGGCGCCCAGGTCGCGGTCAACGGAACGCAGCGCACCGACATCAAGGGCGGCGGCTCCCTGACCATCAACGCACCCATGGTGAGGATCAACTGACCGCGCGGACGCGCCGATCGAGAGGAACGGACTTCCATGTCAGCAGCCGCGGCGGCAGCCGCACGGGTCGGCGACCCCACCGGACACCCCGGCACGGTCGGGCCCCCCGGCGTCCCGACCGTGCTGATCGGCGGGCTCCCCGCCGCCACGGTCGGCACCCCGCACCTGTGCGCGATGCCGCCGCCCGCGGTGCACGCCCCGTCCGCGATAACGCCGCCCGGCAGCACCACGGTGCTGATCGGCGGGCAGCCCGCCGCACGCGTCGGGGACCGGGCCGCCTGCGGCGCACCCATCGTGTCCGGGTGCCCGACGGTACTGATCGGAGGCTGAGCGTCCATGGGTCAGGAGTTCATCGGCGCGGGCTGGGCCTTCCCGCCGCGCACCGACGCCACCGGTTCCATCGCCCTGGTACGCGGGGAGCACGAGCTGGAGGAGTCGATCCGGCTGATCCTGGCGACGTCACCGGGCGAGCGGCCGATGCGGCCCGAGTTCGGCTGCGCCGTCAACGACTACGTGTTCGCCCCGGCGGACGCGGGCACTGCTGGGCAGCTCGCGTACGAGGTGCGCCTCGCGCTCGACAGGTGGGAGCCCCGGATCGAGGTCACCGAGGTCGTCGTCCGGTTCGACGAGGTGGACAACGGCGTCCTGTACATCGACATCGGCTACACCGTCCGGGGCGCCAACGACCCCCGGAACCTGGTCTTCCCGTTCTATGTGATCCCGCAGCACGAGGAGGTGGACGGCGCGTGACGCTGCCCAGCCCGTATCTGGACGACCGCCGTTTCCAGGGCCTGGTCGACGAGGCGAAACGGCTCGTCCAGCAGCGCTGCCCCGAGTGGTCCGACCACAATGTGTCGGACCCGGGCGTGACCCTCATCGAGGCCTTCGCGACCATGGTCGACCAGCTCGTCTACCGGGTGAACCGGGTCCCGGAAAAGAGCTATCTGACCTTCCTCGACCTGATCGGGGTCCGGCTCCACCAGCCCACGGCCGCCCGCACCGATGTGACGTTCCGGCTCTCCGCGCCGCAGCCGGAGCCGGTACGGGTGCGGGCCGGCACGGAGGTCGCGACCGTGCGCACGGAGACCGAGGAGGCGGTGGTCTTCACCACCGTCGGCGAACTGTCCATAGTTCCCTGCGAGTTCGCCCACCTCGCCGCCTGGCCGACGTCCGGCGACGCCCTGGACCGTACCGAGGAACTCGCGCTCGGCCGGTCCGTCCCCTGCTTCGGCGCCACGCCCGCGCCCGGCGACGCCCTCTACGTGGGCCTGTCCGCGGCCGTCCCGTCGGGAGTCGTCGTGCTGCGGCTGGACTGCGCGGTCGAGGGCGTCGGCGTGGACCCGCTGCGGCCGCCGCTGATCTGGGAGGCGTGGGACGGCAGTGCCTGGATGGCCTGCGAGATCGAGAAGGACGACACCGGCGGCTTCAACCGGTCCGGAGAGCTGATCCTGCACCTGCCGAAGGGCCACACGCCCGCCGTCGTCGTACGCCGGACCGGCGGCTGGCTGCGCTGCCGCCTGGTGGAGGCCGCCCCGGGGCAGCCCACCTACATGGCGCCCCCGGTGGTCCGCCGGATCACCGCGTTCACGATCGGCGCGACCGTCGGAGCCGTGCACGCCGAGACGGTGACCGACGAGGTGCTCGGCCCGGCCGAGGGCGTACCCGGCCAGATCTTCACGGTGAGCCGGCCGCCGGTCGTACCCGGCGACTTCGTCGTCGAGGTCGCGGACTCGGAGGGAGGCCCGCAGGGCACGGAGTGGACCCGGGTCGACGACTTCGCGCACTCCGGCCCCGAGGACCGGCACATCACCCTCGACCCCAACTCGGGGCGGGTCGAATTCGGTCCGGCGGTACGGGAGCGCGACGGCTCCATCCGCTACTACGGCAAGGTGCCGCCGAAGGGCGCCACCGTACGCGTGCGCTCGTACCGCACCGGCGGGGGGCTGCGCGGCAATGTGGCCACCTCCACGCTCCGGGTGCTGCGCAGCGCCATCCCGTACGTGGCCCGGGTGGAGAACCGCCGACCCGCGCTCGGCGGGGTCGACGGCGAGACGGTGGAGAACGCCCGGGTGCGCGGGCCGATGACGCTGCGGACCTTGCGCCGGGCCGTCGTGCCGCACGACTACGAACTGCTCGCCCGGGAGGTCGCGCCCGACGCGGCCCGGGTGCAGTGCATCCCGGCCGGCGGGGACTCGGACGTCGAGGCGGGCGGGGTGCGGCTGCTCGTCGTACCGGCCGGGCGCAGCGACGAGCAGGGCCGGATCCAGTTCGACGAGCTGATCCCGCCGCAGCAGACGCTCGCCCTGATCGCGGGCCATCTGGACGAACGAAGGCCCATCGGGGCCCGGTTGGTGGTCGAGCGGCCCTTCTACCAGGGGGTCACCGTGGTCGCCACGGTCCAGGCCCGCCGGGGCGTCGTGCTGGAGCAGGTGCGCGAGGAGGCGCTGACCGCGCTCTACAGCTACTTCAACCCGCTGAGCGGCGGACCGGGCCGCGACGGCTGGCCGTTCGGCCGGCCGATCCAGTCGGGCGAGGCGTTCGCCGTACTGCAACAGGTACCGGGCGTGGATCTGGTGGAGGACGTACGCCTCTTCCCCGCGGACCCCGTGACCGGGCAGCGAGGCGAACCGACCACCAAGATCACACTGGACCGGCACGCGCTGGTCTTCAGTTTCGAACACCAGCTCCGGGTACGGGAGGCCTGACCGCCATGCGTACAGCCGTGACCGGCCTGCCGACACCGCACCCGCTGATGGAACAGCTCCCGGCGGTCTACCTGGAACAGGACTTCCTGCAACGGTTCCTCGCGGCGCTCGACGACGTACTCGCCCCAATCCTGCTCTCCATCGACAATCTGCCCGCCCACCTCGACCCCCGCAGTGCGCCCGAGGACTTCCTCTCCTGGCTGGCCCAGTGGGTGGCCGTCGACACCCGTCCGGACCACCCGGTCGAGCAGCGGCGCGCGGCGGTACGGGGCGCGGTCGAGCGGCACAGCAGGCGCGGCACCCGGCGTGGGCTCGCGGAAGCGGTGTTCCTGGAGACCGGGATCGAGCCGGACATCGTCGAGAGCGGCGGCACGGCGTGGTCGTCGACGCCGCACACACAGTTCCCGGGCGACCCACGGCCATGGGTGACGGTCCGGGTCCGGGCCTCGCAGCCGTACCAGGTCGACCGGGTACGGCTGGAGGAGCTGATCCGTACGGAGATTCCGGCGCATGTGGGCTTCGACCTGGAGGTCTCGTGATCTGCGAGGCATGTGGGCAGAGCAATGCGCAGGGGACGCAGTTCTGCACGTCGTGTCAGGCGTTTCTGGAGTGGGAGGGGACTGGTGGTGGTTCCCCTGCCACTCCTGCCACTCCTGCCACTCCTGCTTCCCCTGCTTCCCCTGTTTCCGTACCGCAGCCGCAGCCGCAGCCGCAGCTGCAGCTGCAGCCGTCACCGTCACCGCAGCCGCCTCCCGCGCCCCAGCTCCAGCCCCAGCCCCAGCCGTCCCCCCGACCACAGCAGCAATCCCAGCCTCAGCAGCAACCCCAACCCCAACCCCAACCCCAACCCCAACCCCCCGTCGCCGCCGCCCCGCGTCGCCCCGGTGACGAGCTGGACGTGTCGGTGCCGGGGCCCGAGGCCCTGGCCGACGTACCGCCGCTCCTGACGAACACACCGCCGGGCCCACCTCCCGCCGCTCCCGTCCGCTGCCCCAACTGCCGCACGGAGAACGCCCCGGACCGCACCCTGTGCATCCGCTGCGCACTGGTCCTGGACCCGGGGCCGCCGCCCGAGATCCGGCCTCCCTGGTGGCGCCGGATTCTCCGTCGGCGACCGCGTCAGGCCCCCACAGCCGGTACCCGGCCGAGGCGTCGGCTGTGGCGCCGCCGCGGCCTGGCGCTGCCGATCGTGCTGATCGTGGTGGCGTGCGGTGTGTGGTTCGCGCTTCCGCATGTGCCGGGGTGGTTCGGCCTGGCCAAGGACGAGACCGGGACGCCCGAGGCCGTGCCGCCCACCCGGTTCCGGGCCTCCAGCAGGGCGCCGGGCCACCCGGCGGGTGCGGCGTTCGACGGTTTCAACAACCGATACTGGGCGCCCTCGGCCGCAGGCCCCGACACCGGTGTGGGCCAGTACCTGGAATGCGACTTCGAACAGCCGGTACGGGTGCTGAAGCTGGTCGTCTTCTCCGGTACGTCGGCCAAGAAGGACGAGTTCCTCACCCAGGCCCGCCCGGCCAGGATCACCGTCCTGCTCACCTCCGCCGACGGAAGCCGGGTCAGCAAGGCGATCAGGGTCAAGGACCAGCCCGGTCAGCAGACCTTCGACCTGCGCGGTTCGGAGATCGTCCGGGCCCGCCTCACGACGGACACCACGTACGGAGCGGGCCCCGGCCGCCGACTGGCCGTCGCCGAGGTCGAGTTCTTCGGCCGAAGGCCCTGACCCGAAGGGGAGCCGCCGGCGCTCGGACCAGCTCTGTCCGTCACAGGGACGACCCGCCCGCGCGCAGGGCCACCAAGGCGTCCGCCTGTGCGAGGCCGCTCTCCTCGACGACCTCGCGCACGCTCTGCGCCTCACGTACGAGCGCGAAGCGCACCCGCCCGTCCGCGTCCGCCCGGTAGCCGTACACGGCGGGCCGAGGCAGCGAGTTGTACGAGAAGTGCGAGGAGAAGTAGTACGCCCCGGTGTCGTGGAGCGCCACCACGTCGCCGGGCTCGACGACCGGGAGCTCGCGCCCGGTCGCGGTCAGGTCCCCGGCGAAACAGCACGGGCCCGCGATGTCGACGGTCCCGGTCGGGCCCTGCTTCGGGCGGCCCGCGGCGTCGAGCACCTCGACGCGCAGCGGCCAGGCACCGGGCATGAACACCGTACGGGTGGCCACCTGGGCCCCCGCGTGCGTGACCGCGATCTGCCGCCCCCCGGCCGACTTGGTGTACTCGACGACCGTTGCGACCGTTCCGCTCTTGGCCAGCAGGGAGCGGCCGAACTCCGTGATCAGGGTGTAGCGCCCGTCGAACAGACCGGGGACGGCGCCGCGGAGTTCGGCGACATACTCGGCGTACGTCGGCCGGTCGTCCTCGCTGTCGAAGTTGACGGGCAGCCCGCCGCCGATGTCGATCCCGGTGATCCGGTCGCGGCCCAGCTGCGCGTTGATGCGCTCGGCCAGTTCGTACGCGACGCGGATGCCCCGGGCGATGAGCGGCAGCGGGCAGCCCTGGGAACCGACGTGTGCGTGCAGGCGGTTGAGCCACGGCTGGCGCGCGAAAGCGTCGATCACCGCGTCGACGGCCCCCGGATCGCGCAGCGCGACGCCGAACTTCGAGCTCGCGGTCGCGGTGCTCATCGCATCGATGGCACCCGCCCCCACCTGGGGGTTGACCCGCAGCCCGATCGGCCCGGCGGCGGGGCGACCGGCGAGCAGACGGTCGACGCGGGCCATCTCCTGGAAGTTGTCCAGGTTGATCGCGATGCCATGGGCGAGGGCGAACTCCAGCTCCTCGACCGTCTTCGCGGGGCTGTCGAAGACCAGCCGGTCGTACGGGAACCCGGCCGCCAGCGCCTGTTCCAGCTCACCGGGCGAGGCCGCCTCGCAGCCCATTCCCGCCTCGGCCAGCAGTCGTAGCACCGGCACCAGGCCGCATGCCTTGGCCGCGAACGTGTGCCGTACCGGGGCGGGCCCTTCGAACGCCTCGTTCAGCGCGTCGACGGCGGCGAGCACACCGTCCACGTCGAGGAGCCCGACCACGGGCGAGCGCGGACCGAGCAGCCCGTCCTCGACGGCACGTGCCAGCGCCGCCGCACGCCGGGTGCTGCGCTGCTCGGCTGCCGAGTGGGCTGCCGAGCCGGAAGTCATGTGAACCACAACAACAACCCTCCATCTGTCACGTCGGCTGTATGGACAGCTTCGACGCGCAGAGGAAGGCGCGTCTTCGACCGACACGACGATGCCTGCCCGATTTCTTTGTGACACCGGACAGCTGAACGATCAATGGCTGCTCCGTCCATGCGGTCTGCGATCCGCGATCCGCAGCCCGATGTCCGCCAGGAGCCGCACGGTCGGGTCGGTCAGATCGACGCCGAACAGCTCCCGGGCCCGGCGCAGCCGGTACCGCAAGGTGTTGGGGTGCACGTTCAGGCGCCGCGCGGCCGTGCCCGTATCGCCGAACGCGTCGAGGTAGGCGGCGACCGACTCGCCGTACTGCGAACCGTGTGCGCGGTCGTGCTCCACCATCGTGTGCACGGGCCCCGACAGGGACGTCCACAACGGCTCGACCCGGTCGAGCACCCGGAGCACCGACGCGTCGGAGACCACCTCGCCGAACGCCGCCACCGCCGACACCATTTCCGTGCCCGGCAGCGTCACAGCCCGTTGCCGCAGCACCCGCACCACCAGCTCCGCGGCCTCCCGTGACGTGGGCAGCCCCGACAGGTCCGCCACGACCGGACCGACGCCCGCGAACACCACACTGCGCGGCACCGAGCGCGCCGTCGCCAGCAGGGTGCGTGCCGGATCGGCCTCACCGTTCCCCGCCGGGACCAGGACGTACAGCCGCCGCCCGGACCGTGCGGTCACGCACCCCGGCCGGTACGCGGCGGCCTGCAACGCGAGCACATCCAGCACCCGCCGCTCGGCTGCGCCCGGGTCCGCCGTACCGAGGGCCCGGCTGTCGTACGCCTCCGCGACCATCACCGTGTACGGCCGGTCCGGCGCGATCCCGGCATCGTGCGCGGCCCGCGCCGCGTGCGCGGCGCCGTCCAGGAGCGCGTGCACCGCCCCCTCCCGCGCCCGGGCCGCCGCGCGGCCCCATGTCTGATGGTGGGACAGATGCGGTACGGCGGCCCGGGCCGCCGTACGCAGCGCCGCCGCCGCGCCCTCGGCGAGCGGTCGCCCGTCGGCGGCGGCCCAGATGGAACCGAGCACCTCGGATCCGTGGCGCACCGCGATGGCCAGCCGCTCGGCGGACCGGCCGTCGGCGGGCCGGCGCACCACGTCGTCGGTGCTCCACAGCGCCTGGAAGAAGCCGCTCTCGCGCAGTTCGGCGACCCGCCAGCGGGGGACCTCCTGCCCGAGGATCGTCAGTCGGCGCATCGGATCGGGCTCGTGGTCCATCCGCGAATACGCCAGCACCCGAGACTGCGGATCCTCGATCGTGATGGCTCCGCCGACCAGGTCGGCCACCGTGTTGGCCAGCCCGGACAGATCGCCGAGCCGTAGCCCGACCACCTCGTCCGGGCGGCCGGTAGCGGTGGCGGAATGAGCCGGGGCGCTGTGCACCAGAGCGGTCCGCAACTGCCCGAGCACGTCCGTCCAGCCCTGCCCCGGCCGCCGGGTCAGCAACGCGGTACGCCCCCGGCCGGCCGCCCCGACCAGCGCCGCCCGCGGCCCGCGACCGTCCCGCCGCATCACCACGGCGGCGGCCCCGGCCCGGTCGGCGCCGCGCAGCACGTCGATGGCCTCGGGCGAGGCGACCTCCACCCCGACCGCGAGCAGGATCAGCCCGGCCGCCGCCCAGGTATCGCCGTCCCGCTCCTCGCCGGGATCGTGCAGCACCACATCGGCCACCGGCACGCCGGTACCGCGCGGCGCCACCACGACATCGAGCATGCCGGGGGCGATCAGCCCGAGGATCTGCTCCAGCGAGGGTCCGGTGTCGCACGGGTCCGGTTCGGGCGTCGGCATCCGCCCATCATGGTCGGCTCCGCCCGGGGGGAGCCATGGCCCATGCCGTGGGAGCCGTCGCCTGGTCGGACTGGTATGCCGGTTTCGTGGCCCTCCTGCTGCATGCCCTGCTCGACGCCCGCGCCGCTCGCATCCTGCGCGGTGACAGCCGCTGACGGGCGGAAAACGCCTCTCGGAGCCCGCGGACACAGCCCCCGGCCGAGACGGCACACGGAGTTCGGAAGCCCCGGCCGGTTTCCCGGCCGGGGCTTCCGAACCGTGCCGGACGCGTGCGAATGGGACCGGACCGGAACCGAGACCGGAGGTTTTTCAGGAAGCGGTGAGAAAGCCCTTGACCTATGACAAATAGGGAGGAGAATCTTCACTACACCAGAAAACCAGAGCGAGCCGCACCGTCGGCGGAGACGTTCGCCGATCCGCGTGACCCACTCGTTGGCTCTGGCCAGGCCCCCGGCAGATCCTCTCGATCTCGGAGCTTTCAGCGACGGCTGGAACTCGCGGAATCGAGAAGGACTACCGGGGACTGCATGTGTGCATGCACCCCGATGTGCGCACGCGGTGGCGTGATCGATCCGGATGCACGGGCCCCGCCCAGGAGTGACTGGCGAGTCTCTCCTGACCCGGGGTGCCGCGATTCGTCGGGTGGGTGGTGGACGGCGCTGAACGCGGGGGATGCGACCAGAAGTGAGACCAGGGTGTCGGGTCATACCTTCTTGACGACGATCGATCACTTACCGGGCTCGGGGCCGTACCACTGCATGGCCTGGCCGGTGACGGCCGCGATGCAGTCGAAATCGTGGTCGCGGTGCAAGAGAGTCAGGCCCTGCAGTTCGGCGGTGGCGGCAACGACGAGATCCACTGCGCCCGCACTGCGGTGCTGCCCGCGCTTGGTCAGTAGATGCTGCACCTGCCAAGCTCGGTCGTAGGCGCGGTCATCGACGGGCACCCAGCCGAACAGCACGCGTACGTCCTCGAGTGCTCGTTCACGGTCCGCGACGGAGCGGGCGCTGTAGAAGAACTCCAGCTCGGTGATCGGACAGGTTGCGATGAGGCCGGCCGCAGCCGCCTGATCCCACCCGTACTGCTCGGCATCGCCGTGCAGGAGCCTCGCCAGTGCGCTCGTGTCGATCAGGAACTGTGCCGCGTTCACCGTCGGTAGTTCCTCTTGTCCTCGAGGAAGTCCAGATCGAGCGCACCCTCTGCGGCGGCGGCGCGCAGCCGGGTAAGTGCGAGCGCGCGCCGACGATTTTCGAGGACCTCCCGAAGGGCCGTGTTGACCGTCTCCTTCTTCGTGCTGGTGCCAAGGGCCCGGGCCGCGTCGGCGAGTAGTTCGTCGTCGAGATCGATGACGGTGCGACTCATCTTCCACCTCCGCTGATATCAATGATGGCATCAAGTATATCTCACGTGATGCTCGTGCTTCCCTCCGACGAGCCCACGCCCACGTCCGTTGCGGGCGCGGCGGTGTGCTCTGCTGTGTCCGTACCTCACGGCGCCGTCAGGCGCAGCAGCCGCGCGTTGGCCTCGCCCGGCACGAAGCGCCCAGAGGGTCTCCCGTACCCGCTGGACGTCGTGGTCGTCCGCGACACGCAGATGTCCGAGACGCTCAGGGGGCAGGTTGTCGAGCACATACAGCGGGTTGATCGCCTGCCCACCTCGTACACGGGTCGTTGAGCGGCACGGGGGCCGTAGCCCTGTACGGGCGGTGCAGCAACCCTCGCAGGCCCCGGTCGCGCGACGCTGCTGCCCACCATTCGCTCTGAAGTACCTCAGACGCCGGAGAGCAGCGCCGCGCTCACCGCCGTGACTGCCGGCAGCAACATGAGGGCGGCGCCGTGCACGCATCTGTTCTTGGTACGGGCGATGCGGCTGGTTGCTGTCAGGGCGCGGAACAGGCGGAGGTGCGGATCAGAGCTGCTCAGGAGGAGTCCGGACGACAGTTCCGCACGCTTCTCCGCCCGGACCACGTCCTCGTAGTAGGTGAGGATGCGGGAGCTCTCCCTGATTCTCGGTCCGTGGCGGGGCAGCAGCGGCGGGCGAAGGGCAGGCGGGGGATCACCGCTGATCCCCGTACGTGCTGTTCCCGTCCTCCGCCGCGTCGGTGTGGCCGATTCTGCGCAGAATCTCGTCGCCCTGCGAGACCCCCACGTCACTCAGGACGCGCGCCAGGTTGACGCCGACGAAGCCCCGGTCCTCAGGTGTCAGTGACTGAAGCGTCGCCGCGAGGGTGCGTTCCCAGCCGTCCCGGTCGGAGAGGAGATTGCGGTGAGTCACCGTCCAGTCGAGCACGTCCCTCGCCTGTTCCGGCTGGTGCAGGAGCCAGAGGGCCGCCAGGCCGACGGGACCGCCCGCGACGACCTCCCGGTAGAAGCGGTACGCCTCGCGGTGGGCTTCGCCGAAGCCCGGCGGAAGGGTGGGTTCCGCACCGGTGCCGGGGATAGACAGAAGCGCGGCCGGAGGGTCCAGGAACCAGTACGTGAGGCCGAAGCCGTCGATCACCTGTGGCCGGCCGGGCGGTTCGACCTCGGTCGTACCGAAGTGGGGTGGGGGCTTCCGCAACGGGTCGGCGGTGCCGGGCAACGTGGCGTTCTCGCTGATGTGGCCGACCACCAGGTTTCGGGCCAGTTCCTCGGTGATCCGGTTCCTCGCCGCGATGACCGGGTTGGTGATCTTCCATGCGACCCCGTAACGGGCAGGTGGTTTCGGCAACTGGCGCGGGATGTCGACCGACATCCGCCGTTCCGCGAGCGAGACCCACACGATGTCGAAGAAGTCCCCCTGACGCACCGCGCGCGCTGTCGGTCGCGGATAGCCCCAGTAGTCGCCGCCGCGGGGCGGCACCATTCCGTCGGCCCCGTCGTCCGCGAGAAACACCAGGGCGCGGTCCTCCGGGGAACCGAGGCGTAGGCGGAACAGCTGCCAGGTCGGCGAGGAGTTCAGAGGTGTGATGAGCGGGCCGGTCATGAGGCGAACCCTTCTGCCGGGGAGGCCGTACGGACGCGATGGCGGCGTAGGACGAATCGCATGACGCCACGGTGGCTCCGGGCCGTGCCAGAGAGTGCGGCGAGCAAGTGCGGGAAGGCGGTCCGATGCCGTGGGCCCGGGTCGTTCTCGATCAGGGACAGGCCCGTCGCCATCGCTTCGTGGGTGGCAGGGTCGTCCAGGGCTGTGACCACGAGGTCGAAGGCCCGCTCGGGGTGGTCCGCGAGGAGGTCGGCGAGACGCACGCGCCGTACCCCCTGTGCGCCGGGCCGGGGGAAGGCCGTCAGGCTCATCGATTCGATGACGTGAACCGCCAGGGCGTGACGCTGTGTGCCCGAATCGGCTCCCTGCCACTCCCGCAGGCGGTCGAGGACGAGGGTGTGGTTGGCGTCCTCGGAGAGAAGGGTGCTGAGAGCGAAGGACACCGCGGTACGCAATCTGTCCTCCAGGTTCTTGTCCGGTCTATCGAGTGCGGCGTCCAGGAGTTTCAGGGCCACGGCGGGGCGGGCCAGGCCGTAGCTGCCTGCGCAGGTCTCGGCCACGGTGCAGCGGAGGGGGACGGGGGCGGCCCGGCTCCATTGCCGTAACTGATCCCGTACCGCGCCGGTCAGGGCGGGGAACTGGACCATCTCCCCGAGCGCGTAGGCCACCAGACGGCGGCGCCATCGCTTGTCCGACGCGGCGAAGGGGTACAGCTGGCGCAGAGTGTCCGGGCCGGTCGCGTGGGCCAGTACCTTCCCGATCGCCTGGCCCGCCGCCAGTTCGATGCCGGAGTGGTGGGGAGTCTCGTCCAAGGTCTTCCACAGCAGGCCCGCCATGCCTTCGTAGTCCAGCCACAGGCACCGGAGCAGGGCGTCCGACCGGTGCCGGCCGGAGAAGGCGACCGGCTGGACCAGATAGCGCTGTGTCGCCCCGAAACGGGGTGGCAGCAGGCGTGCGCCGACGGCCGCCAGCCGGTCCTCGAAGGCTGGTCCGAGAACGTCGCGCCGCGTCTGCGGCCCCTCCATGACCGGTCCGTGCGAATCGATGAGCTCCGGCCGGACGGCCGTGACCGGTGCCGAGCCGCCGCGTTCGTCGATGTGGGGGCGCAGAATCGCGCTGAACTCCTCGATGACCGTACGGTCCTGTTCTGACAGCAGCGAGATTGCCGCCATCAGGGAAAGACTGTCGGCTCGGTGGCTCGATTCCGCCAGAGCTTTGCGGGCGGCCGTGGGGCTGCCGGTCTGCAGATCGTCGAGTACGGATGCGGCGGCCTTCCCCGACACGACGAGATCACGCAGTCCCTCCGCCACCTCGACACCGTCCCGTGGCAGCGGGTGAGCGTGCAGATAGCCGGTGAAATCTGGGGAGGCGAGGTGCCCCAGTGCGTCGGCCCCTTGCTCAGAGGTGAGCTCACCCGCCTCGGCCATTGTGTTCAGGCGCTTCGTGGCCACCTCGGCCGGCGGCGGCGGGCGGTGCACGACCTGCCAGGGCACTGTGTCGCCGGGAAGCGCCATTTCCGCCCGTACGGTGACGACCAGATGTGCGCCCGATCGACGCAGCAGCGCGGCCAGCGCGGTGAGCACGACTTCGCCGAGCGAGGCGGCGGCCGCAGGGGACAGACCCTGGAGCAGATAGCCGCGCCCCTCCTTGGGGCGCCAGCGCGAGAGGTCGTCCGGTGAGTCCAGGCCGGTGATGCCATCGGCTCCGTACCGTTCTGCCAACAGTGCGAACGCGGCGGTGCTCGCGCCTGTGCCGCTGCCGGCCCTCAGCATCAGGATGTGGCAGTCCAGCACCTTCCGGCACTGTGCGTAGGCCGGTGGCTCGACGAATCCGCGCAAGCGGGCGTGGACGTCGTCCGCAGGGTACGGGCCTTCCCGCAGGCGGGGTTTGACGATGTAGTCCGTGGCGGTCTCGTCGAGCGGGGCGCCGATCATCATGGTGACGTCGCCGGCGATTCCGCCCATGACCGCCATGCCCTGGTCCAGCCGCTGCTGGTTGTCGCGGTAGGAGTTCCTCGGATCCGGTCGGCCGTCGGCGTCCGGACTGTCCGGGCCAGGAGAGGTATTCGCGCTGACGTTCACCGGTGGTCTCCGGCGCCACCGACCCGCTTGTCGCCCGCCACGTTGTCGCCGCCGCCCCAGTGCTGGTTGGTGCCGCGGTATGAGGTGGAACCGCCGGTGTACGTGATGTCCCGTCCGACGTTGCCCATTACAGCGGTGCCCTCGCCCACGTGCTGCGTGTTGCCGCTGTAGTGCGTGCCGGACCGCGTCACCGGGTCCTGTCCCTGATCGGCGGATGCGTCGGCCTGCGCTGCGGATTCCTCGCGCGGTCGCACACCGGCCTGTACGAGGTTTCCGGACGGCGACGGGACGTACAGCCATGCCCGCTGCGAGAAGTTCTTCCCCTCCACGGTAGCCGGAACCTCCACACAGCGGTCGGGGTGCAGCCCGGTGTACGCGCCGAGCACGACATCCTCGTAGACGCGCTGGGAGATGACCGCCGCCAGGTGGGTGACCTGCTCGCTCGCCGCAGCCAGGATGGCCTTGACCGGACGGGAGTCCAGCAGCCGGTGCGTGTCATTGCGGGCGGTGCCGTTGCCATCGCCGGGACCGCCCACGTCCGGCAGCGGCCCGACGTGGACGCTCGCCCGGAGCCGGATGCGAGGGCCCACGCACTGCCTGTTGTACGCGCCGAGGATGTCGTCCAGCACGCCCAGGAACGGCCAGAGGACAAAGGGCAGCAACGCCGGATCGAAGCCGAACACCACGCCATCCCCGGTGTTGGCCGGAAACCGCTTGGAGTCGCGCAGTTCGTGGAGCCCGGCTTGCTCCAGCGCCTGGTCGACGAGTTCGGGGATCAGTCGGCTCACCGGGCCGTGCTGCACGGCGGGAAGACCGGTGAAGTCCTTGGCGTCGACGGCGAACAGGGCTCGATAGGGAGGAAGCGGTCGGCTCTCGGTGTACAGGGCGGGAACGGGCGTGGACATGCGTGATCTCCTCGTGGACGGTGGGGCGGTGACGAAGCAGGTGGTTGGCTGATTCGAGGTTCCGTCGGTTCCGTCCGTCCGACTGCACAGCGCAGGGCACTTCGCGGGTGTCCCACGTCACAGCGAGGGCGTGCTCAGGCGACGGTTCCCGCTCCCGGCGCGGGTGCGCTCATTCAGCCGGGGACGGCGAGAAGGGCGGGGCAGGCGGGGTCTTCGGTGCGGTCGTCGCCCAGTCACGCAGCGTCTTCATGTCCTTGATGACGATCACTCTGCGGGCAGTCTCCACCGCGCCGGACTCTCTCAGCCGTTGCAGCCCGGTGATGACCGCATTGCGGGTTACTCCGGTCGCCTGGGCAATCTCCTCCTGGCTCAGGCCGGTCAGCCGTACGACGCCCGATTCGGTTCCGGGCGCGGTGAGTTCGGCAAGTCGCAGGAGTGCCCGAGCCAGTCTGACGACCAGCGGCAGGGTCAGCAGTTCGGTGCGGTGTGCGTCGGACTCTCGAAGTCGGGAGAGGGCCTGGCACATCAAGTCCATGATGAGCCCGCGCTGTTCTACAAATCGACGGAACCGCTCCGCCTCCAGCACGACAGCCGTGCAGGGGGTGAGCGCGACCACTTCCGCCGTGCGTGGGGAGCCGTTGAAGACGGACACCTCGCCCAGCAGATCACCCGGCCCCCGGAAGGCCAGCCAGGTCACGACTCCCCCCGGTTCCCGGCATACGACCTTGGCGAGGCCGTCGGTGAGGGCGAGCAGGTGCGTTCCTGTAGAACCTTGTCTCAGCATCACGCTGCGTTCGCGGAAGCTGCGAGTCGCACCTTGGTCCCGCAGCTCGCGCCACGTCTCGTCCGACAGCACTCGTCGCCCTCCCCCGTCCGCCCTGTACGCGGCCTCGCCCTGCCCGTACGCGGCCTCGTCGGCCTCGCCCACCGTCGTGATTTCTACGCCGGGCCGGCCGCTCCCGCCGCCAATCGGGCGACCTTGTCCGAGAACGGCTTATGCCGGCACGCCACCACGCAGACACCTGTGCGGGCGAGTGTCGAACAGACGGCGGCCGGCAGGGGGCGTTAAGCGGTTATCGCCGTAGAACGCGACCCACTTGCTCTTCACGGTGGTGAGGTCACGCTCCCGGGTGACAACCGGGCCCACGCAATGGGCCTCATCGACCGACTCAAGCTCGAATCGCTCCACGACCGAGTGCAGGTCGTGGAGGAGGACTTCCTTCAATGGGAGCCTCTGGACATGCCCTGCGACGCCATCTGGACGAGCTGCCCGTGGCATTACAGTGCCAACACCATCGCCCGCTCGCCGAGTTCATCACCCGCATGCAGTCATCCGTACGCCAGAACGGTCTGTTCGGCAGGGAGTTCATGATGCCTGTCACCCAGCGCCAGCACCTGATCGAGCACTACACGTCCCCCGAGAAGTTCAGACGTCACTTCATCGGCGACTGGGACGTTCTGCTGACCCTGCGAACGAACGAGTTCGCCGAGCGAGCCCACATCGGCCAGCTTCAGGACCACACCCACCGGATGGGCCTGCTCCTTGCGGCCCGCACCTCCTCGTAGCGCAAAGGAAAAGCCCATGAAGCACGAGTACGAGGCCAAGTTCCTCGCCATCGACATCGCCGGCCTTCAGGCCAAGCTGACCACTCTGGGCGCCGCCCAAGCGTTCCCGCGCACCCTTCTCACCCGCAAGATCTTCGAAAACGACGCCCTCGAAGGAGGTGCCTGGGTGCGGCTGCGCGACGAGGGCACCCGATCGACGCTGACACTCAAGCAGGTCACCGACCCCACCACGATCGACGGCACAACCGAGATCGAAACCGAGGTCACGGACCTGCACGCCATGGCCGAGATCCTCCGCAGCCTCGGCATGCGCGAGGTCCGGTATCAGGAGAACTACCGCGAGGAGTGGCGCCTCGGCGAGGTCGCCTTCGACTTCGACACCTGGCCGGACCTCCCCACCTTCGTCGAGATCGAAGGTCCTGATGAAGCATCGGTCCGACAGGCAGCCGCACTGCTCGAACTCGACTACTCCGAAGCCCGGTTCGGCAGCGTGGATGACATCTACAAGAGCGAAGCCGACCGCGACATCCTGGCCGAACCCACCCTCCTCTTCGCGGGCGCCGGCAAGAGTGAGGCAGCCCCGGTGGCCGCCCATGGCCACTGACCTTGAAGGCTGAGCCGTGCTTATGAAACTGGTCATACCGCACCGGGCGATACCCGGGATCGCCGAGTCCGCCCGCGGTGGTCTGCCCGCGCCGGCAGGTACTGACGACGGCAACCACTTGATCGATGGGCTCTGCTGGCTCTACTGCGGTCAGAAGTGTCCTTCACTGAGAGAACGTCACTTGCCGCACGGTGGCCTGACGTACTCTTCGGCAGTGAACGCCGACGGCGTCAGGCCGTTGCGCGCCCTCGCGGGTAGGAGATCGCATGCAGGATCCTTCGGACTCGATGGAGGCCGCCGGGCCTGAGGGGAACGGCCGGAGCGATACCACGGACTCACGTGCTGCGGACTGTCCGGCACCCCACTCGGGCAGCAACTCGGCGGCGGCATCGACGGGCCTGGTGGAAGTACGGCCTGGGGTTGCCGTCGCCTTCGGGGAGATCCCTGCGGAGCTCATCGCGGAGCTCAAGCTCTATCCGATCGACTTGGGGCTCGTGTCGGTCGACGACCGAACGCGGATCTCGGCAGCCCTCGCCTCGATCGGCAACACGGCGACCGTGGGCGGCAACCTCGCAAACGCATTCGCCAGTGTGGAGGGGGTCTAGGCTCGGCGACGCGGCGCGGGCGTATCTGAGCGCTGGCGGAGCGCTCGCCGTCAAGGACGGCGCGAATCTCGGAGCAGTATTCCTCAACGGCAAGATAGCTCATCAGGTCCGCTGGACCCCGGTCACTGCGGTGACCGCGGCTGGGGTCGCGGCCGCGATCGGGCCGGCACTGGCCATGGTCGCGCTTCAGGTGATGCTGAGCCAGGTCGCGGGCCTCGTCCGAACCAACATCGCGCTGACAAGCCAGGTCCTCACGACCATGCGCCACGGGCAGTGGGCCGACCTGACGGCGCTCGTCGACACCGTCGATCGCGCAGTTGGCCGCGCGCGAGAGCTCGAATCGGTCACGACGACCGAGTGGGAGAAAGTCGCGGCTAAGGACGACGACCTGCGTAAGCAGCGCGAAACGTACCGTCTGAACGTCGGCGAACACGTCCGACAACTCGGTCAGCTCGACACACCTGGCCAACGTCAGTATCTCGAGACGAACGCCAGGGCAATCATCTTCGATGCCCACGCCCTGTTGTCTTCGCTCAAGGCATGGACCGGATATCAGACGCTCCACGCTGCGCGTGCGAGAGCCGCTGGACGCGAAGACGATGACGAGGCACGGCTCGTTGAGATCATTGAGCGCGAGACTGGCGAGGAGTTCAACTCAGCCTTGGCCGAGACGACGAGCCTCGTCGACTCGCTGACGCGGGAGCTACGGATCATCGCCGAGCTCCCCGGACGCACAACAGTGCCGCTGATAGGGAAGCGGAAGGACGCGAAGAAGGCTCGCCTCACCAGCGCCCAACTTCTGGAGGCCATCCAGCCTCTTGCCGACGCTCTCCATCCACCAGCCCCTCCACTCCAAGCTCCCGCCGTCGTCTGCGCGCCCAAGTCACTGGATCTCGAGCGGTACCTTCGCATCCTGCGATGGTTCCTCGAGGACGGTGAGACGCTCCGCGTCCTCGGTCTCGATGCCCCCGCTCGAATTGGTGCGATCCTCGACGGAGCAAAGGGAAAGGTAGCGCCGGCGATGGACAAAGCGGCGTCAAGGAATCTGGTCGCCGTCACGGATTGCCGCATCATCACGGCCAGGACGAACGCATTCCTCGGGCAAGGTGAGATCGGCCGTGACATCCCGATAGACCGAGTGCGATACGTCCGAGCACCGGCCACACGGGACGGAAACGGGCGCTCGGCGATCGACCTCATAACGCCCGACGACAACATCCAGTGGCTCTTCGACTCCGACGTCGACAACACCGACGTGACCGCGCTCGCCGCGGTGCTGGCCGAGTCGATGAACATCCCGGACGACGAACGGGTTCAGCTCCAACAGCGGCGCCAAGCCCCGCCGGAGGTGGGCACGAAGGGCGAGGGTGCCGGTACGAGATCTGTGGAACCGTCTGGATCCCAGGCCCCGACCGGCGATGCCGAATAAGACCCGAGCCAAGAGAAGCAGGGCCGTAACCGATCGCACGCTCGGGGCCCCCGAGCACGGCGGCATCGTAGTCGTGCTCGGGAGTCGGCGGCCTCTCGACGGTTAGAGACGCTGGAGGTGACGGTGGCGACGTAGGCGCCGTTGCGCAGAGTGAAGGCCACCGAACCGAGGCGGACACTAGCCTCGCGGTCGGTGAAGACGCCGGACAGCTCCAGCTCGTGGCTGCGGCAGTATTCGGCGAGCGAGGCGACCAGCGCCTCCTGCCGGGCTTCGGAGACCCGTATCAGCCGCAGAAAGCCATAGACGACAGGCCCGCTGACCAGGCGATGTTCCGCGAGGGGTTCCATGGGGGGACCGTCCAAAGGGTCGGCAAGTGGTGACGATCCTGAGCATGAATGTCGCCGGCCTCCTGGCCAATCACCTGCCGTTCTACTTCCGTTCCACTTTCGTCTCGCCGCCCCGGGAACTGGACGAAAAGGGCCTGTACCCTTTCGCCCGCTCGACCGCGCTGCTCGGTGACCTCAAACGCGACCAAGGCTCTGTGCTCGGCCCACTCTCCGCCCAGCACTCCTACGCCGGGGCTCGCGCGGTCTTCACCCAGCTCGACATCCCGCGTCGTGTCGCCCAGCTCGACCTCTCCCTCGCGGTGGTCACGGAAATGTCCGGCAGGCTAGAGGTTGCCGCCCGCCATTACGAAACCCTCGCCGTCGACGACCGGCTTTCCCGCCGGGACCACGCCAGGGCCCGCCTGTGGGTGGGCACGGCTCTGAGCAAGAACGGTCGGCACGACTACGCGACCCGCGTCATGCAGGCCGCGGCCCGCGACTTCGAGGACCTCTCCGAACCCGACGACTGGTCGGTGGCCCACCAGAAACTCGCCCTCGCCCGCCGTGGCGCCGGCGACCTCACCCAGGCCCTGCACTTCATCGACATCGCCCGCAGCAGCGGGGCCACCGACTCCCCGATGCAACGCGTACGGCTGGACGCCGCTCATGGCCACATCCTGCTCTCCGACGCGGCGACCCGGGATGATGGACTCCGCGTCCTCGATCAGGCCACCCGCACGGCCGCGCAGTACGGACTCGTGCACCAACTGCGCAGTATCGAGGACATCAAGGCCATGAACGAGGGGCCTACCGGCCCCCGGCGACGGTGACCAGGGAGAGACGCGTGAGCGACAACCAGCAGGCCATCACCGAGGACCAGTGGCGCCGGGCCGCACGCGGAATCCCATGCTGATCTTGCCCGTCGAGCGGGCTGCCGCCTCTGCGCCGCTGGGCTGTCCGCCGTGGGAGCTGGGGCCGTGTGCCGAGTGTGACCAGCTGATGCGCCGGTACGGGCGCGGTGCGGCCATGTTCTGCGGCGTGTGCCGTGAGCTCTTGAACGGTCGGTAGGCGACGGCGGCCTGCGGCGACAACTGCAACCAAAACTGCAACCACCCGCTGGGAGCCCGGTCAGCCCGCCCGCATGCGCCGGCACCACCAGCACATGACGGACCAGGTGCTCAAGGACACCGCCGACAATATCGGCGGCCTCCTTTGGAACGCGCGCGACGAGTCGCCTGCTGCCTGATCACGGTCAACAGAGGAAGCCGTCGCTCCGAGCGCAGAAGGTCCGAGCGACGGCTCCTCGCGCCCACCATTCAGATGGCTGTCCCAGCCATCACTCCGGCTACCTCGGCAAAGTCCTCGCATACGAACTCCTGGCCGACGAAAACGTCCTGCCGGTGCTCCACCGGCGCCTGTGACACCTCCCGCACCCTGCTGGTCGACCACCTCGACGAGTCCGTCATGCTCGCGGGCACCGACGCCTTCGATGAACTGGTCCGGTCGGTCGCCCTCATCCACACCGTCTCCGCCCGCTGGCAGCCCGAGGTCGCCGAAACCATGGCCCGCTGGCATGCCAGAAGCGCCCTCGGTGCCCCATCCCCCGACTGGATCAACCGCCCCGACGACTGGCGCCGACTCCTCCAGCTCGTCACCGACGCCCATGCACCCGGCCACGTACCGCTCGGCCACCTGGACCTCAAGCCGGAACACATCCGCCGCCGCGCCGACGGACACCTCGCCCTCATCGACGCAGAAACCCTCCGCCCGGACATCACCGGGCTGCCCGATCTGATCACCCTTGCCCACATGGCGGACCAGAAAGGACATCCAACCCCGCGCTGGGTACGCCACGCCTACCTGCACCACGTACGCGAACTCGGCGCCCAGTGGAACGACTCCGACCTCATACGCGCCCTGACGGCGTTCGCCGCCGCCACCGGTCTGCATTCCCTGCACGGCGCCCACGAGTGACCATCCCGGCGGTACCGTGCCACTTTCCAATGCAAGGAGAATCCCAAGTGCGCGGTATCCGAACCGTCATGGTCTTCGTCGACGATCCCGAAGCTGCCGCCCGCTGGTGGGGCGAGATCTTCGAAGCTGAGGTCAAGCTCGACATCAACGGCACCTCCGTCTACGCCTGGCTCGACCTCGACGGACTCGAGTTCGGCTTCCACCCTGCGTCCCCCATGGCCAACGCCCACGGGCGAAGCACCGTCCCGTACTGGTCCGTCGAGGATCTCGACACCGAACGCAAGCGCCTCCTGGAAGCGGGCTGCACCCATCACCGCGGCCCCCTCGATGTGGAGCCCGGACGGCGCATCTGCCAGCTCATCGACCCGTTCGGCACCGTCTTCGGACTCGACGGTCCCTGAACCCTCGGAGCCAACCCATGCGCCACTGGCCACTCACAGCCCTCCAGCTCACCACCCCGAACTCGTTCTGCGTCTCCCCTCGGACGACCTCGACGCCCTCGCTCAGGTGGCCGCCGACGGAGTCGTCCCCGACGGCGCCGTGTACTTCCCGCAGCCCTGGGCCTCCGCGCCGCCGACCGAGCGGGCCAGGAGCGTCGTGCAGAACCACTGGTGGGCACGAGGTGACTGGACCTGCGAGAACTGGCGCCTGCTCCTGGCCGTCTTCCGCGAAACGAAAGGGGACCTGCGCGTCCATGCTCGGACAGCGGGCGCAAGGCTGATAGCGGCTCGCGGACTACGCGGATGTCGCTGATGGTCCGCAGCAACTGCGGACCGGTCCATCCTCATCGCCGACTCCTCCCGCTGCCGTGTTCGATGCCCGCAGGCCCTCCCAACCCTGGTGTTCTCGGATGAGCGAGTGCTCGCGTGGTACGCACCGTAGAGGGGAGAGAGCCCTCGCGAGCGGCCCGTGATCGGTTGCTGGGGGCACTGTTGCTTGGATGGAGGGTGCCAGCGGCGGGGACGGTCAGGATCCGACGTACACCGGTCGCCAGGACCTTCCTCTCTTTGAGGACGCCAATTCTCCCAAATCGCAGCCCACTTGACGATGCTCACAGGCTTGCAGTGAACGTGTACCACGTGGTTTATGTTGTTCTACGTGTAGTTGGCATTGCATCAACCTCAGGGGGAACGGCATGGAGCCAACAGATCCGGCGGAGCGGCCGTGGAACGCCCCGCCCCCGCCCCCGGTGCCACCGCTCTTACGCGGCGTCGACGTAGATCTGCGGGTCAGCAAGCGGCTGCTGTGGGTCGGCGGCGCCGCCTATCCGCTGCAGAACATCGCGCGGGTGTACACGCTCACCATCCACCCCAGGCGCAAGGAAGCCATCGTCCGCTTCTGCAGGAACGTCGCGATCACGCTGGCGGTCGCGATTGCCCTCACGATCCTCGGCGCCGTGGCCACCATAGGGAGTGAGGACGTGGGCGGCGGCATTATTACCTTCGTCTGGTTCGTCACGGTGGCTGGGCTGATCTACTTCGTCGTGGAGCTGATCTCCGTATTGACGGCGCAGTCGCACTACGTACTTGCCGTCGAAACGTCCGGCCCGTCCACCGCGGTCGTGACCAGCGCCAACCGGGAACACCTGAACCAGCTCGTCGGCTACATCGCCCACGCGATCGAGAATCCCGAAACCGAGTTCCAGGTGAAGGTGGAGAGCATCACGATCAGCCCCAAGAACTACTACTTCGGGGACAACGTCAACATGTACGGCGGCACCGGAAACGTTGGGATGGCGAGCGCATGAGCGGCGACAGCTACTACTTCGGCGACAACGTGAACATGCACGGCGGGCGGGGCAACACCGGCATCGTCAAGAACCAGGCCGTGGCCGACGACGCCGCAGCGGTGTCTCCCGCACTGCAGTCGGCCGTTGAGGAACTGCTCCAGCTGGTCGAGGAACTCCGCGACCGGGTTCCGTCGGCGAGCGCCCAGGCCATCGATGAATCCCTGGCGGACATCAGCGCCGACGACGGCGCGCTGCCGCAGGACAGACACCGGGCTCTGATGGCCATCGCAGGCATCGCCGCGACGGTCGGCGTCGTCGGCCAGCCGGTCCTCGATGCGGTCAACAAGATCCTCGAACTGCTGGGTGCGCAGTAGGACGACATCGGCTCCCGGCTAGCGGCTTCGGGGTCGGGTTCGGGACCGAGCTCGGGGCAGCTGCTGCGGCGATGTCGTTCGTGCGTTCACGTGCTGGACTCCTTGAAGCGTCCTCGCATCGGCCGACACGTTGTCTGGTTGGTCTTGAGCGTTCTACCGAGGACCTGCACGCCGTCGGGCGTCAGGCTGCGGGGCTGCTTGGCGGCGAGTCACGCGATTCCCATCCGGCGGCGGCCCCGTGACCCGTCGCCCGCTGGGGTGTGGTCAGACGAGTCGACTGGAGTGATATCGCAAGGCGTCTTCAGGTCGTGAGCGCTGAACATGGTCACGGGCCACGTCAGCTGGACCGAGGCCGTCACTAGGCGACCCGCCATGGTGAACGAGCCACCCCTTTGTCCGGTCACGCCGGCCAACCAATCTATGCGGAATACACCAAGGCGGCGGAGCCGCCGGTGGCTACCTCTACTGCGATCCGAGCCGGGGCCGGAGACTGGTACGGCGTCGGACGGGCTCACCCAGCTGACTCCACAGCCGATCTCCTGAGCGGAGCAGGGTCCAGTCGAAGGTGCGATGCAACATCAGCTCCCCGACGCCGAACCCACCCATCATCCGGACCAGGAACCCGGCCTGGTCCAGAAGACGATGCTGTTCGCGGTGGGTAGCACTGCTGAATCCTTCAGCGCGAGCACCAGCGGGAGAATTTTGGCCGCGTGAGTTATCCACAGGGGCGTGAGTGCTCAGCTTCCGGGTGTGGATCCGGGTTCGCTCGGCTTTGATGCGGTGGACCCGTTCGGTGCTCTCACGGCGGCGCGAACAGGAGTGCCCCGTCCGCTGCCGAGGAAACCCGGTTCGGTCGGCCAACTGAGACCAGAACTGAGACCATCAACGTCGAAGGCCCCCGCTGCAAGCAGCGGGGGCCTTCGACGTATTGCCCGGTGAGAGCAATGGCGGAGGATACGAGATTCGAACTCGTGAGGGGTTGCCCCCAACACGCTTTCCAAGCGTGCGCCCTAGGCCACTAGGCGAATCCTCCGCGGCAAACAATACAAGACGTTGGGGAGTGCTCGCGAACCCGTTCCCCCAGGGATCCGCCCGGGCTCGTTCGGAGCGGTTCGGGAGGGTGGGGCAGTGGACCGGCAGGGGTGGGGATCGGCTAAGGTGGGCTTCAGCCCCTCACGTGGCGCTATCTGACTGAACTCCCCCAGGGCCGGAAGGCAGCAAGGGTAGGTCGGCTCTGGCGGGTGCGTGGGGGGCCCTTGCGTTTCCGGCAGGCGTGGGGCGGCGCTTCGCCCGGTCCGGGGCCGGTTGTCGGTCCGCCCGGATAACCTCGTATGTGTGTCGTCCCTTGCGCTGTACCGCCGCTATCGCCCCGAGTCGTTCGCCGAGGTCATCGGGCAGGAGCATGTCACCGACCCGCTGCAGCAGGCCCTGCGGAACAACCGGGTCAATCACGCGTACCTGTTCAGCGGTCCGCGCGGCTGCGGCAAGACGACCAGCGCCCGCATCCTGGCCCGCTGTCTGAACTGCGAGCAGGGGCCGACGCCCACGCCGTGCGGGGAGTGCCAGTCCTGCCGGGACCTCGCGCGCAACGGGCCGGGATCGATCGATGTCATCGAGATCGACGCCGCATCGCACGGTGGCGTGGACGACGCCCGTGATCTGCGGGAGAAGGCGTTCTTCGGGCCCGCGTCGAGTCGTTACAAGATCTACATCATCGACGAGGCGCACATGGTCACATCGGCGGGGTTCAACGCCCTGCTGAAGGTGGTCGAGGAGCCGCCGGAGCACCTCAAGTTCATCTTCGCGACCACCGAGCCCGAGAAGGTCATCGGCACCATCCGGTCGCGTACGCACCACTACCCGTTCCGTCTGGTCCCGCCGGGCACGCTGCGCGAATATCTCGCCGAGGTCTGCGGCAAGGAGAACAGCTTCGTCGAGGACGGCGTGCTGCCGCTCGTCGTGCGGGCCGGGGCCGGGTCCGTGCGTGACTCGATGTCGGTGATGGACCAGTTGCTGGCCGGCGCGGGCGACGACGGTGTGACATACGCCATGGCGACCTCGCTGCTCGGTTATACGGACGGCTCGCTGCTCGACTCGATCGTGGACGCCTTCGCGGCGGGCGACGGGGCTGCGGCGTTCGAGGTCGTGGATCGGGTGATCGAGGGCGGCAACGACCCGCGTCGCTTTGTCGCCGACCTCCTGGAGCGGCTGCGTGACCTGGTGATCCTGGCCGCCGTCCCGGACGCGGGGGAGAAGGGGCTGATCGACGCACCCGCCGATGTCGTCGAGCGGATGCAGGCCCAGGCGTCGGTCTTCGGTGCCGCCGAGCTGAGCCGCGCCGCAGACCTGGTCAACGAGGGGCTGACGGAGATGCGCGGGGCGACCTCGCCGCGCCTTCAGGTCGAGCTGATCTGTGCCCGGGTACTGCTGCCCGCGGCCTTCGACGACGAGCGTTCGCTACAGGCCCGGCTGGACCGGCTGGAACGCGGCGCGTCCTTCGCGACCGCCGGTACGGGGCCCGCCATGGGGTACGCACCCGGGCCGGAGGTTCTGGCCCATGCCCCCGTCCCCGTCGCCCCGGCCGTGCAGCCCGGCGCCGGCCCCGCTGCCGCCCGTGCGGCGGTACGGGGGGAGGCGCCCGCAGCAGCGCCCGCTGCCGCGCCCCCGGCACCCGCGCAGTCCGTGGCACCCGTCGCCCCTCCCGCCCCGCAGTCGTCGGCCGAGGCTCCGGCCCCGGCTCCCGCGGGCGGCCAGCGTCCCGGTGCCTGGCCCACCGCCTCCGCGCCGGAATCGGGCCGCCGTCCCGGTGGCTGGCCGACCGCTTCCGCCCCCGGCCAGTCGCCGGTCCCGCAGGCCACCCCGACGCCCGCCCCGGCCCAGGCCGCGCCCGCGGCACCGGTGCCTGCCGCCGCCGAGCCGGCCCCGGTAATGACACAGGGCGCCGGCCAGGTGCGGAACATGTGGCCGGACATCCTGGAGGCCGTGAAGAACCGCCGCCGGTTCACCTGGATCCTGCTCAGTCAGAACGCCCAGGTCACGGGCTTCGACGGCACCACCCTGCAGATCGGCTTCCTGAACGCGGGCGCGCGCGACAACTTCGCGAGCAGCGGCAGCGAGGACGTCCTCAAGCAGGCCCTCGCCGAGCGGTTCAACGCACAGTGGAAGATCGAGGCGATCGTCGACCCGTCGGGCGGCGCGGGCGCACCCCCGCAGACCGGTGGCGGCCGCCCCTTCGCCGCCGCGCCGCCCGCGCCGCAGCGTCCGGCCCCCGCGCCCCAGCAGAGTTACGAACCCCGGCCTGCCCCCGCCCCGCACCAGCAGCCGGGCGCCGCGCCCGCCGCGGAGCCCGTACCGCAGCCGTACTCCGCGCCCGAACCCCCGCGCGCGGTCGCTCCCGAGGACGACACTCCCGAGGCGGACGACCCGGACCTCGTCGACTCGGCGCTCTCCGGGCACGACCTGATCGTCCGCGAGCTGGGCGCCACGGTCGTGGAGGAGTTCACCAACGAGTAGCCGGGGACCGCTCAGGGGTGCCCGGGGCTACCGGACGGGGTGTCGGGGCCGCCCGGCCGGGGCACCCGGGAGTGTCCACGGAGCGGCGTCCGTCAAGGGCGCCGCGCCGCGGCGGTTAGGCTGCACTCCGTGAAGGTCCTCGTCATCGGCGGCGGCGCCCGCGAACACGCCCTGTGCCGCTCTCTCTCCCTCGACCCCGACGTCACCGCTCTGTACTGCGCTCCCGGCAACGCCGGCATCGCGGAGGTGGCCGAACTGCACCCGGTCGACGCACTCGACGGCGACGCCGTCGCGCGCCTCGCCACCGACCTGGGCGCCGAGCTGGTGGTCGTCGGCCCGGAGGCGCCGCTCGTCGCCGGGGTCGCCGACGCCGTGCGCGCCGCAGGCATCCCCTGCTTCGGTCCCTCCGGTGAGGCGGCCCAGCTGGAGGGCTCCAAGGCGTTCGCCAAGGACGTGATGGCCGGGGCAGGCGTCCCGACCGCCCGCAGCTACGTCTGTACCACCCCCGCCGAGATCGACACGGCCCTCGATGCCTTCGGCGCCCCGTACGTGGTCAAGGACGACGGTCTCGCCGCCGGCAAGGGCGTCGTCGTCACCGACGACATCGAGGCGGCCCGCGCCCACGCCCTGGCCTGTGGCCGCGTGGTCATCGAGGAGTTCCTCGACGGCCCCGAGGTCAGCCTCTTCGCGATCACGGACGGCACCACCGTGCTGCCGCTCCAGCCCGCGCAGGACTTCAAGCGCGCCCTGGACAACGACGAGGGCCCGAACACCGGCGGCATGGGCGCGTACTCCCCGCTCCCGTGGGCCGACCCCAAGCTGGTCGACGAGGTCATGGAGTCGGTGCTCCAGCCGACCGTCGACGAGCTCCGCCGCCGCGGTACCCCGTTCTCCGGGCTGCTGTACGCGGGCCTCGCGATCACCTCGCGCGGCGTCCGGGTGATCGAGTTCAACGCCCGTTTCGGTGACCCCGAGACCCAGGTGGTCCTGGCCCGTCTGAAGACCCCGCTGGCCGGTGTCCTGTTGGGCTCCGCCAACGGCACCCTCGACGAGCTGCCCCCGCTGAGGTGGCGCGACGAGGCCGCCGTCACCGTGGTCATCGCCTCGCACAACTACCCGGGTACGCCGCGGACGGGTGACCCGATCGAAGGGCTCGACGAGGTGGCGGCGCAGGATGCCCCGCATGCGTACGTCCTGCACGCCGGGACCAGGCGGGACGGCGACACGATCGTCAGCGCGGGCGGCCGGGTGCTGTCCGTCACCGCGACCGGCAAGGACCTCGCGGGCGCCCGTGAGCGCGCCTATACGGCAGCGGCCCGGATCCGGCTCGACGGCTCGCAGCTCCGTACGGACATTGCCCAGAAGGCCGCGGAAGCCTGAGACCCCCGCATTCGCCTCCCGTCGACACCCACTGACGCGCCGCTGCCCCAAGGGCAGCGGCGCGTCAGCACCTTTACCCAAAGCCATTCCATCGAGTGACGGCTGAGCTATCCGGATGACGCCCGCCGAGTCCCCAACTAGGGTGCGGCGCAAGCATTCCGGCACTTGGCTCACTGGCATTGCGATGTCAGTGACGGGTGCCACAGTGGGGGAGTGAACAACACCGCCGCGGGGGCAGAGGGGGTGACGTCCGGCCGTGTTCGGTACGGGTACAAGTGAGGAGCTGGGTCTGCAGAGTGCGCGCGCCCGAGCTCTCGCTCTGCTGCGCATCCGCAGCGGAGCGACCGCCGCGGCCATCCTGCCTGCGGCGGTGGCCGTCGTGCTGCTCGTCGCGGGCGCACAGGGCCTTGCCGTCGGCAGCGGCTGGGACACGGCGCGCTGGGTCGTGACGGCCTGCGCGGTTGTCGTGCTCCTGCTGGCCGCGGCGGTCGCGATCGCGATCGTACGAGCGAGGCCCGCGGTCAGTCCCACCGTCCCGCTCACTGAGGAAGCCGCCCCCGATCTCTACCGCCTGGTCAGGGATCTCGCGGACCGGCTCGGGGTTCCCGCGCCCTCGGCGATAGCCCTCACGCCCGACTGCGACAGCTGGCTGGAGGACCGCACACACTTTTCGGCGCAGCCCGCAGCGTGCCCCGGAGCTGATCAGGGGACGCGTTCCACGGCCCGGGGTGTCAAAGGCTCCGACAACTCCGACAACTCCGGCAACGGCTCCGGCAACGGTTTTGCCGAGGACCGGGCGACGGGCGCGGCCCACCGTCGCAGGGGCAAGGCGGCCCCCGTGCTGGTCATCGGTTCGCCGTTCCTGTGGTGGATGCGGGTCGCGGAGCTACGGGCGGTGCTCGCCCCGGTCGTCGCGGGCACGGGCCCCTCCGCGCATCCCGACATAGCCGCCGCGCGTCGTTTCGTACGAGGGCTGGACGGAGCGGTCGCCGATGCGTCCGCGCCCGTTTCCGGGCCGCTGTCCGGGGTGCGCAGGGTGCCGCGTGTCTTCGTCGGATGGATCGCCCGGTTGCTGCTGCGCAGCTGTCGCAACCATGCCGCCGAGATGGAGCGGGGCGTCGCCGTCGCCGCGTCGATCCGTGCACAGGCTGTGGATTACGGTCTGCGGATCGTCGCCCAGGAGCAGGTCGGACTCGCCTACGCGGGCTGGGACCGGCTGCTCACCCGGGTCGCGCTGCCCGCCTGGCGGATGGGCCGCTGGCCGTCCCGGCTGGACGCGGGTGTCGTGTCCGCCCTTACCGAGCTCTCCAGGCGCGACCGGCTCGCCGACGGATTCACCTCGCGGCTCGGCGAGCGCCCTGCCTGCGACCTCCTGGAGGAGCCGGGCGCGGCCGACGAGGCGGCGTCGCTGCTGGCGGCCCGGCTCTTCCACGGCGGCCCGGCGGAGACCGGTCCCGACTGGTCGCCGGTCGACTGGCAGCAGTACCCGGAAGAGGTGGTCGACCGGAAGTGGCGCACCGAAGCGGCACGCCTGCACCGTGTCCTCGACTCGATGGTTGCGGCGCCCGCACAGGCCGCCGACGGCTCCGCTCCCGGCCGTCCCGCATTTCCCGTCGACACCGGGGTGCCCACGCTGGCCCGTGTCGTCGAGCATCTGACAGGACCGAGCGGGAGCGCGGAGGAGCTCGCGACCGGGATCAGCGCCGCGGTGGCCCGCGAGGAGGCGACGGCCCAACAGCCTTGGGCCGGCGGCACATCGAGCCCGGCGGGCCGCCCGAGCCCCGTCGGCACAGGTGTGGAAATCCTGGATCTCTGGGGCCCCGCCCCCCTCCCGCTCTTCCCGCTCCAGCCACCCCGTACGGGTACGGAACTGCTCGCCGACCATGTCGCGGCGATGGTCTGCTGTGCCGCCGTCGACACGGCGGGCGCGGCGCCCGGCCTCGACTGGCTCGACGGTCCCGCGCTGCTGGTCGACGGTGAGCGCCGGGCGGATCTGGGCAGACCTGTCCTCAGCCTGGTCGAGGACGGCGACGCGGGACCGCTGCGTTCCTGGCTCGCCTCGGTCGGCGTACGCACCGACAAGCCCGTCCGCCTCGTCTGAACCACGGACCTCGGCAGCAGCCCCGAAACGCAGCCCGTTCCACCCGCCTCACCCCCGCCACCCACTCACCCCCGCCACCCACTCACCCTCGCCACCCACCTCACCCTCGCCACCCACTCACTCTCGCCACCCACTCACTCTCGCCACCCACCTCACCGATAACGCCGCCAAGGGCCGCCGCACCCCCAATACCCGGAAGGATGCGTTCCGTTCACGTCAATTCGCGACGAACGGTGACGGAGTGCATGCGTTATGTGATGTGCTGGGGATCGACGCTGACAGTCGGCGCATCACTGTTGGCGCGCCGATGACGCACGGCCGATGGCGATTGTTGTTGATCACCGGCGATCAACGGTGGCGATCGGCTGTTGTCGCGGGGGACCTGCGGGAGGGAAGCGGTATGGGGGCGGAGCAGATTCGCCGATGGGAGTCGGGTGCCCTCGCGCATGCCGTCTCCGACCCCTTTGGCCAGGGCCCCCTGCCCTGGCTGCGCGGCAGTGAGAACTACCTCGACGACACCGGACACGTCGTCCCCTGGTACGCGGACCCCACCCTGGCCCGCGGCTCCACCGATGGCGGCACCCGTACGGCCGACGATGTGCACCGTCAGATCAAGGGCTTCATCTCCACGGGCGCCGCGGCCCCCGGCGAGGCGATCGACTTCCACATCACGGTGGATCCGCCCCAGCAGTTCTCCGTGGACATCTACCGCATCGGCCACTACGGGGGCGACGGCGCCGCCAAGATCACCACGAGCCCGCGGCTCTCCGGCATCGTCCAGCCCGCCCCGCTCACCGCCGACCGCACGGTCTCCTGCCACCACTGGTGGCAGTCCTGGCGGCTGCAGATCCCCAGCTACTGGTCGATCGGTGCGTACGTCGCCGTGCTCACCACGGTCGACGGATACCGCTCCCACATCCCGTTCACGGTCCGCGACGAGCACCCGGCCGATCTGCTGCTGGTCCTGCCGGACGTCACCTGGCAGGCGTACAACCTCTACCCGGAGGACGGCCGCACCGGTGCCAGCCTCTACCACGCCTGGGACGAGCAGGGCCGTCTCCTGGGCGAGGAGGACGCCGCGGTCACCGTCTCCTTCGACCGTCCGTACGCGGGCGCGGGTCTGCCGCTCCACGTCGGTCATGCCTACGACTTCATCCGCTGGGCCGAGCGGTACGGCTACGACATGGCGTACGCCGATACCCGCGATCTGCATGCAGGCCGGATCGACCCGGGCCGTTACCGGGGCGTGGTCTTCCCCGGCCACGACGAGTACTGGTCGGTGCCCATGCGCCGTACCGCCGAGCTGGCCCGCGACGGCGGCACCTCGCTCGTCTTCCTCTCCGCCAACACCATGTACTGGCAGGTCAGCCTTTCCCCGTCGCCGTCCGGGGTCCCGGACCGGCTGCTCACCTGCCGCAAGCGCCGCGGCCCGGGCAAGCCCGCGCTCTGGCGCGAGATCGACCGTCCCGAGCAGCAGCTTCTCGGCATCCAGTACGCGGGCCGGGTCCCCGATCCGCACCCATTGGTCGTACGGAACGCCGAGCACTGGCTGTGGGACGCGACGGGTGCCTGCGAGGGCGACGAGATCGACGGCCTGGTCGCGGGCGAGGCCGACCGCTACTTCCCGCGCACCGCACTTCCCGAGCACAAGAACCGCATCCTGCTCGCCCACTCTCCGTACCAGGACAGCGAAGGAGCCAAGCGTCACCAGGAGACCTCCCTGTACCGGGCCCCGTCCGGCGCGCTCGTCTTCGCCTCCGGCACCTTCGCCTGGTCTCCCGCCCTGGACCGCCCCGGCCATGTGGACCCCCGCATCCAGCTGGCCACCGCCAACCTCCTCGACCGCATCTGCAAACGCGCCTGAAACGCCTCCGAGGTCACGGCACGCAATGCCACGGACGCCCCCGCTCCACTTCGCGGCACCCCGATACGGGAGAATCGGTACGACTCCTGGATCAACCTACGCGGAGGCAGCGTGTCCGGATTTGTAGAAAAGCCCGAGCCAGTGCAGGTCCCGGGGCTCACCCACCTCCACACCGGCAAGGTGCGCGACCTGTACCGGAACGAGGCGGGCGACCTCGTCATGGTCGCCAGCGACCGCATGTCCGCGTACGACTGGGTCCTGCCGACCGAGATCCCGGACAAGGGCCGGGTGCTTACCCGGCTCTCGCTGTGGTGGTTCGACCAGCTCGCCGATCTCGTGCCGAACCACGTCCTGTCCACGGAGCTCCCTGCCGGAGCGCCCGCGGACTGGGCCGGCCGCACACTGATCTGCAAATCGCTGCGGATGCTCCCCGTCGAGTGCGTCGCGCGCGGCTACCTCACCGGCTCGGGCCTCGTCGAGTACAACGAGTCCCGCACGGTCTGCGGCCTCGCGCTGCCCGAGGGCCTCGTGGACGGCTCCGAACTCCCGGCGCCGATCTTCACCCCCGCCACCAAGGCGGCCGTCGGTGACCACGACGAGAACGTGAGCTACGAGGAGGTGGCCCGCCAGGTCGGCGCGGAGACCGCCGCCCAGCTGCGCCGCACCACCCTGGACGTGTACAGCAGGGCCCGTGACATCGCGCGTGAGCGCGGAATCATCCTCGCCGACACGAAGTTCGAGTTCGGTTTCGCTCCCACGGCCGACGGCGGCGAGGAGCTGATCATCGCGGACGAGGTGCTTACCCCGGACTCCTCGCGGTTCTGGCCCGCAGCCACCTGGGAGCCGGGCAAGGCCCAGCCCAGTTACGACAAGCAGTTCGTGCGCGACTGGCTGACCTCGCCGGCCTCCGGCTGGGACCGCAAGAGCGAGCAGCCGCCCCCGGCGCTGCCCCAGGAGATCGTGGACGCGACCCGGGCGAAGTATCTGGAGGCGTACGAACTCCTCACCGGTATGCCCTGGCGGTAGGTGCCGCAGCACACGAAGAAGCCCCCGGCCGAAAGGCCGGGGGCTTCTTGCCGAACCGAGCGGACGACCAGGTTCGAACTGGCGACCTCAACCTTGGCAAGGTTGCGCTCTACCAACTGAGCTACGTCCGCAAGCGCCGAAGCGCGAGGTCCACTATACCCATCCGCGCTCGCGTGCGAGACGCACTGCCGCATGACGGTTCTCCGCCCCGAGCTTCGAGGCGGCTGCAGAGAGGTAGTTCCGTACGGTTCCCTGCGACAGCGACGCCCGCTCCGCGATCTTCACGACCGGCGCTTCGTCGGCCGCCGGCTCCAGCACTTCGGCCTCGCGCACGGTCAGCGGCGAGTCCCCGGCGGAGATCGCATCGGCCGCCAACTCCGGGTCCACGTAACGGTTTCCGGCGTGCACGGTACGGATGATCCCGGCCAGCTGCCGGGCGCTGACGGTCTTCGGTACGAAGGCCCGCACGCCCGCCGCGAGTGCCCGCTTCAGGTGTCCCGGCCGGCCGTGACTCGTCACGATCATCATCCGGCAGCCGGGCAGTTCGGCCCGCAGGAATGTGGCCACGCTCACACCGTCGGCTCCCGGCATCTCCAGATCGAGGACCGCCACATCGGGGCGATGGGCCCGCGCCATGGCCAGCGTCTCCGGACCGGTTGACGCTTCCGCGGCCACCATGAGGTCGTCCTCCGGAGCGAGCAGCGCGGCCAACGCGCCGCAGGCAGTGCGAGCTGTCACCACTGCTCATGACAAACGCCATGGGTGGGGAGCGGACGGGAATACGACGAAGGCCCTGGTCGATATCGACCAGGGCCTTCAATCCCATCAAGAGCGGACGACGAGATTCGAACTCGCGACCCTCACCTTGGCAAGGTGATGCTCTACCAACTGAGCCACGTCCGCATTGCTGCCGCTCATTGTACTCCCGGTAAGGAGATCCGCTGGGCGGTGCGAGCACTACTCTACCCGACCCACCGGAGTGGTTGGTAAGAGCGATGCAGAGCGGGTGACAGGAATTGCACACTGCGCCTTCCCCCTGGAAGGGGGATGTTCTACTACTGAACTACACCCGCACGCTGCGTGAGGTTTGGCTTTGCGGCCTTGCCCCTCGGCGTGCTCCAGACTTTAGCCGACCTGCAGGGGTGTAGCGCAAGTCGGTGGCCGCGGGGTGTCGTCGAGGGTGCGCGGGAGGGCTCGCCGGTCGGCCCCGGCGATCGGCGAGGGGTGCTCGCCGATCGCCGGATCGGGCGGCGTGTTCGCGGGCGTGATCCTCAACTGGCGTCGCGGAACGCCTCGTAGACCTTCTTGGGGATCCGGCCGCGGGCCGGCACCTCCATCCGGTGGGAGCGGGCCCAGGCGCGCACGGCCGCCGGGTCGGGGGCGAGCGAGGTGTGCCGGTACGACACAGGAGTCTTGCCGCGCTTACCGGTTTTTGTCCGCTTTCGGCCGGCTGCCATGTACGGCGCCAGGACCTTGCGCAGTTTCTTGGCATTGGACGGATTGAGGTCGATCTCGTACGACTTCCCGTCCAGGGCGAAGGTGACCGTTTCCGCCGCTTCTCCCCCGTCGATGTCGTCGAAGAGCGTGACCACTACGCGTTGAGCCACGGATATCGGTCCTTTCCTGCGGCATCGGCGCGTCTGGCATGCGCTGATGCCGGCCTTCCGGCTGTTAGGCGGATGCAGGTCGACCGGTGTCGACTGTTTAGGGGCAATGCCGCATTCCCCGGTAATCATTTGTACAGCGGCAGGTGCCGCATTGTGAAGCCCGGCCAATTACCTCCGCGTGTCAGCCTTCTATGTGTGCTGCCGGTGAGGATTTTTTTTGCAGGACTTTCCCCATGTGTTGTCACGGCCGAAATCTGGGCGTGATCGAGGGGGCTCGATATCTACCCGCGTAGAATTTCTGGCCAGGTAGGCTGAGGTGACCTGCGGGGGTCTGGGGAGCCCCCCAGAGAAACAGCCGCACCACACCACCGGGAGTGCCAGTGGCACGCGTCGTAGTCGACGTCATGCTCAAGCCCGAGATCCTCGACCCGCAGGGACAGGCGGTGCAGCGTGCACTGCCCCGTCTCGGCTTCGAGGGAATCGCGGACGTACGTCAGGGAAAGCGTTTCGAGCTCGAGGTCGAGGGGCCGGTCGACGACGCCGCCCTCAGCCGTATTCACGAGATGGCCGAGACGTTCCTCGCCAACACCGTCATCGAGGACTTCACCGTGAAGGTGGAGAAGGCCGAGGAGTCGAAGTGACTGCTCGTATCGGAGTCGTCACCTTTCCCGGCACGCTCGACGACAAGGACAGCCTCAGGGCCGTACGGGTCGCGGGCGCCGAACCGGTATCGCTGTGGCACCGCGACAAGGACCTGCACCAGGTCGACGCGGTCATCCTGGCAGGCGGCTTCTCCTACGGCGACTATCTGCGGGCCGGAGCCATCTCCCGCTTCTCGCCGGTCATGGAGACGATCATCGAGAACGCGCGGGCCGGGATGCCTGTCCTCGGTATCTGCAACGGCTTCCAGATCCTGACCGAGGCGCATCTGCTGCCCGGCGCGATGCTGCAGAACAACCATCTGCACTTCATCTGCCGCGACCAGAAGCTGCGCGTCGAGAACGCGGAGACCGCCTGGACCTCGGACTACTCCGCGGGTCAGGAGATCTCCGTACCGCTCAAGAACATGGACGGGCGTTACGTCGCCGACGAGCGCGTGCTCGACGAGCTGGAGGCGGAGGGCCGGGTCGCGTTCCGCTACCTGGACATGAACCCCAACGGCTCGCTGCGCGACATCGCCGGCATCACCAACGCCGCGGGCAATGTCGTCGGCCTGATGCCGCACCCGGAGCACGCCGTCGAGCCGCTGATCGGAACCGGTCGCACCGACGGCCTCGGTTTCTTCACCTCGATCATCAAGAAGCTGGTCAACGCATGAGCCTGGATACGGTCAAGCACGCGGCCGAGACCCCGGACGTCGCGCAGCCCTGGAAGGAACTCGGCCTCAAGGAGGACGAGTACACCCGGATCCGCGAGATCCTGGGCCGCCGTCCCACCGGTGCCGAGCTCGCCATGTACTCCGTGATGTGGTCCGAGCACTGCTCGTACAAGAGCAGCAAGGTCCACCTCAAGCAGTTCGGCGAGAAGACCCCCGTCAATGACGCGATGCTCGTCGGCATCGGCGAGAACGCCGGTGTGGTCGACGTCGGTCAGGGTTACGCGGTCACCTTCAAGGTCGAGTCGCACAACCACCCTTCGTACATCGAGCCCTACCAGGGCGCGGCGACCGGCGTCGGCGGCATCGTCCGCGACATCCTCGCCATGGGTGCCCGCCCGGTCGCGGTCGTCGACCCGCTGCGCTTCGGCGCGGCCGACCACCCCGACACCAAGCGCGTCCTGCCGGGTGTCGTCGCGGGCATCGGCGGTTACGGCAACTGCCTGGGTCTGCCGAACATCGGCGGCGAGGTCGTCTTCGACGCCTGCTACCAGGGCAATCCGCTGGTCAACGCCGGCTGCATCGGCGTGATGAAGCACGAGGACATCCACCTGGCCAAGGCCTCGGGCCCCGGCAACAAGGTGATCCTGTACGGCGCCCGCACCGGCGGCGACGGCATCGGTGGCGTCTCGGTGCTGGCCTCGGAGACCTTCGAGTCGACCGGTCCGGCGAAGCGCCCGGCCGTCCAGGTCGGCGACCCGTTCCAGGAGAAGCTCCTCATCGAGTGCACCCTGGAGATCTTCGGCGAGAAGCTCGTCGCGGGCATCCAGGACCTCGGCGGCGCCGGGCTCTCCTGCGCCACGTCCGAGCTGGCCTCGGCCGGCTCCGGCGGTATGCGGGTCGAGCTGGACACCGTGCCGCTGCGCGACTCCTCCCTCTCGCCCGAGGAAATCCTCATGAGCGAGTCGCAGGAGCGCATGTGCGCGATCGTCGAGCCGCAGCACGTCGAGCGGTTCCTGGAGATCTGCGAGAAGTGGGACGTCATCGCCACCGTCATCGGTGAGGTGACCGAGGGCTCCCAGCTGGAGATCTTCTGGCACGGCGAGCAGATTGTGGACGTACCGCCGCGGTCCGTCGCACACGAGGGTCCGACGTACCACCGCCCGTTCGCCCGCCCGTCCTGGCAGGACGCGTTGCAGGCCGACGACGCGGGCAAGCTGGCCCGGCCGGCGGACGGCGCGGAGCTGCGCGAGCAGGTCCTCAAGCTGGTCGCTTCCCCGAACCAGGCGTCGAAGTCCTGGATCACGGACCAGTACGACCGGTTCGTGCAGGGCAACACCGTGCTCGCGATGCCCGAGGACGCCGGCATGGTCCGGATCGATGAGAAGTCGAACCTGGGCGTGGCCATGGCGACCGACGGCAACGGCCGGTACGCCAAGCTCGACCCGTACACCGGTGCGCAGCTCGCGCTGGCGGAGTCGTACCGCAATGTCGCCGCCTCCGGCGCCAAGCCGCTCGCGATCTCGGACTGCCTGAACTTCGGTTCGCCCGAGGACCCGGACGTCATGTGGCAGTTCGCCGAGGCCACCCGTGGTCTCGCGGACGGCTGCCTGGAGCTGGGCACCCCGGTCACCGGCGGCAATGTGTCGCTGTACAACCAGACCGGTGAGACGGCGATCCACCCGACGCCGGTCGTGGCCGTGCTCGGTGTGATCGACGATGTCACCCGGCGTACGCCGGTCGCCTTCGCGGAAGAGGGCCAGCTCCTCTACCTGCTGGGCGACACGCGTGAGGAGTTCGGCGGCTCGGCCTGGTCCGAGGTCATCCACGGTCACCTGGGCGGCATGCCGCCCGAGGTCGACCTGGGCCGCGAGAAGCTGCTCGGCGAGATCCTGATCTCGGCCTCCCGCGACGGCATGATCGACGCGGCGCACGACCTCTCCGACGGCGGTTTGATCCAGGCGGTCACCGAGTCCTGCCTGCGCGGCGGGAAGGGGGCCCGGCTGGTCGTGCCGGACGGTCTGGACGCGTTCACCTTCCTCTTCTCCGAGTCGGCGGGGCGCGCGGTCGTCTCCGTTCCGCGCAGCGAGGAGCTTCGCTTCAACGACATGTGCGGGGCGCGGGGTCTTCCTGCCACCCGGATCGGTGTCGTGGACGGCGAGGAGATCGAGATCCAGGGCGAGTTCAGCATTCCGCTGAGCGAGCTGCGCACGGCGCACGAGGAGACCATTCCGGGTCTGCTCGCCTGACGCCTGATCCTGTCGAGGACGGCCCCGCCCGGTTCATGGGCGGGGCCGTCCTCGTATCGTTCGGTTCCGCGACCGGTACACCGGTACGCCGGTACGCCGGTAATTCCGCCGGGCCGCATGCGCATTTCCGGCTGATGGGCAATTGGGGTCCGGATGCGGCCCGTGGAATTCCGTTCACCGGTGGGGTGGTGGCGTTCCGGCGAATGGGTGGGCATTCGCTTTCGGCGGTACGGGCAGGGCCCAGGCCGGAGCCACCACCGGCGCGGGCGGCTGTTCCCGGGCGTCGAGCTCATCATGGCGGCGACGACCAGGCCCTGGGCGGCGAAGCCGTACCGCGGTTCGCGATGGAACAGGGGGAGCGGAAGCACCGGTTCGGCTGCGGTGGTCCGGCGCCGCAGGAGGAGGGCGAGTGCGCCGGTGGTCACCAGGTTCACGATCAGCGGGGCCGGATCCAGATCACGGACGATCGGCACGGGTGCCGCTGTGGGCGGCACCACCCAGCCCGAAAAATTATATCGGGTAAAGATTTCAATTTGGGTCAATCCTCATCCTGAGTACAGTGACGCCATGACTGAGGGGATGAGCCTGCGCGAGCGCAAGAAGCTCCAGACGCGACACCGTCTGCTGGCCGCGGCCACCGAGCTCTTCGCTGCGCGCGGTTTCGACAAGGTCTCGGTCGCCGAGATCGCCGAGGCGGCCGAGGTGTCGAAGATGACCGTCTTCAACTACTTCGCCGGCAAGGAGGACTTGGTCCTCGCTCCCATGGAGGAGCACATCGGTGATGTCGCGCGGGTGGTACGGGACCGGGCCCCCGGCGAGTCCGCGGCGGCCGCCGTGCGCTGTCAGTTCCTGGCCGCCATCGAGGCCCGTGACCCCTCCGTCGGGCTGAGCGATGCGCCGGTCGTGCTCGGGTTGCGCAGGCTGATCCAGGAGACACCGGCGCTGCTCATCCGGGCCCACGCGTTCTCCATGCGCTCCTTCGACCTGCTCGCCGAAGTCCTGGTCGAGGAGGGGGAGGAGCCCTCCATCGCCCGGATCGCGGCCGCCCAGCTGATCGCCACCCGCAACGCCCTCATCGCCGCGAACCAGCTGAGGCTGCTGGCGGGGGAGTCGGCGGACGCGGTCGCGCCGGATGCCGTCGTGCTCGCCGAGCGCGGTTTCGATCTGCTCGACAAGGGGCTGGGCGACTTCGCGACCCGGTCCTGAGGCCGCCGGTCCGGCAGGGCTCAGGGCCTGTCCGACCCTGAGAGCCTGTCGGGCACCCCTTAGGCTCCTGGACCATGCCGCCGTCCCAGAAACGAGCCCGCCGCTACGACCCGGTCAGGACCCGCACCGCCGTCCTGGCGCAGTTCGCCCATGTCCGGGAAGCCGTTCGCGCCCTGACGCCCGAACAGCTCGCGCTGCCGACCCGGCTCGGGGACTGGACCGTGCGCGAACTGGCCGTCCATCTGACCATGGGGCTCTCGCACATCACCCGGAATCTGGAGCTTCCCGAACCCGCCTCTCCCAAGCCCGATCTGACGCTCCTCGAATGGCCGTTCTCGACCGCGGGCCGGGCCGGGCGCATCGCCGACGACACCACGGTGCTCGCCGCGGACCGTCCGGACCTGGACGCGCTGTACGGGGAGGTCACCCGGCGGTTCGAGGAACTGGTGCCCGGCGACCCCGGGGACCGGCTGCTGCCGACCCGGGTCGGTGCGATGCGGCTGGCCGACTTCCTGGTCACCCGTACCGTCGAACTCGTCGTGCACACCGACGATCTGAACGAGGCGGCCGGCCTCGGCATCCCATACGACCGGCAGGCGCTCGCCGCCTGCACCCGCCTGCTCGCCGACGCCCTCGCGGAGAAGGCGCCGGGCGGCTCGGTCGAGGTGCGCGTCCCGCCGTTCGCCGTCGTCCAGTGCGTCCAGGGCCCCAAGCACACGCGCGGTACGCCGCCCAATGTCGTCGAGACCGATCCGCTCACCTGGATCCGGCTCGCGACCGGGCGTACGGAGTGGGCCCGGGAGCTCGACGCGGCGAAGGTCAGCGCCAGCGGTGAGCGGGCCGATCTTGCCGCGCTGCTGCCCCTGATGGGGTGAGGAGGAACCGGACGACGACCCGGACCGTCCCAGGGCCCGCCCGCAGCCCGGCCGGCAGCTCCGATTCCGCGGCGGCCGGGATTCCGACGGCGGCGGTGGCGGCCGTGGCACCGACGGTGGATTCGAAGGCGCGCCGAGTCAGCGAATTCTGGCACTGTTGTTCGAATCACGAGATAGCGTGACTGCTCCGGGGCAGGGCACGGCCGCGCGTGGCGGCGCAGGCGGGCAGGGCTGTCAACGGTGGTCTCGCACTGCGGAACTCGCCGACTCGCCGCCCGTAACCCGCCGCGGGCTTCTCGGCGCCGCCGCGGCCGAGGTCCCCGAGGAGCCGCATACCGGGCTTCCGGGTGTGAGGCTCGCCACGAAACGGGCGTTCGGCCGGGCTCCGCGCCGGAGCATCGACGGCTCACCGAGCGCCACCATCCGGCCCGACTGACCCCGTGCCCCGAGTGGCCGAAACTAGCCGGTAACTGGCTGCTGGTCCGGGCGACCGCCGCCCTGTGGCCGGTCCGCACCCCGTCCCGCACCTCACTGCGACCCGGAAATGATCACTCCGAGTGACTGCCCGAACCGGCCCGTGAACCGCTCCTGGGAGCGCTTCCCCGGTGCTCCGGCCCGGTATCCCGAATTCGGACCAGTGGTCGATCTCGCCTACACTCGGTGGCGTGCCCCGTGGTGATGGACGACTCAACCACGACCTGCTCCCCGGAGAGAAAGGCCCCCAGGACGCTTGTGGCGTCTTCGGTGTCTGGGCTCCGGGTGAAGAGGTCGCCAAGCTCACCTATTTCGGACTGTATGCCCTGCAGCACCGTGGACAGGAGTCCGCGGGCATCGCAGTGAGCAACGGGTCCCAGATCCTGGTCTTCAAGGACATGGGACTGGTCTCGCAGGTCTTCGACGAAACGTCTCTGGGATCTCTCCAGGGCCATATCGCGGTCGGTCATGCCCGCTACTCCACCACCGGTGCCTCGGTGTGGGAGAACGCGCAGCCGACGTTCCGTGCGACCGCGCACGGCTCGATCGCTCTGGGCCACAACGGCAACCTGGTCAATACGGCCCAGCTCGCCGAGATGGTCGCCGACCTTCCCCGCAAGGAAGGCCGCGCCACCCAGGTCGCCGCGACGAACGACACCGATCTGGTGACCGCGCTGCTCGCCGGCCAGACCGATGACGACGGCAAGCCGCTCACCATCGAGGAGGCCGCCGCGAAGGTGCTCCCCGACGTGAAGGGCGCCTTCTCCCTCGTCTTCATGGACGAGCACACCCTCTACGCCGCCCGCGACCCGCAGGGCATCCGCCCGCTGGTTCTCGGCCGTCTGGAGCGCGGCTGGGTGGTGGCTTCCGAGTCCGCCGCCCTCGACATCTGCGGTGCCAGCTTCGTCCGCGAGATCGAGCCGGGCGAGCTCGTCGCCATCGACGAGAACGGCCTGCGCACCTCGCGCTTCGCGGAAGCGAAGCCCAAGGGCTGTGTCTTCGAGTACGTCTATCTGGCCCGCCCCGATACCGACATCGCAGGGCGCAACGTCTACCTCTCCCGCGTGGAGATGGGCCGCAAGCTGGCCGCCGAGGCCCCCGTCGAGGCCGATCTGGTCATAGCGACGCCGGAGTCGGGCACCCCCGCCGCCATCGGTTACGCGGAGGCCAGCGGCATCCCGTTCGGCGCCGGACTGGTGAAGAACGCCTACGTCGGCCGGACCTTCATCCAGCCGTCCCAGACAATCCGCCAGCTGGGCATCCGCCTCAAGCTGAACCCGCTCAAGGAAGTCATCAAGGGCAAGCGCCTGGTGGTCGTCGACGACTCGATCGTCCGCGGCAACACCCAGCGCGCACTGGTCCGGATGCTCCGCGAGGCCGGTGCCGCCGAGATCCACATCCGGATCTCGTCCCCGCCGGTGAAGTGGCCCTGCTTCTTCGGCATCGACTTCGCGACCCGCGCCGAGCTGATCGCCAACGGCATGACGGTCGACGAGATCTGTACGTCGATGGGTGCCGACTCGCTCGCGTACATCTCGCTCGACGCGATGATCGAGGCGACGACGATCGCCAAGCCGAACCTGTGCCGCGCCTGCTTCGACGGTGAGTACCCGATGGAGCTTCCGGACCCGGAGCTGCTCGGCAAGCAGCTGCTGGAGACCGAGCTGGCGGCAGGCCCTGCGGCGACCGCCGCGTCCGACGCACTGCGTCGACCGTGACGGTCCAGCCGTACACCTCTGGCCACCAGCCCCGTATTTCCACACGAAAGATCCCAGGCAATGTCTGAGACAACAGGTGCTTCCTACGCGGCAGCGGGCGTCGACATCGAGGCCGGCGACCGTGCCGTCGAGCTGATGAAGGAGTGGGTGAAGAAGACGCAGCGCGCAGAGGTCCTCGGCGGCCTCGGCGGTTTCGCCGGACTCTTCGACGCCTCGGCCCTCAAGCGTTACGAGCGTCCGCTCCTCGCCTCCGCCACCGACGGCGTCGGCACGAAGGTCGACCTCGCCCGCAAGATGGGCGTGTACGACACCATCGGCCACGACCTCGTCGGCATGGTCGTCGACGACCTGGTCGTCTGCGGTGCAGAGCCGCTCTTCATGACCGACTACATCTGTGTCGGCAAGGTGCACCCCGAGCGTGTCGCGTCCATCGTGAAGGGCATCGCCGAAGGCTGTGTCCTCGCCGGCTGCGCCCTGGTCGGCGGCGAGACCGCCGAGCACCCGGGTCTTCTCGGCCCGGACGACTTCGATGTCGCGGGCGCCGGTACGGGCGTGGTCGAGGCCGACCATCTGCTCGGCCCGGAACGTATCCGTAAGGGTGACGTGGTGATCGCCATGGCGTCGTCCGGTCTTCACTCCAACGGGTACTCGCTCGTCCGTCATGTGGTCTTCGACCGGGCCGGCTGGGCGCTGGACCGCGAGGTCGAGGAGTTCGGTCGGACGCTCGGTGAGGAGCTCCTGGAGCCCACCAAGATCTACTCGCTGGACTGCCTGGCCCTCACCCGTACGACCGAGGTGCACGGCTTCAGCCATGTCACCGGCGGCGGTCTGGCCAACAACCTGGCCCGGGTCATCCCGGACGGACTGCACGCCAGGGTCGACCGCTCCACCTGGACGCCCGGCGCGGTCTTCGACCTGGTTGGCAAGGCAGGCCAGGTCGAGCAGCTGGAGCTGGAGAAGACGCTGAACATGGGCGTCGGCATGATCGCGATCGTTCCGGCCGAGTCCGTGGACGTGGCCCTGACGACACTGGCCGACCGCGGGGTCGACTCCTGGGTCGCGGGCGAGATCACCGAGCGCGGGTCACACACCTCGGGTGCGGAGCTCGTCGGCGGGTACGCGCGATAAGTACGGGCGGGCACACCGGGTTCGCCCGGTGTGCCGCTTCGTCCTCGGTCGCCGGGACGAGGGCCCGCTCGGCGATCGAGGGCACCGAAGTCCGCCCGACCGGCAGGACCGGATCGGGGTAGCACAGAACCCGGTCCGGGACAGGCCCGGACCGGGTTGATGTGTCAGCGCGAGGTCAAGCGCCGCGGCGCTGTGACGACGGACCGGACTGATCGTCCTCGTCCTCGTCCTCATCGTCGTTGTACAGATCCGCGTACTGTGCGTACGGGTCATCTTCCTCGTCGTCGTCCTCGAACGGCTCTGCGTTCGGTGGTTGACTCGAAGGCGATGCGCCCAGCTCATTGGCCAGACGCGACAGGTCAGTCCCGCCGCTGCTGTACTTCAGCTGGCGGGCGACCTTTGTCTGCTTGGCCTTTGCCCGGCCGCGCCCCATGGCTCGACCCCCTCGGTGACGGGGCTCGACGGCCCCAGAGTCTTGACACGCGTTCATGTTTCAGGACGGACTCTCGGGTGAGAGACCGTGCCCGTAGGGCTTTAACGGTACCTGCTTCCGCGGCCATACGGTACGTCGCCCGCATCACGCGCCCCGGAAGAGGACCGGCGAGAAGCCCCGTCCTCGCTGGTCAACTGCGATTTTAACCTCTTCTTGGCATGCGACCCGCCGACCGGCGTGAGTCTTGTCTCGCCGGTCGGCGGGTCGGCAGGTCACATGCGGCGAGGGCGTCGGGTGACGCCCCGCCACCGTCAGCGACGGCGCGCTTCGGCCATCCGCTGCTCGGCGATCCGGTCGGCTGCGGCAGCCGGCGGAATCCCGTCGCTCTTCGCACGTGCGAATATGGCCAGCGTGGTGTCGAAGATCTTCGACGCCTTGGCCTTGCACCGGTCGAAGTCGAACCCGTGCAGCTCGTCGGCGACCTGGATGACACCGCCCGCGTTCACCACGTAGTCGGGTGCGTACAGGATCGACCGGTCCGCGAGGTCCTTCTCGACGCCGGGGTGCGCGAGCTGGTTGTTGGCCGCGCCGCACACCACCTTGGCGGTGAGCACCGGAACGGTGTCGTCGTTCAGCGCGCCGCCGAGCGCGCACGGGGCGTAGATGTCCAGGCCCTCGGTACGGATCAGCGCGGCGGTGTCCGCGGCGACGGCGACCTCGGGGTGCTGCTCGGTGATGCGGCGGACGGACTCGTCCCGCACATCCGTGATCACGACCTCCGCGCCGTCCGACAGCAGATGCTCGACCAGGTGATGACCGACCTTGCCGACTCCGGCGACCCCCACTTTTCGGCCACGCAGCGTCGGGTCGCCCCAGAGGTGCTGGGCGGAGGCCCGCATGCCCTGGAAGACACCGAACGCGGTGAGGACCGAGGAGTCGCCGGCGCCGCCGTTCTCGGGGGAGCGGCCGGTGGTCCAGCGGCACTCGCGGGCGACGACGTCCATGTCGGCGACATAGGTGCCGACGTCGCAGGCCGTCACGTAGCGGCCGCCGAGCGAGGCCACGAACCGCCCGTACGCCAGCAGCAGTTCCTCGGTCTTGATCTTCTCGGGGTCGCCGATGATGACGGCCTTGCCGCCGCCGTGGTCGAGACCGGCCATGGCGTTCTTGTACGACATACCGCGTGACAGGTTCAGCGCGTCCGCGACGGCCTCCTCCTCGGAGGCGTACGGATAGAAGCGGGTGCCGCCGAGGGCCGGGCCCAGAGCGGTGGAGTGGATGGCGATGACGGCCTTGAGGCCGCTGGCACGGTCCTGGCAGAGCACGACTTGCTCGTGGCCCCCCTGATCCGAGTGGAACAGGGTGTGCAGGACGCCGTCGGTCACATCGGTCACTGTGGTGACTCCCAAGTACGAAGCGGCGGAAGACCCTCCTGAAGGTGGGGAGGGCCGTGGACCGGCCGGCATGGCCGGTCCGACTGGGCAAGAGCGTAAGTCCTACGCGCACGTAGATCTGTTCCAGTGCCCAGGATCACCCCCTCGGCGGAGTAGTGCATGACACGATTTGCTGCATGTCGGTGGTGTCTTCAGTGCTCGTCCCTTACGCGTCCTACCTCCGGGTGTACGAGCCGCTGGCCGCCTTCCCGGAACCTGAACGCGCCCACTGGGCCCGTTACGCCAGGCGCTCCCGCATCCCCACGGCCCAGGACGAACTGCGTCGTTCGCTGGCCGACTTGGTGGCCACGCCGCCGGTCGTAGTGCCGGTGCACGAGAGCGGGGACGCGTTCGTCGCAGAGGTCGACGGTGTGGTGTGTGTCTGCCCGTGGCGGACCAGGCTGCGCGGCTGGCTGGCGCTGGACGGGCTGATGGAGATGTTCCCGGGGCCGGTGCTCGACGCGGTGCTGCCGCCGGTGGTGCGCGGGCAGGCGGTCGCGGATCACGAACGGTGGGCGGAGCACAATCCGGACGCCAGGCCCTGGATCCTCACCTCGGTGTGGCAGGTCCCCGTGCGCTGGTTCGTGCTCTTCTCCGATGGCGAGCGGGAGTACGCGGAGGCGGGCGAGGGCGGCGAGGCGCCCGTGCTGCGCTACCGGACGCCGATGGTCCAGGCCCGGCGCCGGCTGGCCCGGACGCTGAAGACGCTGCGCGAGACGGTGGAGGAAGGGCCGCTGACCGAGGGGCTCGTGGAGGTGGGGCGCTGGCTGGAGGAGTTCCATCCGCGCGCACTGGTCGAACTGGACTACGCGGGTCTGGTGCACGCACTGCCGGCGGAGCATCTCGCAGGGGACCGCTCGGCCGCCGATGTGGCCGAGGGCGTCGCGGCGCTGCAGGCCGGCGACGCCGAAGGGGCGAGTGCGGCGTACGGACGGCTGGTGGAGCGCTGGCGAGCGGTAAAAGATCGTCAATTCGCGAACTGACAGGTCCTCATTCTCGTCTGAACCTGTGTCCTGTGTGACACGTGAGGATGAAGGGGCGGAGGCGTATCGCAGTGGTCTCGGGACCTACGTCCCGAACCGGGCCTTTGCCTCAAGCGTGATGGATAGCACTAACGGGGCCCTTGCGCCCTTCCCTACCCCTCGTGCCAAAATAGGACAAGGAGCTCGGGGAGGGCTCCATCCGTCCAACTGGGGGCGGATTGCTCTGCATTGCACGCTATGGGAGGTCTGGTGACTCCTGATCGCTCTGTGACTGATCGTCACGGTGGTGTGACTGTCCGCTATGGCATGGTCCATCGGCTTCCGTCGCTGATGAACACCTGGGAGGGCAATTCCATCGGTTTGGCCGACGTGGCTGGACGGATGGTGTAGTTGTAGTGCCGAGGACAAGCCGTTCGTCCTATAACCGACTCGGCCCGCGTCCGTCATTTCGGGCAACGCGGGTCAAGGTGCAGAATTTAGAGGAAAGAACCGAGATGGTTCGGTTCTCCCGAGGAGGCCGCTCATGACCGCTCGCACCCCTGATGCCGAGCCGCTGCTGACCCCGGCTGAGGTTGCCACGATGTTCCGCGTGGACCCGAAGACGGTTACCCGCTGGGCGAAGGCGGGCAAGCTCACGTCCATCCGCACGCTCGGTGGACATCGCCGGTACCGCGAGGCAGAGGTCCGCGCACTGCTTGCGGGTATTCCGCAGCAGCGCAGCGAGGCCTGACATACCCCTGTCGCCGCGCCACAACTGGGCTTCCGGGTCCCCCAACCCGTACAGGTCCACCCATGGCTCCACATGACGGGCGCCCGCCCCAACAGGCGCCATACCTGTGCAATACGGGAACGTCGTTCGATCGCGCTGGACTCCGCCGGGTCCAGCGCGATCTTTTTTGTGCCCTCACGGCCCCGGACGCCTTCCCCGTCCGCGCCGTCCCGGGCGGCTCCGGCGCCGCTGGAAACCGGGCGTCCGGTTGGGTCCGGCCGGGTGTCGTGCGGGCTTGCGGGGGTCTGTGCGGGACTGTTCCCGGCCGCCCCGGGGGAGCCGGGCCCGGGCGGTGCGGGAGGTCCCGCGGCACTCCCGTCCGAGTGGTGCAATTGCACATATTAAATTCGCCAGTTGTAGGAAGGGAGTAAAGTCACTCCTTCTCAAAACTCACTCAGTGACTCCCGTCACACTGCATGAGCCTTGCCAAGTGCGAGCCTGCCACCTCCGGGGATCGGAATGCCTCGCCATTGGTCACCCGGTGAGGGACTTTGGTCCTCGGCCTCTGAGGCGCCGTTCTGGCGCCCCGCACGCAGGACTGGCGGCTCGGGCGGGGAAGTGGCCCCGGGGGCCGTCAGGGGCTCCATGGCGAGCCGTAGGGGCCGATGGCGGATCGGACGGTGGCGCGTGAGGTGGCGGCAGCAGGAAGCGGCAGCCGGATGGGCGCGCAGGAGCGCGTGGGTCCGGTGCTCGGTCGGTGCCGCCATTGCGTGCCACCTCCCGGTGCGCCGCCGCCCCGTGCCCGGAAACAGGAGCGGCCCTGCTGTCTGAGTACTCGTCGGAAGGTGCCGGAGCCAAGACGCGCGAAAGCCCGGATCCAGAAGGATCCGGGCTTTCGTTACTGCGGTCCTGACGGGATTTGAACCCGCGGCCTCCACCTTGACAGGGTGGCGAGCACTCCAAACTGCTCCACAGGACCAGGTTTTCGCGGCTGCCTTGCGGCTGGCTACGAAGACAGACTGTACAGCAGGTCAGAGGGTCTGGTCGACCTCACTGAAGGTGGTGACTCCGTTACGGCTCCGACCGGATCCGTCTCACGGTGCAGCCGCGTCGATCGCCTTCACGATCCGCTTGTCGGAGACGGGGTAGGCCGTCCCCAGGGCGTGCGCGAAATAGCTGACTCTCAGCTCCTCGATCATCCAGCGGATGTCCAGGACCTCCTGCGGAACGGGCCTGCCCTGCGGCATCTGTTCGAGCAGCCAGGCGTACTCGTCCTGCATCTCGTGGACCTTCTCCATGCGCGTGGTGTCGCGCTGGACGGCCGTCGGCATCTGCTGGAGCCGGCGGTCCACGGCAACCAGATAGCGCATCAGATCGGGCAGCCTGCGCAGCCCGGTCGCGGTGACGAAGCCCGGCGGCACGAGGGCCGCCAGCTGGTCCCGTGCGTCGGTGACGTTGTTGACCAGGACCAGGCTGTTGGTGGCCTTCAGGCGCCGCTCGCACGCCTGCCAGGCGGCCAGTACCTGCTGCACCTGCTTGACCGTGTGCTCGGTCAGCGCCACGAGATCGGCGCGCACCTTGTCGTACAGCTTCCGGAACGACTCCTCGTCCCAGGCCGGACCGCCGTGCGCATCGATCAGCCGGTCGGCGGCCGCCGTCGCGCAGTCCTCGAAGAGCGCCTGGATGGAGCCGTGCGGATTGCGGGACAGGGCCAGCTTCTGCTGGTTCGTCAGCTTGTCCGACGCGAACTTCGCCGGGTTCACCGGGATGTTCAGCAGGATGAGCTTCCGGGTGCCGCGCCACATCGCCCGCTGCTGCTCGGCCTCGGTGTCGAAGAGCCGTACGGCGATGGTCTCGCCCTGGTCGACCAGCGCCGGGTACGCCTTGACGGGCTGGCCGGCCCGGCGGGTCTCGAAGACGCGGTTCAGCGTGCCGATCGTCCAGTCCGTGAGGCCCGAACGCTCGATGGACTCGCCCGAGGGCCCCGCGGTGGCCGCGGCGGCCTTGGAGAGGGCCTGACGGGCCTTGGGGCGCAGCTGGAGCTTCAGCGCCTCGAGGTCCTTGTCCTCGGCCACCTTGCGGCGCCGCTCGTCGACGATCCGGAAAGTGATCTTCAGGTGGTCCGGGATGCGGGTCAGATCGAAGTCGTCGGCGCCGACCGGGACACCGACCATGCGCTGGAGCTCCCGGGCCAGTGTGACCGGCAGCGGCTCCTGGAGCGGTACGGCCCGGTCCAGGAACTTGCCCGCGTAGTTCGGCGCGGGGACGTAGTGCCGGCGGATCGGCTTGGGCAGCGAGCGGATCAGCTCGGTGACCACTTCCTCGCGCAGGCCCGGGATCTGCCAGTCGAAGCCCTCGGCGGTGACCTGGTTGAGCACCTGGAGCGGTACGTGGACGGTCACACCGTCCGCGTCCGCGCCGGGCTCGAACTGGTACGTCACCCTGAACTTGAGCTTCCCCTGCCGCCAGGAGTCCGGGTAGTCGTCCTTGGTGACGGCCCCGGCCTTCTCGTTGATGAGCATCGAGCGCTCGAAGTCGAGCGCGTCCGGCTCGTCGCGGCGCTTGTGCTTCCACCAGGAGTCGAAGTGCGCGCCGGAGACGACGTGCTCGGGGATCCGCTGGTCGTAGAAGTCGAAGAGCGTCTCGTCGTCCACGAGGATGTCGCGGCGCCGGGCGCGGTGCTCCAGCTCCTCGACCTCGCCGAGGAGCTTGCGGTTGTCGTGGAAGAACTGATGGTGCGTCCGCCAGTCGCCCTCGACCAGGGCGTTGCGGATGAACAGATCGCGGGAGGTCTCGGCGTCGATACGGCCGAAATTGATCTTGCGCTGGGCGACGATCGGTACTCCGTACAGCGTGACCCGCTCGTACGCCATCACCGCCGCCTGGTCCTTCTCCCAGTGCGGTTCGCTGTAGGTGCGCTTCAGCAGATGCTGGGCCAGCGGCTCGATCCACTCCGGCTCGACCTTGGCATTGACCCGCGCCCACAGCCGGGACGTCTCGACCAGCTCGGCCGACATCACGAAGCGCGGCTGCTTCTTGAAGAGCGCCGATCCGGGGAAGACCGCGAACTTGGCGCTGCGGGCACCCAGGTACTCGTTCTTCTCGGTGTCCTTCAACCCGATGTGCGAGAGCAGCCCGGCCAGCAGAGAGGTGTGCACCGACTGCTCGGGTGCGTCCTCCTCATTGAGCTGGATGCCCATCTGCTTGGCGACCGTACGCAGCTGCGTGTAGATGTCCTGCCATTCGCGGATGCGCAGGAAGTTCAGATACTCCTGCTTGCACATCCGGCGGAAGCTGGACGAGCCGCGCTCCTTTTGCTGCTCACGGATGTACCGCCACAGATTCAGGAACGCCAGGAAGTCGGAGGTCTCGTCCTTGAAGCGGGCGTGCTGCTGATCGGCCTGCGTCTGCTTGTCCGAGGGCCGCTCGCGCGGGTCCTGGATGGAGAGAGCGGCGGCGATGACCATGACCTCGCGGGCACAGCCGTTGCGCTCGGCCTCGATGACCATGCGGGCCAGGCGCGGGTCGACGGGCAGCTGGGAGAGCTTCCGGCCGAGCTGGGTGAGCCGCTGCACCTTCTTTCCCCCTTGGGGGGACGTCTCCTCCAGGTCGAGCGCACCGAGCTCCTGGAGGAGCTGGATGCCGTCGCGGATGTTGCGGTGGTCCGGCGGGTCGATGAAGGGGAACTTCTCGATGTCGCCGAGGCCGGCCGCGGTCATCTGGAGGATGACGGAGGCGAGGTTCGTGCGCAGGATCTCGGGGTCGGTGAACTCCGGACGGGTCAGGAAGTCGTCCTCGGAGTACAGCCGGATGCAGATGCCGTCCGACGTACGCCCGCAGCGGCCCTTGCGCTGGTTGGCGCTGGCCTGCGAGATCCGCTCGATCGGCAGCCGCTGGACCTTGGTGCGGTGGCTGTAGCGGGAGATCCGGGCGTTGCCCGGGTCGATCACGTACTTGATGCCGGGGACGGTCAGCGAGGTCTCGGCGACATTGGTCGCCAGCACGATCCGCCGGCCCGTGTGGCGCTGGAAGACGCGGTGCTGCTCGGCGTGCGAGAGACGGGCGTAGAGGGGGAGCACCTCGGTGTGGCGGAGGTTCTTCTTGTTCAGCGCGTCCGCGGTGTCGCGGATCTCGCGCTCGCCGGACAGGAAGACCAGGACATCGCCCGGCCCCTCCGAATGGAGCTCGTCGACGGCATCGCAGATCGCGGTGATCTGGTCGCGGTCGGAGTCGTCGCCCTCCTCTTCGAGGAGCGGGCGGTAGCGCACCTCCACCGGGTACGTACGTCCGCTGACCTCGACGATCGGCGCCTCGCCGAAGTGACGTGCGAACCGCTCGGGGTCGATCGTCGCCGAGGTGATGACGACCTTCAGATCCGGGCGCTTGGGCAGCAGCCTGGCCAGATAGCCGAGCAGGAAGTCGATGTTCAGCGACCGCTCGTGGGCCTCGTCGATGATGATCGTGTCGTACGCGCGCAGCTCGCGGTCCGTCTGGATCTCGGCGAGCAGGATGCCGTCCGTCATCAGCTTGACGAACGTCGCGTCGGGGTTCACCTGGTCGGTGAAGCGGACCTTCCAGCCGACCGCCTCGCCCAGCGGCGTCTTCAGCTCGTCGGCGACGCGCTCGGCGACCGTACGGGCCGCGATCCGGCGCGGCTGGGTGTGCCCGATCATGCCCCGGACACCGCGCCCCAGCTCCATGCAGATTTTGGGGATCTGCGTGGTCTTGCCGGAGCCGGTCTCCCCGGCGACGATCACGACCTGGTGGTCGCGTATCGCTTCCAGGATCTCGTCCTTCTTCTGACTGACCGGGAGCTGTTCCGGATACGACAGGGCAGGCAGCCGTGTGGCACGCAGCGCGAGCCGCTCGGCTGCCTTTCCGGCCTCGGTGGCGATCTCGTCCAGCACGGACTGCCGGGCCTCGGGCTTACGGATGCGGCGCGCCCCTTCAAGACGGCGGCCGAGCCGGTGTGCATCGCGGAGCGAGAGCTGTCCGAGCTGGGACTGGAGATCAGCGAAGGAAGTAGACATACGGATCCCAGGATCTCACCCGGGCCTGACGAACGGCGAACGTATTTCGTGCGGTCCAAGTCACCACATGGGCACTGCGCGGAGGCGTCGAACTACAGCACGTACCATTTCGGGCAGCTGACCACCCGTTGCCCCTGTCCGGAAAGGCCCGTCGCCGTGTCCCGTACGCAGTGGTGCTGCCTGGTGGCGGTGCTCGCGGTCGTACTGGGGCTGTTCTGCGGTCCGGCGACGGCCGGTCCGGGCGACGCGGGACGCGCGGCTGTCGCGGCTGCTGAGGCCGGCGCCGGAAGGACGGCTGCTTCTGATGTTTCGGACGGCCCCGCCCTGATCGTCGCGTCGGCCGTGGACCGGCACGAGGTCCCGGGGTGCGGCAAGAGCCGGAAGCATGAGGACGGCGAGCCCGCCCTGCCGGGCCGGGCCCGTGCGGGGTACGACCAGGCGCCCGGCCTCGCCGGGTGGGGCCTGCCCGCCGCCACCGGACAGGGACCGGTGCGCCCGCCCGTACGGATGAAGCTGTGCGGCCCCGCACCTGCCGCGCCCACTCCGGTCGAGCTCTCCGTGCTGAGGGTGTAGACGGCCGCTCGCCCGCCGACCGTTCCTCATCCCTCCCGTATCACCAGCACGGAGTCCCGCATGCCCAAGCCCACGTCCTCACGTAAGCCGTCGTCCAGGAAGCCGCTGATCTACGGCGCCGGAGTCGTCGTCGCCGCCTCGCTGCTCGGCTTCATCTCCTACCGGGCCACCGCCCCCGACCACTCGGATTCCTCCTCGTCGTCGGTCGCCGAAGTCACCAAGGACCCGGACGCCGGCGTCTATCCGGAGCTGGCGAAGCTCGCCCGGCGCGACGCCGATGACAAGCTCGCGCAGGGCCGGGTGGACGCGCCCGTCGTCCTCATCGAGTACGCCGACTTCAAGTGCAGCTACTGCGGCAAGTTCGCCCGCGACACCGAGCCCGCCCTGGTGAAGAAGTACGTCGACAACGGCACCCTGCGCATCGAGTGGCGCAACTTCCCGATCTTCGGCGCCGGGTCCGAGGCCGCAGCCCGCGCCGCCTGGGCCGCGGGACAGCAGGGCCGCTTCTGGCAGTTCCACGAGGCCGCGTACGCCGAGGGGGCCATGGAGAAGGGGTTCGGCAAGGACCGGCTCAAGGAGCTCGCCAAGCAGGCCGGCGTCGCGGACCTGGACCGGTTCGCGCGCGACGCGGACAGTGCCGCCGCCTCCGCCGCGGTGAGCAAGGACCAGGAAGAGGCGTACGGGATCGGCGCGGCCTCCACCCCGTCGTTCCTGATCAACGGCCGCCCGATCGCCGGAGCCCAGCCGATGGAGACCTTCACCCAGGCCATCGAGGCGGCGGCCGAGGAGGCCGGCAAAACCGAGAACGCCAAGAGCGGCGACAACGCCAAGAGCGGTGACAACGCCAAGAGCGGTGACAACGCCGACGACGCCGAGGACCGCGCGAAATGACGGCTGACATCGGCTACTTCGCGGCCTTCCTCGGCGGGCTGCTCGCCCTGGTCAGCCCGTGCAGCGCGCTGCTGCTGCCTGCCTTCTTCGCGTACTCCATCGACTCCACCTCGCGGCTCCTGGCCCGAACCGGCATTTTCTACGCCGGTCTGGCCACCACCCTGGTCCCGCTCGGTGCCGCGGGCTCGTACGCCGGACGGCTCTTCTACAGCCACCGCGACGCACTCGTCCTCGGCGCCGGATGGCTGATCATCGTGCTCGGCATCGCGCAGATCGTGGGTCTGGGCTTCGCCTCGCGCCGGATCGCCGCCCTCAGCGGTCGGATCCGCCCGACCACCGGCGCATCGGTCTACGCGCTGGGCGCGGTATACGGACTGGCCGGTTTCTGCGCGGGCCCGATTCTCGGCAGCGTCCTCACCGTGGCGGCGGTCAGCGGCAGCCCCGTTTACGGCGGACTGCTGCTCGCCGTCTACGCCCTGGGCATGGCGGTCCCGCTCTTTCTGCTCGCCCTGCTCTGGGAACGCTTCGATCTGGGCCGCCGGGCCTGGCTGCGCGGTCGCGCCTTCCGGCTCGGCCGCTTCGAGCTGCACACCACGACCCTGCTGTCGGGGCTGTTCTTCATCGCAATCGGCGTGCTGTTCCTCGTGTACGACGGGACGACTGCGCTGCCCGGACTGCTGGACGTGGACGATTCGTTCGCCGTCGAGCAGTGGGCCCAGCGCATCGGAGCGCATGTGTCGGACGCAATGGCGCTGGCGGCCGCGGTCGCGGTGGTGCTGCTGGTTCTGGCAGTACGGGCGTGGCGCGGCCGGGGCGTGAACTCGGTGGATCGGGAAGAGGCCTGACACGACGAAGGCCCCGTCCGGTGGACGGGGCCTTCGGGTGGTGGCTGGGGCCGGGATCGAACCGGCGACCTATCGCTTTTCAGGCGATCGCTCGTACCAACTGAGCTACCCAGCCACGCAGCTCAAAAAGGCTGCAGCGGTCCTGACGGGATTTGAACCCGCGGCCTCCACCTTGACAGGGTGGCGAGCACTCCAAACTGCTCCACAGGACCAAGCTTTTGTGCGACTAAGTGTCGCACAAGGTGGTGCGTGCCCCCAACGGGATTCGAACCCGTGCTACCGCCTTGAAAGGGCGGCGTCCTGGGCCACTAGACGATGAGGGCAGAACTACTGGTGTTGCTGCTTCTGCGTCTGTCGCCCGAGGGGACGTGAGAAGCATGTGACTCCGCTTTCCCTCGAGAGGTTCCGCTTCTCCTTCAACCTCTAGGGTCTCAGAACGGTCAAGCCCTGACCGGCGCCCTTGGGCACGTCGGAGACTGTACTACGGCGTTTCGGCGTCAGCCAAACCGAATAGGCGAAGGGGCCGCTCAGGCCGGGCTCTCCTCCGGCAGATGGCGGCTGACCTCGGCTGTCCTCGGGCCGGGCCCGCCCGGGGATCTCGCCCCGGGCGGCCAAACGGCGGGTGGAGTGGTCCGGGGCGTGTCGGGCGGCCGTACGGGACAATGGCGGGGTGCTGGAGATGACGCGCGAAGAGTTCGAAGAACTGGTCGCCGAGGCGCTCGACCGGATTCCGCCGGAACTGACGCGGCTGATGGACAACGTCGCGGTGTTCGTCGAGGACGAACCGGACCCGGGCGATCCGGAGCTGCTCGGGTTGTACGAGGGCACGCCGCTGACCGATCGCGGCGAGTGGTACGCGGGGGTGCTGCCGGACCGGATCACCATCTACCGCGGGCCGACGCTGCGGATGTGCGAGTCGCGCGAGGACGTCGTTGCCGAGACCGAGATCACGGTCGTCCATGAGATCGCCCATCACTTCGGCATCGATGACGAGAGGCTGCACGCGCTCGGCTACGGATGAGGGCGCACGCGCCGTGCGGGTGGCGCGCAGGAGGCGTGCGGGAGGTTTGCGGCCCGGAGTGGGGCGTGTCCCCGGCGGGGCAACGGGAGTTGGGCACGGTGCCCCCCGCTCCTTCCTGTACCGCTCCGCCCTCTCTTCGTACCTCCGGAGGTGCCTCCCGTGCGCCAGTTGTCCGCACCCGCCCGATGGGCGACCGTCATCGCAGTGACGGTTGCCGCGTCCACAGGCTGCATGAGTGTCGGCGACGACGGAGGGAAACCTGCGCCGTCGTCGTCGTCCGAGCCGAAGGGGGCCGCGGCCGGCCCGGACGGCGGCACCGTGGCGGGCACGGGCGGTGCCCGTACCGGAGGTGGCGGTGCCGAGGCGCAATCCGAACGGCAGGCGGCCGAATCGCCGGAGCCGAGCGGGTCCGCCGGTCCTTCGGGCGCGCCCGGTGGCGTACGCCCCGGCGCGAAGCCGGGTGATCCGGGCGATCCGGCACCGACACGGGGCGGCGGGCCGCCGGCGCCCTCGGTCTCGCAGCCGGGGCCCGGGGTGCCGCAGCAGCCCGAATCCCCGCCGCCGTCCGAGCCGGCCACTCCTGAGCCGTCGGCCTCCCCCTCCCCCGAGCCCGAGCCCCCGGAGCCGTCGCCGCAGCCGTCCTCCTCGCCCGCGGCTTGGCTCCGCGATGACGCGATGAGTGCGTCCGAGGAGCCGACGACGCTGCGGACGCCGGACGTCTCGCCGCAGGTGGGGCCGGCGTAGCAGGGGGTCGGGGGAGGGCGGTTTGCGCAATGTGGGGGGGAGTGCGTATGGTGGCAGATCGTTTGATCCCATTGCCCGGCGCCGAAACAGAAGCGCGCCGTGTGGCGCGTACTCTCCCTTGCCGTGGCTGGACCGCATTGAGGCGGTCGAAATTGCGAATCACGGAGTTATGGGCGCGTGCCGAGACTCCGGAAGGTTTCGCATTTCGCATGTCAATTTCCAGTTCTGACCACACCGTCATGCCCGAGAACGTCGAGAACGACGAGCTCGTCGAGGCCGCAGAGGCCGTCGTCGCCGAGTCCGCAGCCTCCGTCGAGGCCGAGGCCGAGGCCCCCCAGGCCGAGCAGGCGGAGCAGGCCGACACCGGCACCGATTCCGACTCCGCTGTCGCCGCAGATGCGGATGCAGAGCCGAGCGTCACCTTCGGTGACCTGGGCCTGCCCGAGGGCATCGTCCGCAAGCTCGCGCAGAACGGTGTGACCGCGCCCTTCCCGATCCAGGCCGCGACCATCCCGGACGCGCTGGCGGGCAAGGACATCCTGGGCCGCGGCCGTACCGGCTCCGGCAAGACCCTCTCCTTCGGTCTGCCGACCCTGGCCACGCTGGCCGGCGGCCACACCGAGAAGAAGAAGCCCCGCGCGGTCATCCTCACCCCGACCCGTGAGCTCGCCATGCAGGTCGCGGACGCGCTTCAGCCGTACGGCGATGTGCTCGGCCTGAAGATGAAGGTCGTCTGCGGCGGTACGTCGATGGGCAACCAGATCTACGCACTGGAGCGCGGTGTCGACATCCTCGTCGCCACCCCGGGCCGACTGCGCGACATCATCAACCGGGGCGCCTGCTCCCTGGAGAACATCCAGGTCGCCGTCCTCGACGAGGCCGACCAGATGTCCGACCTGGGCTTCCTGCCCGAGGTCACCGAGCTGCTCGACCAGGTTCCGGTCGGCGGTCAGCGCATGCTCTTCTCCGCCACGATGGAGAACGAGATCGGCACGCTGGTCAAGCGCTACCTGGACAACCCGGTGAGCCACGAGGTCGACAGCGCCCAGGGCAACGTCACGACCATGACGCACCACGTCCTCGTCGTGAAGCCGAAGGACAAGGCGCCGGTCACCTCCGCCATCGCCGCCCGCAAGGGCCGCACCATCATCTTCGTCCGCACCCAGCTGGGCGCCGACCGCATCGCCGAGCAGCTCGTCGAGGCGGGCGTCAAGGCGGACGCACTCCACGGCGGCATGACGCAGGGTGCCCGTACCCGGGTGCTCGCCGACTTCAAGGACGGTTACGTCAACGCGCTCGTCGCGACCGACGTCGCCGCCCGCGGTATCCACGTCGACGGCATCGACCTGGTGCTTAACGTGGACCCGGCCGGTGACCACAAGGACTACCTGCACCGCTCGGGCCGTACCGCCCGTGCCGGCAAGTCCGGTGTCGTCGTCTCGCTGGCGCTGCCGCACCAGCGCCGTCAGATCTTCCGCCTCATGGAGGACGCGGGCGTCGACGCCTCGCGTCACATCGTGGGCGGCGCGGGTGCCTTCGACCCGGAGGTCGCCGAGATCACCGGCGCCCGTTCGCTGACCGAGGTCCAGGCCGACTCCGCGAACAACGCCGCCAAGCAGGCCGAGCGCGAGGTCGCCGACCTGACCAAGCAGCTGGAGCGCGTCCAGCGCCGCGCCGGCGAGCTGCGCGAGGAGGCCGACCGCCTCGTCGCCCGCGCCGCGCGCGAGCGGGGCGACGACCCCGAGGCAGCAGTGGCAGAGGTCGCCGCCGAGGCGGAGGCCGCGATCGTGGCCGCCGTCTCCGTGCCGGAGCAGCCCGCCGCCCGTGACGACCGCCGTGACGACCGCGGCAACTTCGACCGCCGGGACAGCCGCGGCGGCGACCGTGGCGGCTACCGCGGTGGCAATGACCGCCGTGACGACCGCGGTGGTGACCGCGGTGGTGACCGTGGTGGTTTCCAGCGTCGTGACGACCGTTCGTCGGGTGGCTTCCGCCGTGACAACGACCGCCCGTCCTTCAACCGTGACCGTCGGGACGACCGCGGTGGTGACCGCGGTGGTGACCGCGGTGGTTTCCAGCGTCGTGACGACCGTTCGTCGGGTGGCTTCCGCCGTGACAACGACCGCCCGTCCTTCAACCGTGACCGTCGGGACGACCGCCCCTCGGGCGGCTTCCGTTCCAACGACCGTCGCGACGACCGTGGTGGCCGTTCCTTCGACCGCCGCGACAACGACCGTCCGTCGTTCAACCGTGACCGTCGTGACGACCGTCCCTCGGGCGGCTTCCGCTCCGGCGGCAGCGACCGTCCGTTCAACCGTGACCGTCGTGATGACCGTCCCTCCGGTGGCTTCCGCTCCGGCGGCAGCGACCGTCCGACCGGTCGCCGCGACGACCACCGTGGCACCGGCACCAACACCGGTTCCTTCGGTCGCCGTGACGACAAGCCGCGCTGGAAGCGCAACGGCTGAACGCGGTGAGGACCTGATGAAGGTCCGCTGAAAGGCCCACGGAAAGCGGGCCCGCTCTTCACGAGTGGGCCCGCTTTTCTTTTCGCTTCCATCACATGAGTAACCGCTGTTCATATCCAGCGACTTGCGCAGGGGCGCGGCCTGGGGATTTGCGCGATTCCTTTGCGGCGACAGCCTGCTGTTTGATCACTTGTTGATCGCCTGCTGATCCCCGTGTCCTTCCTGCTGCGAGGTCTGTTGCGCGGCGTGTTTTCCCAGTCGTGACCAAGCCGACCGCATGTGTGCTCCGGAGCGAGGGCATCGCTGGGGACATGACAGCAGACACCGGCGAGGACAGTCCACCACCGGGCGTTTCCGACGAGGAGCGTCTCGCGCAGCTCGGTTACACGCAGACACTGGCCCGGCGTATGTCGGCATTCTCCAACTACGCCGTCTCGTTCACGATCATCTCGGTGCTCTCCGGCTGTCTCACGCTCTACCTCTTCGGCATGAACACCGGCGGGCCCGCCGTCATCACCTGGGGCTGGATCGGCGTAGGCCTGATGACGCTGTTCGTCGGCCTGGCCATGGCCGAGATCTGTTCGGCGTACCCGACCTCCGCCGGCCTCTACTTCTGGGCCCACCGGTTGGGCCCGCCGCGCTCGGCGGCGGCCTGGGCCTGGTTCACGGGCTGGTTCAACGTCCTCGGTCAGGTAGCCGTCACGGCCGGGATCGACTTCGGGGCGGCGTCCTTCCTGGGCGCGTATCTGAACCTCCAGTTCGACTTCGAGGTCACTCCCACCCGTACGATCCTGCTCTTCGCGGCGATCCTGCTGTTGCACGGCCTGCTCAACACCTTCGGTGTACGGATCGTCGCGATCCTGAACAGCGTGAGCGTGTGGTGGCACGTCATCGGCGTCGCCGTCATCGTCGGCGCCCTGACCGTCGTACCGGACAAGCATCAGTCGGCGTCGTTCGTCCTCACCGAGTTCGTGAACAACACCGGCTGGGGCAGCGGCTTCTACGTCGTGATGATCGGCCTGCTGATGGCCCAGTACACCTTCACCGGCTACGATGCCTCCGCCCATATGACGGAGGAGACCCGCGACGCGGCCACGGCCGGCCCGCGCGGCATCGTCCGGTCGATCTGGACCTCCTGGATCGCCGGCTTCGTACTTCTCCTCGGCTTCACGTTCGCCATCCAGTCGTACGACGGGGCGCTGAACTCCCCGACCGGCGCCCCGCCCGCCCAGATCCTCCTGGACGCACTCGGGGCCACCACCGGCAAGCTCCTGCTGCTGGTCGTGATCGGCGCTCAGCTCTTCTGCGGGATGGCGTCCGTGACCGCCAACAGCCGCATGATCTACGCCTTCTCCCGGGACGGGGCTCTGCCCTTCTCCCGCCTCTGGCACACGGTCAGCCCACGCACCCGCACTCCCGTCGCCGCGGTCTGGCTCGCCGCCCTCGGCGCCCTGGCCCTGGGCCTCCCGTACCTGATCAACGTCACGGCATACGCGGCGGTGACCTCGATCGCCGTGATCGGCCTGTACATCGCCTATGTCATCCCCACCCTGCTCCGCCTGCTCCGGGGCGACGACTTCACCCCGGGACCCTGGCACCTGGGTCGCTGGTCCCGCCCGATCGGTGTCGTCGCGGTGGCCTGGGTCGTGGTCATCACGGTGCTCTTCATGCTGCCGCAGGTCTCGCCGGTCACCTGGGAGACGTTCAACTACGCCCCCATCGCGGTCCTGGTGGTCCTCGGCTTCGCCGCGACGTGGTGGCTGGCCTCCGCCCGCCACTGGTTCCTCAACCCGAATCACCAACGCACGACCACCCCCGAGGCCTCCATCGAGACCCCCTGATCCCACCGCGACGGGGCCCGACAACCGATACCCGATCGGCGGCCGGGCCTCGGCGGGCTATGCTCAGGGGTGATTCGCCGAGGGCCGTTAGCTCAATTGGCAGAGCAGCGGACTTTTAATCCGTTGGTTGTGGGTTCGAGTCCCACACGGCCTACCGTCGGCAGCGAGGGAAAACCCCTCTCTGACCTGCTACTTAGCGCCTCGATCGGTTTCATCCGGTCGGGGCGCTTCGTCTTCCCCGACCTCATGCGTGAGCGATGCGTGAGCGGACGGTCCGACAGCAGGGGCTACGGAGGGGGCCCTACGGGCACGTGGCACCAGCGCGGCGGCGGCTTCTGCCGCGGCTTTGTCGACCTCGGGCAGCAGGCTCGTGTACGTGTTCGACGTGAGCGTGATCGTGGAGTGGCGCAGTGTCTCCTTGATCCTGTGGAGATCACCGCTTCAACGCCGTTGCGTTTGGCCGGGAAGCGGCACGTCAAGGGGGCTGATGTTGACGACGTCGCGCATGTCGCTCACGCTGTGGCCTCCGGTGCGATCTCAGCGATCAGGCCCTTGATGAGCATCTTGATCTCGTCGCGGATGGGGCGGACCGCTTCGACGCCCTGGCCGGCCGGGTCGTCGAGCTTCCAGTCCAGGTAGCGCTTGCCGGGGAAGACCGGGCAGGTGTCACCGCAGCCCATGGTGATGCACACGTCGGACTCGCGGACGGCGTCGATCGTGAGGATCTTCGGGGTCTCGGCGGAGATGTCGATGCCGACCTCGGCCATGGCCTCGACGGCGGCGGGGTTGACGGCGTCGCCGGGGTCGGAGCCTGCGGAACGCACCTCGACGTGGTCTCCGGCCAGGTGGGTCAGCCAGGCGGCTGCCATCTGGGAGCGGCCGGCGTTGTGGACGCAGACGAACAGGACGGACGGCTTGCCGGAGGACTCGGCCATGTTGATCGTTCTCTCTCGTCGCATGGCGGCACCAGCCGCCAATGACTTCAGCCCCCGCTGGTATCAGCAGGCAATGATGTGAGAGTATCAGCACATGCTGACTTCAGTCGATCCTGATCTGATCCGGGTTCTGGGTGATCCGCTCCGCCTCCGGATCGTGACCCTGCTGGCCCGCGAGACGCTCTGCACGACGCACCTGGTCGAGGAGACCGGCGCGAAGCAGACCAACCTGTCCAACCACCTGAAGGTGCTGCGTGAGGCCGGTGTGGTGGAGACGGAGCCGTGTGGCCGCTTCACCTACTACAAGCTGCGCCCCGAGGTCCTGGCCAACCTCTCCGAGCAGTTCGCCGCGCTGGCCGAGTCCGCCCGTACCGCCGCGGAGAACAAGAGGGCCTGCCCGTGACCTCCACCGAATCCACCACCGCCGCCACGGCGACCGGGGATGAGTCGATCGTCAAGAAGCTCTCCACCCTCGACCGCTATCTCGCGGTGTGGATCCTGCTCGCCATGGCCGTCGGCCTGGGCCTGGGGCGCCTGATCCCGGGGATGGACGACGCACTGGCGAAGATCGAGATCGGCGGGATCTCCCTGCCGATCGCGCTCGGCTTGCTCGTCATGATGTACCCGGTCCTGGCCAAGGTCCGCTACGACAAGCTCGACACCGTCACCGGCGACCGCAAGCTGATGGTGTCCTCGCTGGTCATCAACTGGATCGTCGGGCCGGCAGTCATGTTCGCGCTGGCATGGATCTTCCTGCCGGACCTGCCCGAGTACCGCACCGGCCTGATCATCGTCGGCCTCGCCCGCTGCATCGCCATGGTCATCATCTGGAACGACCTCGCCTGCGGCGACCGCGAAGCAGCCGCCGTACTCGTCGCCCTCAACAGCGTCTTCCAGGTCATCGCGTTCGGCCTGCTCGGCTGGTTCTACCTCGACCTGCTGCCCCAGTGGCTGAACCTCGGCGACGGGCAAGGCCTGGACGTCTCCGTATGGCACATCGCCCTCAACGTCATCGTCTTCCTCGGCATCCCGCTGCTGGCCGGCTTCCTCACCCGCCGCATCGGCGAACAGAAGATGGGCCGCGAGAACTACGAGACCAAGTTCCTGCCGAAGATCGGCCCCTGGGCCCTGTACGGGCTGCTCTTCACGATCGTCATCCTGTTCGCCCTCCAGGGGAAGACGATCACCTCGCAGCCCCTGGACGTGGTCCGGATCGCGCTGCCGCTGCTCGTCTACTTCGCGATCATGTTCTTCGGCACCTTCCTCCTCGGCAAGGCCCTCGGACTGGCCTACGACCGCACGGCCACCCTGGCGTTCACGGCGGCGGGCAACAACTTCGAACTGGCCATCGCCGTCGCCATCGCCACCTTCGGCGTCACCTCCGGCCAGGCACTCTCCGGCGTCGTCGGCCCGCTCATCGAGGTACCCGTCCTGATCGGCCTGGTCTACGTCTCGCTGGCCTGGCGCAAGAAGTTCAGCCCCGCAGCACTCACCACCCCGGGAAGGGGCGACTGATGCACTGCCTCGACTGCCGCACCACGGTCGACGACATCGACGGTGCGCGGGACTCGCGGCCACATCGCCACTGACGGCACCCGCGCGGTCGGCGAACCACGGCTGCACCTGCTCGGTTACGGCGACTGGAGGACAGGGCCGGCCTCCGCCACCCTCATCGGCGTGGGGCGCCCCGCCCGCGACGCCGTCCGGCAGATCGCCGAGCTGCTGGCCTGAGTGCCTGCGGCATGCTGGAGGCATGCGGATCGAGGTCGTGGTGGTGAAGGAATGTCCGAACGGACAACTGGCTGTTGGCCGATTGCGGCAGGCGCTGGAGGCGTCCGGGCTGGACGCGGCCGATGTCGTCACACGGGTGGTCACCGACCAGGCCGAGGCCGAACGCATCGGCTTCACCGGCTCCCCGACCATCCTCATCAACGGAGAAGACCCGTTCGCGGAAGCCGGACGGACGCGGGGGATGGCGTGCCGTCTCTACGGCACGCCCGAAGGCTTGGACGGCGCCCCCAGCATCAGCCAGCTGCAACAGGCGCTTACGGCCGCCTCCCATCACTCCTGACCCGTCGGCGCGGGCCGTTGGCCGTTGGTCAGGTGCGCAGGTCGAGCATGGCGGACATGGCCGCTACGACGGACGGCGCGACCTGGTAGTACACCCAGGTCCCGCGCCGCTCGGAGGTCAGCAGGCCGGCCTCGCGCAGCTTCTTCAGGTGGTGGGAGACGGTCGGCTGGGAGACGCCGACGTCGGAGATGTCGCACACGCACGCCTCGCCGCCCGCATGCGAGGCGACCTTGGAGAACAGGCGCAGCCGCACCGGGTCGGACAGGGCCTTGAACATGACGGCCATCTTCTCCGCGTCGTCCTGCGACAGCTCCCCGGCGGTGATCGGCGGGCAGCACGGCACCACAGTCCCCGCGTCCAGGACCGGCAGCTCCGCAATCTGTGACTTCGACATGCGTCTATGTTGACACTCATCGATACCCAGTGGCAAGCTCCAGATATCGACAACAATCGAAGCAGCGGCCGGACCGGCCGCCTATCTCGGAGGACATCACCGCCATGACCACCACTGCAGACCTGCCGGTCGTCGTCATCGGCGCCGGCCCCGCCGGGCTGGCCGCCGCCGCCCACCTGGTCGAGTACGGCATCGAACCGCTGGTCCTGGAAGCAGGACCGGCCGCCGCCGCAGCGGTTCGCGACTGGTCGCACGTGCGGCTCTTCTCCACCTGGGGCGAGGTCACCGACCCCGCCGCCGAGAAGCTCCTGGCCCCGACCGGCTGGACCAAGCCCGACGCGGTCACCTACCCGTCCGGCGGGGACTGGGCCGAGCAGTACCTCCAGCCCCTGGCCGATGTCCTGGGCGAGCGCGTCCGCTTGGGCGCCACCGTCACCGGTGTCTCACGCACCGGCCGCGACCGTATCGTCGACGCCGACCGTGAAGCCCAGCCCTTCGTCGTCCACTTCACCACTGCCGACGGCAGTGAGGAGCGCGTCTTCGCCCGTGCGGTCATCGACGCCTCCGGCACTTGGACCACCCCGAGCCCGGCCGGGGCCAGCGGCCTGCCCGCCCTCGGCGAAAAGACAGCGGCCGACCGCATCACCTACCGTGTCCCCGACCTCAAGGACCCGGCCGTCCGCGCCCGTTACGCAGGCAAGCGCACCGCTGTGATCGGCTCCGGCGCCTCCGCGTTCACCGCCCTGGCCACGCTCGCCGACCTCGCGAAGGACGAGCCCGGCACGCACGCGGTGTGGATCCTGCGCCGCGGCATCAGCGGCTCCACCTTCGGCGGCGGCACCGCCGACCAGCTCCCTGCCCGCGGAGCCCTCGGCCTGGCCGCGAAGGCCGCCGTCGACAACGGCCACGCCGACGCGGTCACCGGCTTCCGCACCGAGGCCATCGGGCGTGACGAGAGTGGCCGACTGATCCTGGTCGGCGAGGACGGACGCCGTCTCGACCCGGTCGACGAGGTGATCGTCCTGACCGGCTTCCGCCCCGACCTGTCCTTCCTCTCCGAGATCCGCCTCGGCCTTGACGAACGCCTCCAGGCCCCCACCGAGCTCGCCCCGCTCATCGACCCCAACCAGCACTCCTGCGGCACCGTTTACCCCCACGGCCACCGCGAGCTCTCCCATCCTGACTCCGGCATCTACCTGGTCGGCATGAAGTCCTACGGCCGCGCCCCGACCTTCCTGGCCATGACCGGCTACGAGCAGGTTCGCTCCGTCGCCGCCGCGATTGCCGGTGACACCGAGTCCGCCGATCGCGTCGAACTCACCCTCCCCGAAACCGGAGTCTGCGGCGGCGCCGGACTCTTCGACGACCCCGCAGCCGACCAGGCCGACGCCGGAGGGTGCTGCAGCACTCCGGCACCCGCTCTTGTACAGATCGGCGTCGCCACCTCTCTGCCGGTTGCGGCCACTGCCGACGAACCGTCGTCCGGCGGCTGCTGCGGAGCCTGAAGTCCTGCGCCCCGGCCAACCGCCGGGGCGCTTCCACCCTGCGTCAGGAGGATCGTCATGTCCCGAGTGCAGCTCGCATTGCGCGTCCCCGACCTTCCCGCTCAGATCGCCTTCTACGGCAAGCTCTTCGGCAGCGAGCCGGCCAAACTGCGCGACGGCTACGCCAACTTCGCCATCGCCGCCCCCGCTCAATCTCGTCCTTGTCCAGGGTGCGCCGGACGAGGACACGCCTCATGTGAACCCTCCGGTCGGTGTGAGGCGGGACGGGCAATCGCCCGGACGCGGTCTGGCCGCTTCTGACGTCTGGCGTTCGGCGTCCGGCTGGGCGTCGGCATTTCGCCCGTCGGCGCTTTCGTGACCCCGTGCAGATGCTGCACGGGGTTTCGAGCCGTGCCTGTGGCCGCCCTCGGGCTGCCACCCGATCTGTCCGGAAGATTCCCAGGTGCCCGTTCGGGGGAACTACGCGACAAGCAAGGCATACACATTGTCGCTGTGCCATTACTGTCTGCGATGGAGGCGCTGTCGTATGTGGCAGCACAGAGAAAGGTAGAACCGTGAAGACGCACAAGCGGTTGGTGACGGGCGCGGCAGCTCTCGTGATGGTCACTGGGGCGATGTCGGCATCCGTCAGTCCGGCTGTCGCCGACACCGAAACCCCCGGGGCGGCCCCGAGGGCGGTCGTTGCCCAGCAGTTCACACTGCGCCTGGCCGGCGACCCCAACCAGGTCGCCAACGTCCGCGGAGCGGGCACGGCAAATGGTGTGCCGATCATTCAGTACCCGTGGTCCGGCACCACCAACGAGCGCTGGGAGGCCGAGTCCGCTCTGGGCGGCTACTACCGCTTCAAGTCCGTCAGTAGCGACAAGTGCCTCAACGTCAACGGAGGCGGTACCGCCAACGGAACCCAGATCATCCAGTACACCTGCGGCAACGCCGACAACGAGCTGTGGAAGTTCGTGCCCAAGGGCAACGGCTACCAGACCGTCGTCAAGTCCAGCAACAAGTGTCTGAACGTCGCCGGCGGTGTCGGCGTAGGCAACTCCCTGATCCAGTACGAGTGCACCGCGCAGGGCGTGCCCAACGATGTGTGGTTGCCCGTCTGGGAGCCCAACAACCTTTGATCAGCCGTGCCGATCACCGCTCATGCCCTGGACAGATGCCCGGGGCATGAGCGGTTCCGGCGGGGGAGTTCCCACAACGGGTCTTCCCCCGCCACGAGTACGCCGCCGCCGACCGCGGCCGGGTCAGGCCCTCGGCTCGATGTTCTGGTTGGCGTGGAAGAAGTTGTGCGGGTCGTAGGTGCGCTTGATGGCCGCGAGGCGGTCGTAGTGGTCGCGGTAGGTGGCGCGTACCCGGTCCGGCGTTTCGCCCGCGCCGATGAAGTTCACGTACGTACCGCCCATGGAGTGCGGGTGCAGCTCCTCCCAGTAGTCGACGCACCATTGCCGGAGCTTCTCGGCGTTGTCCGGGTCCGGGTCGATTCCCGCGATGACGCCGGACCAGACCGCGTCCCGGTAGGCCCAGGCGGTGTCGTCAGGGCCCAGTCGGTGGGCGGCGCCGTCGACCGGGTACAGGTGCGCGATCGACAGGTCGGTGGGGAGGTTCTCGGCGTACTTGGCGTGGACGGTGATGGCGTCGTCGGTGATCCGGTCGAAGAAGTTGCCGCGCCAGTACCACTGAAGGCCGGCGGGGAGCAGCCCGTCGAACATGGACTGCAGGGCGGGGTAGGGCATCGGCGCCGTGAAGTGGAAGGCGGGCGGGCCGGGGTCGTTCACGGGTTTCAGAGTGGCTTCGAGGAGATCGGGGGCGCCCGTCCAGCACCACACGACACCGCACATCTTCTGGCCGTGGATCTCCTCCGGGAACGGGGGACCGGGCGGCACGGTGAGCGCGGCGAAGAAACCGTTCAGGTCCTCGGGGGCCCTGGGCAGGAAGTCGCGGTACCAGCGCAGTACGTCGGGGATCCGGTCGACCGGCCACAGGGTGATGGCGACTCCCACGGTGTCCACCGGGTGCATCCGGAAGGTGAAGGAGGTGACGATGCCGAAGTTCCCGCCTCCGCCGCGCAGCGCCCAGAACAGGTCGGGGTGAGTGGTGCCGTTCGCCGTCACACAGGTGCCGTCCGCCAGGACCACGTCCGCGGCCAGCAGGTTGTCGGCCGTCAGGCCGTATCTGCGGGTGAGGTAGCCGTGGCCGCCGCCCAGGGCGAGGCCGCCGACGCCGGTGGTCGACAGGATTCCGGAGGGGGTGGCCAGTTGGAAGGCGTGCGCGGCGTGGTCGAGGTCGCCGAGCGTGGCGCCGCCGCCGACCGTGGCTGTTCGCGAGGTGGGGTCGATATGCGCCCAGCGCATGGGTGACAGGTCGATGGTGACGCCGTCGTCCACCAGGCACAGGCCGGCGCCGCTGTGTCCGCCGCCGCGGACCGCGAGCACGAGCCCCTTGTCCCGGACGAAATCGACCGCGGCCATGACGTCCGCCGTGTCGCCGCACCGCACCACGGCCGCCGGACGTTTGTCGATCATGGCGTTGTAGACCGTGTGGGCGGTTCGGTACTCCGGGTCCTGCGGACCGATGACGGGACCGCGCAGCGACGTCCTCATCGCGTCCAGGGTTTCGAGCGTGGTGACGTTCATGGTCCGGCCATCTCCCTGCTCGCCGAGATGGGGACCGCACCTCGTCCGGCCTCCCCTGCCGGGCCGTCGGTGTATGCAGATGTACACCGATGCTCCGGCGCCCCGAGAACCGCAGGAGGAAACGGCCACCGTTAGCTGATGTCTCAAGCCTCCCCGCGGTCCGGGGGCTGTGCCAGTCCGCTGGACCGGGGGGAGAGAGACATACGCGTCACGGTTGCGGGAGTGTGGGGGTGCGCTCAGACGAGGAGCTTCGTCTTCGCCCGCTGGTACTCCTCGTTCGTGATGGCCCCCTTGTCCATGAGCTCGGCGAGCTTCGCCAGGTCATCGACGTGGCCGCCCTGTCTCGGGCCCTTCGCGTCGGAGGTGCCGGCGGCCTCCCGCACGTACGCCCTGAAGGCCGCCTCACGGTGCTGCGCGTCGCTGATGTCCCGCTTCCCCATGGACCTGCCGCGCGCGATCACGTACACCAGGACGCCGATGTACGGCAGCACCAGGGCCACGACGAGCCAGCCGGCCTTGCCCCAGCCGCCGAGGTCTTCGCTGCGGAAGATGTCCGTGACGACTTTGAAGAGCAGGAACAGCCACATGATCCAGAGGAAGAACCAGAGCATGGTCCAGAAGAGGTTGAGCAGGGGGTAATCGTCCATGGTCGGCTCCCCGATCACCGCGAGTTCATCGCGTCGACTGGCTGAAGTTAAATCAGTCATATCACTGCATATCCACCCTCGCTTGTTGTCGTTCGGGGCCGTCCTCCGGGGTGATTCCCTGGGTGGCGTGCGGGGAGGGCGACAGGGGGCCGGGGTCGGCGACCGGGTGGAGGCGGGGCCGCGCCGGGCGCACGGACCGGGCGCCCGGCGGTCGTGATTCGCCGAGTGGTCATGAGTGCGCCGGACATGCCGTAGAGTTGTGTTCACCGACGCGGGGTGGAGCAGCTCGGTAGCTCGCTGGGCTCATAACCCAGAGGTCGCAGGTTCAAATCCTGTCCCCGCTACTGAAGAATCAGGCCCGGCACGCATGCAGCGTGCCGGGCCTGATTCATTTCCGCGTCGCTTTCCGGGGTGCGGTACGGCCGGCCCGTGGGCCCGCGAAGGAGCAGGTCCGGTCGGTGTGTGAGCTGCGCCACGTGCGTACCCCCATTGGTCGATGAGGAGTCGCCGCACGACTTCGCTCCGGCGAGCCTGGGGCCGGGGTGCGGTGCCGTCCGCAGCCGCGCGCGTACCGGGCGGGAGATCACGGGCTGGATGCTTCGTGTGGGCCGGGCGGTGGCCCTGGGCGGCGGATGCCACCGTACGTAACCGAAAGGCGCCGCTCCGCATAACGTTTGACGCAACGTCAGAAGATGGGTGATGGCTGAGGGGCGATCAACTCATCCTATTCCACCCGGTTGTGTCCCGTAAAGTCCAGGCCAAAGACGTGAACGATCAGTGGGAACGGCTTGGAATCAGGCCCGTGTGTCTATTAACGTTCGATAACGCAGCGCGGTCGTCCCAGCCGTCGTCAGTGGCGGCACCGTGCGCGAGCGCCGAATTCCGCAAGGGAACCGGGGAACCACCTACATGGGGTGAATCGGACACCTGTGTCTCGTGAGAGGCAGAGGGGTCCGTAGGAGACCTTCCTGCTCCGAACCCGTCAGCTAACCCGGTAGGCGAGAAGGAAGGAAAGGAGCGCGCCCCCGTGGCGTCCAACAAGCCTGCCCCCGAGGCCCCCTCCCGGTTCAACCCTGACTACGGAACCGCCGGGACGGGAACGGTGTTCGGCACCCGTTACGGCACCGGGCAGGGCGGCGACGTCGCCGGTGAGTTCGGCAGCGAAGTCAGCGAGTTCCGCGCTGACGGGAACGGTGAACCCGACAGAAGCTGGGGCGAGTGGAACCCCACCGAGGAGTCCGTACGCCCCGTGCGCGGCAAGCACCGCGTCGCCAAGCAGCGCAACGGACTTGCCCGTAGCTCCACGGTGCTCGGGGTCGGCGTCATCGCGGCGGTGGGTGCGGGCGGCATGGCCACCGCGCAGAGCAAGCCGCCCGTCTCCATCTCCCTCCCCGACTCCGTCGCGGACAACCTCCCTGACGCCGAGTCCCTTCCCGGCGTGGGCTCTCTGCTCTCCGGCGAGTCCGAAGCCGACGCGGCCGTCGCTGCCGCCCCGCTCACCACCGCCGGCCTCACCACCGCCGAGGCCGAGCAGGGCACGGTGGACGCGGGCGAGGCGCTTCGCGCCCGCATCCTCCAGCAGGCCGAGCAGCAGCAGGACGCCGCCGACGCCGAGGCCAAGGCGGCCCAGGAGAGGGAGGCCGCGGAGAAGGCCGCCGCCGAGGCCAAGAAGCAGCAGGCCGACGCCGAGGCCAAGGCCGCCGCCGAGAAGAAGAAGGCGGAGGAAGAGGCCAAGGCGAAGGCCGAAGCGAAGGCCGAGGCCCTGCGGCTTGCCAAGCTCGCCGCCAGCTACGCCATGCCGACCTCCTCGTACACGATCAGCTCGACCTTCGGCCAATCCGGTTCGATGTGGTCCTCCGGCCACCACACCGGCCTCGACTTCGCGGCGGCGGCGGGCACGCCGATCAAGGCCGTGCACGGTGGCACCATCAAGTCGGCCGGCTGGTCCGGTTCGTACGGCTACCACACGGTGCTGGAGCTCGAGGACGGTACGGAGGTGTGGTACAGCCACCAGTCCTCGATCAACGTCAGCGTCGGCCAGAAGGTCACGACCGGTGAGACCATCGGCCGGGTCGGCGCGACCGGCAATGTGACGGGGGCACACCTCCACCTGGAGGTCCACACCCCCTCCGGTACGGGCATCGACCCGATGGCCTGGCTGCAGAGCAAGGGTCTCAACCCCTGATCCGTCGGCCTATTCCCAGGCCCTCGTGATGTGCGCCGGTTCACCGGCCTTTGAACCCCGGCAGCCCTGACGCTCCCCCCCGACGTCAGGGCTGCCGGTCTGTCGGAACAGCGGGCCCACCGGAATAGCGGACCTTCCGAAATCCGTTGATCCATTCATGAACTTCTCTTCGTGAGCCGGGCCTTCCGACCTCCGCGTCTTCCCGCTCGCCCTCGGTGGGAACGTCTTCGGCTGGACCGCCGACGAGGCGCAGTCGTTCGCCGTGCTGGACGCTTACGCCGCGGCGGGTGGCAACTTCATTGATGCCGCCGACGCCTACTCCTCCCGGCTCCCGGGCAACGAGGGCGGCGTGCGTGGCGTTCCTGTTCGGAACGACAGGAACGACAGGAACGCCGGGTCCTAGCGAGGTGGCGGTGGTTCGTACGGAGACAGAGGCCGGCCCGGGGCCGGCGTCCGGGGTGGGGCCAGGTAGGGATTGTGGCTGTAGCCGCCGTACTGCGTGTGCGGAGACAGGTGGTGGGCGCGCAGGCGGCCCGTCGCCTGCGCCGCGTACGTCAGGGCGGGAGCGGCCACGTCCCTGCGCTGCCAGAGGTGGTGCAACAGCTCAAGCTCGCGCTCGGCGAAGTCCGGGCCCGCTGCCCCGCGGCGGGCTTGCCGACGCAGCGAGGCCAGTGACGTCGCGAACGATTCGTACTCGGCGACGGCGCGGGCGGCAGCCCTGCCGTGGGCCTTGGCCTGTGCTTTGGCATGTGCTCTGACCTGGGCCGACGGCCCGCGCCGCGGTCCTCCGGGTCCGTGCGCCGGCCTGTGTCCCGGCGCGTACACCGGTCCGTACGGGTTTCCCCAGCTTCCCTGAGCTGCTGCTGCTGCTGTTGCTGCGGCGGCGTGTCGTTGGCGTGCCGCGTCGCGCGCCATGCCGCGGGCCCGCATCGAGGAGAGGGCGAGTGGTTCGGCGGGGGTCAGCCAGCCGGCCGCCGCATAGGCGGGCAGCTCGGCGGAGAGGGTACGCAGCTCATGCTGGCGCGACCAGATCGCCAGCCAGGTCACCAGGCCGAAGACCGGGACCATGAACACCCCGTACACGGCATAGAAGCTGTACGGGCCGAAGGACGCCGACCCGTTCCACAGGGCGTGCATGCCCATGGCGAGGACGAGACCCAGCAGCGGCAGCGCGATACGGCGGATCCGCCGATGCCGAGCACCGGCCGCCGCGAGCCCGAAGCCCATTCCGGTCAGAACCGTGAAGAGCGGATGCGCGAACGGCGACATCACCGCCCGTACAAAGAACGTCGCAGCCGTCACCGAGACGATGCCCGAGGTGCCGAGCTGCTGGTCCTCGCCGAAGGCGTTGCCCAGGTAGAGGATGTTCTCGGTGAAGGCGAAGCCGCTCGCGGTGAAGCCGGCGACGACGACGCCGTCGACGATCCCGTTGAACTCCCGTCTTCGGAACAGGAAGATCAGCAGGATGGCGGCGGCCTTGGCGCTCTCCTCGACGACCGGTGCGATGACCGTGGCGCCGAGAGTGTCGGCGTTCGACGGATCGGCGGTGGTCGTGGCTATCCAGCGGGTCGCGAACGAATTCGCGAGGATCGCGACCAGGGCGGCCGCGAACGCACCCCAGGCGAAGGCGAACAGCAGATTCCGCCAGGGCGCAGGTTCGACCCGGTCCAGCCAGCGGAACGCCGCCATCAGGAGCGGGACGGGAAGCACGGCGAGGCCCAGACCGACGAGAAACCCTTCGGTGCCCGTCTGATCGCGGACCAGGGCAAGGATCGCCAGACCGCACAGCGCGAGCACCGTGACCACGGCAGCGATGCGGAATGTCCTGCTTCGCCACACCACGCCGACGCGGCGCGGCCGGTATCGCCAGTGCCGGCGCTCCGGCACGGCAGCGAGGATCTCGCCGACCCGCTGCTCCTCGAGAAGCGGGACAGCCGGCTGCGACTGCCGCTGCTGGACAGAACCGTCGGACACCACCCGATGACCCTAACGAGCAGCACTGACACCTGGCCATGGGGCGCCGGGTCCGTCAGGTCCTCACCGGCTCCGCGGGCAGGCCTCAGCGGCGGGCGAAGAGCAGATCGTGCACGATATGGCCCTTGTCGAGGCCCTGCCCCTCGAACCGGGTCAGCGGCCGGAACGCCGGTCGCGGCGCATAGCCGCCGTCCGCCTGGGCGTTCTCGAAGAGGGGGTGCGCGGTCAGCACCTCCAGCATCTGCTCGGCGTACGGCTCCCAGTCGGTCGCACAGTGGATCACGGCCCCCGGTTTCAGCCGCTGCGCCACCAGATCGAGGAATTCCGGCTGGATCAGCCGCCGCTTGTGATGGCGCTTCTTGGGCCACGGGTCGGGGAAGTACACCCGCAGTCCGTCCAACGAGTCCGGCTTCAGCATCTCGCGCAGCAGGATGATCGCGTCACCGTTGGCGACCCGGATGTTGGACAGGCCGTTCCGGTCTGCGAGACCAAGCAGATTGCCCTGGCCCGGGGTGTGCACATCGACGGCGAGAATGCCCGTTTCCGGGTCGTCGGCTGCCATCTGCGCGGTGGCCTCGCCCATGCCGAAACCGATCTCCAGCACGACCGGGAGCCCGTCAAACAGCTCGGACAGGTCGAGGACGCGCTGCCCGTCGATGTCCAGGCCCCACTTCGGCCAGAGCCGCAGCAGGGCGTCCTCCTGGCCGGGCGTGACGCGGCTGCGGCGCGGCTGGAAGCTGCGGATCCGGCGTTCGTGATGCGATCCGGCCGGATCGATGGCGGGCCCGCCGGGGAAGCGCGGCTCCTGGCGCAGCCTGCGCTGCCGCTCGAAGGAGGCGGTGCGCAGATCGTCCGGAATCCCGGCAGCGGCGGCGGTGTGGGCCGAGGAGGCACTGCCCACCCCGGGCGCGGCGCTGCCCGTCCCGGCCGCGGTCTCGCCGGGCGTCGAGGCGGAAGGACTCGCGGAAGGGTTCGCGGCGGGGCTCACGGAGGGATCTGTGGCGGGGTTCAAAGGCTCAGACACAATGCCCCGATTCTACGGCGGGTGGCTTCCACCCCGTCCCCCGTGCCCGGATCAGTGCCCTGCGTGCCACCTCCCGCCCGATGGGCAGGGATGCCGTCGCGGCGGGCGACGGAGCGTTCAGTACGTGCACGGTGTGCGGGGCCTCGCGAATCAGGAAGTCGTCCACCAGGGTGCCGTCCCGCAGCACGGCCTGGGCCCTGACCCCGGCCGGGGCCGGCCGCAGATCGGCCTCCGTGACCTCGGGCAGCAGCCGCTGCACGGCCGCGGTGAACGCGCGCTTCGAGAGCGAACGGTGCACTTCGCCCGCCCCGTACCGCCAGTGCCTGCGCGCGATCTGCCAGGTCCCGGGCCAGGCCAGGGTGTCCGCCAGCTCACGGGGGCGTACGACGGGCCAGCCGTACCCCTCGCGGGCCAGCGCCGGCACCGCGTTCGGCCCGACGTGGACGCTGCCGTCGTGGCCCCGGGTCAGATGCACGCCGAGGAACGGGAACGCCGGATCGGGCACCGGATAGACCAGGCCGCGCACCAGCTCCGGCCGGGCCAGCTCGTAGTACTCCCCCCGGAAGGGCACGATCCGCACCCCCGGATCGTCGCCCGCGAGCCGCGCCACCCGGTCGCAGTGCAGCCCCGCGCAGTTGACCAGCACCCGGGCCCGCACCACCGGACCCTCCGCCGTGCGCACCGCCACACCCCAGGGGCGCCGGTCGATCGCGGTGACCTCCGCCCCGTAACGGATCACCCCGCCCGCCCCGCTCACCTCGGCGGCGAACCGCGCCGCGACCGCCCCGAAGTCGCACACCCCGGTCGTCCCGACGTGGATCGCGGCGAGCCCGCGCACCTGTGGCTCGTGCTCCGCGATCTGGGCGGGCCCCAGCTCGCGCACCGGCAGCCCGTGCTGCCGGCCGCGCTGGACCAGCGCGTGCAGCCGGAGCAGCTCGGACCGCTCGGTCGCGACGATCAGCTTGCCCGTCACCGCGTGCGCGATGCCGCGCTCGGCGCAGAAGTCGACCATTTCGGCGGCGCCGCGCACCGAGTAACGGGCCTTGAGCGAGCCGGGGCGGTAGTAGATGCCGCTGTGGATCACTCCGCTGTTGCGCCCGGTCTGGTGACGGGCGGGGCCCCACTCCTTCTCCAGCACCGTCACCCGGATGCCCGGAGCGGTGCGCGTGATCGCATACGCCGTCGACAGGCCGACGATCCCGCCGCCGATCACCAGCACATCGCAGTCGTACGCCGCGTGCGTCATCATCACGCCACCTCCCACCCCGATAGTGCACTGACCCACTGACAGCACACTCAAACCAGCGAAGCCCAGCGTGGCGCCGGATCTTTACGCCCAGCGGCGGACGGGTGACGCGCCGAATACCGCCCGGACACTGTCTGTATGCCGCAAGGACGTCATGGCGACGCTGTGAGGAAGTACGGGCTACGGGCTCGGGCTAACGGGCTCGGGGAAACGAGCCCGTAGCGTGGGTCGTCCTGTGCGGCCGGTTACGCGGGGGCGACCAGCAGCGGACGGGCCCGCTCGCGCAGCTCGGCGACGCGCGGCTCGTGCCCGTACGGTTCGAGCCTGTGCAGCAGATCCCGTACGTACTCCGTGGTCCGCGCCGAAGAGATGCGGCCCGCCACCTCCACCGCCCGGGTGCCCGCCGCGCAGGCCGCGTCCAGATTCCCCGATTCCAGCTCGGCCACCGCCGACACCACGAGCCGCAGCCCGTGCGAGCGGACGAATTCCTCGGTGGGCCTGGACAGGGCCTGCTCGGTGAAGCGCCGCACCTGCCGGGGCGCCTTCAGATCGAGGTGGCACTCCGCGGCGTCGGCCGCGAACCTGTCGTACGAGTAGAAGCCCAGCCACTGCGGGTCCGCATCGCCGTCCCTGGAACGCTCCAGCCAGCCCTCGGCGGCCTTCAGCGCGGCCCCCGCGGCCGGTGCGTCGCTCGCCTTGGCATGGGCACGCGCCTCCACCAGGCGGAAGAAGCTCATGGTGCGGGCGGTGGCGAGCCCCCGGTTGCGTTCGACGGCGGCCTGCGCGAGGTCGACCCCCTCGTCGGCGAAGCCACGGTAGGTCGCCTGCAGCGACATCGAAGCGAGGACATAGCCGCCGAGAGGTACGTCGGCCGCGGCCCGCGCGAGTCTCAGTGCCTGGATGTAGTAGCGCTGCGCGGCCTCCTGCTGACCGGTGTCGAAGGCCATCCACCCGGCGAGCCTGGTCAGTTCGGCCGCCGCGCCGAAGAGTGCACGGCCCACCTCGTCGCTGTACGAACCGAGCAGCAGCGGTGCGGCGTCGACTCGTAAGCACTCGGGGACCATGGAGGAGCGCCAGTCCCCGCCGCCGTACTTGGAGTCCCAGCGACGGGCGTCCTGGGCCGCCTCGCGCAGTTTGGAGACATCGCTGTGGCCGACCCGCAGCGGGGCGATGTCGCTCGTGATGGTGCTGGTCGGCGCGGGCGCGGGCGCGGGACCGGGTGTGGATGCGGTCTCGGGGCCCGGCTGGGCGGGGATGGACGGTGTCCGCTGCGTCCCCAGTGCTCCCAGGGGTCCCAGCGCCGCCTGCGCCGCCTGCGCCGCCTGCGCCGCCTGCGCCGCCTGGGACGTCTGCACATTCAGCGCTGCCTGTGCCCCGGGTCCCTGCTGTGCGCCAAGCGCAGGCTGTGCCCCGAGCGGTCCCCGAGCGGCCAGGCCCCCCGCCGTGCCAGGTGTGCCGGATGTGCCCGCCGCCTCCGGCGTGCCGGACTCCGCCCCCGTGCTCTTCCCCGCCGTGCCCGGCACCCTCTGCGCCCCTGGGCCGGTACGTGCGCCCCTTGCGCCGTGGGTGCCGAGGATGGCCGCCTCGGCGGCTGTCGAGTCGTGCTCCACCGACGGGTCGGCGGGGGATATCAGCCAGCGGGATGCGGGCGTCGCGTACGCACTCACCGAGAACGAGCCCGCGAGCGACTGCCAGATCCCGCCGCTGCCCGCCCGTCGCCCGGCCAGATCCAGCCGGTACAGCTCGGTCGCCGAACGGACCGCCCCGGCCACATCGCGCGGAAAGGCCAGCCCGACCTCCGGCGCCGGATCGGCGTCCGCGAGCCCGATCTCGTGCAGCGGGACCGGCCGGCCGAGTTTGGCGCCGATCGCCGCAGCGATGAGATGGGGCGCGGCGCCCTGCGGCACCATGCCTTTGGAGACCCACCGGGCCACCGAGGTCTTGTCGTACCGAAGTGTCAGACCGCGCTGCGCCCCGAGGTCGTTGACCCGCCGGGCGAGCCCGGCGTTGCTGATTCCCGCGAGGGCGAGAACGGTTCCGAGCTTCTCGTTCGGTCCGCGTTGCTCCCTGGACATGCGCCACCCCTCGACACACAGACGGCCGCCGCGTCACCGTTGCGGCGCGCGGCATTCGTACCGTGTCCTCCCCAGGGGCGAACCCCGGCACTCCGGCCGCACACGCATATGGCCGAGCCCCGAGGAATATGCCTCCTGCCGAGAACCTCAGTAAACCAAGCGTAGTTCGCCGCATCCCTACCGTTAAGGGGCAGACGTCCGTATGGCGGGATTGTTGTCTGTGCGGACGCGAGCGGCTCCGTGGTGCCGCTCCGAGTGCTGCCGCGGTCGCCTCTGTGGCCGTCGCGCACAGCGGCCCGGACCCGGTCGGGGACCCCGCTCGGCGCTCTGCTCGACGCCCTGTTCGTGCGCTCCTGGGGGCACGAACAGGGCGTGGCCGCGGCACCGCCCGCCGAGCCCCGTACGTGCCCCTGGTGTGTGGCCGTGCGCCCGGCCGTGCGCTCTCGTCCGGCCGTTTCGGAAGCGCTTCCATGAGTGCTGCGTGGGTCGGCCCACTGCATTGGACTCAGTGGGCTGGGGGACACCGTCGCCTCATTCCCCGCAGGCGGCGGACCGGTCCGGGAGGTGAACGACACCTCCCGGACTGTGCGTAGGCACCGGTACGGGGCCGGGTGCGGGGCCCGGTCCGGAGCAGGCCCCGGAGCCCCGGTTCGCGGTCGCCCGCCGCCCCGGGGTGATCTCCGGCGGCCGCCGGAGGATTCCAGGAGGGATTCGGGAAGAAATCAGGGAATGAAGTAGGGCGAAAAGGGACTTCTGATGCGGTGAGGTTCCTGCCGCCTGGTTGCAACGTGCTCTGAGAATGGCCGAATATCGTCGGTCGACCGAGGTGGGGCGACCTATTCGCGGACATCCCGTCGGTCGTCCGGCGGTCGTCCGTCACCGGTCCGTGGGCGGTTCGGAGCATGGCCGGATTTCGGCCGGTAGATCTCGCTCGTACAGGGAATGCAACGCGCCTCATCCGTAAGTCCGTTGGCGCATGAACCGCCTCGCTTCGGCCGTGCGTCGGTCATCCCGCCGGAATCCCGCCGCAGGGTTGCCGCCCGACGTGCGCCGTTCGACCCCGGCCGACTGCCCGACCCGGTCCGGTCTTTGCCAGGGGCGCATGTACTTCCGACGTGCGCCGTCCGTAGCCCCTCCTATGCGCCTTTGTCGTGGCAGCATGTTCGCAACGGCGCCGCGCGTTACCGCAGTTCTCCCGGTTCTTTCCTGCTGCGCCGTTTTGTCCACAGCCTGTGGAGGCGGCGATGCGTTGGTTGGTGGGGTGGAGCAGTATCGCCGCGAGCTTCGGAACGGCCGGAGCGGTCGGCGCCGGCGACGAGGGGCGCACGATGCACCCCGTGGGCTCCCAACTCCTGTGGGGCGACCCGGATCCGCTCTGGGCGGTCGGCGACTGGCGCCCCGACGAGATCCGTATCAGCACCGTCGAGACCGCCGAAGGCGCGCCCACCGCCCGGATGGCCGTTCTCGGCTGCTGCAGTGCCACCGACGAACAGCTGCGCGTCGGCCTCCTGTCCGCCCGCGGCGGAGCCCTGCGCCATCTCACCTCCTGGCCAGGCAGCTACACGGCCGTCGTCCAGGTGGGCCGCCGGATCACCGTCATCGGGGACCTCGCCGGAGCCCGCCCGGTCTTCTACACGCCCTGGGCCGGCGGCACGGCGTACGCCACCGCCGCACTCCCGCTCGCCGATCTCATCGAAGCCCAGCTGGACATCGGTCACCTGGCCGCCCTGCTCGCCTGCCCCGACACGCCGGAGGCGCTGCGCGACGGCACCCCGTACGCCGGAGTGAAGCGCATCCCGCCGGGACACGCGCTCATCCTCCGCGAGGGCTCGCGCGAGATCACCGGGTACGAGGCGGTGGCCTCCCTCGCCGTCGCCGCGCCCCAGCTCGACCCGGTCAGCGCCGTCGCCGGAGTGCGCGACGCACTGGTCGAAGCGGTACGCGCCAGACTCACGGCCCCGCGCCACGCCCCCGAAACCCTGCCGCCCGACCCCGGCCCGGTCCCCGGCATGGGGCCCGCCGAGCGACGCGCCGCCCGCGGCGCACCCGTACCCGGTATCGGCGCCGACCTCTCCGGGGGCAGCGGCTCCGCCACCCTCGCCCTGCTCGCCGCCGGACTGCCGGGCCTGCCCGGCACCCTCCTCGGCCACGGCACGGGAGCGGGGGAGCGACTGCTGGCCGTCACCTTCAACGACCTCACCACACGCGGACACGAGGACGAACTCGAACGTGCCCGCGTCATCGCCGCCAACCCGCGCCTGCACCATGTCGTCGTCGCCGCCGGGGAAGAGGCCCTGCCCTACGCCGACCTGGGTGGCGGCCCGCTCACCGATGAACCCGCCCCGTCCCTCGTCGTCGCCGAACGCCACCGCCGCCGCCTCGCCTCGGGCAGCGCCGACCACTTCGTCGGCGGCGGCGCCCGGCAGGTCCTCGACGCCCACCCGGCCCGCCTCGCCGACCTGTTGATGGACCGGCGCCGACGCCATCTGCTGCGCCCGGTCGCCGCTCTCGCCAAGGCCGAGGGTTCGACCGCGCACTCTCTCTTCGTCCCGCTGACCGTCTACCGCGCGGCCCGCCGCCTGTCCCGTACGTCGTACCGCACCGGCCTGGAGACGGCGGCCGACCGGCTGCCGGAGGCCAACCGCCACACTTTCGACCTCGACACCCCCGCTGACGCCTCGCTCGCCGCGCTCACCTGGTCGCGGCCCGGGCCCGCCGCACGCTGGCTGACGGGGGAGGCGCTCGCCGAAGTGTCGGTGCGTCTTCAGGAAGCGGCGATCCGTCCCGCCTCCGTTCAGCGCCCGGGCGAGGCCCGCGCCCGGGCGGCCCTCGCCCGGTATGCCGCCGACCACCGGATCCTGGAGCAGGCCGCGGAGAACCGCAGCCAGCGACTGCACGCCCCGTTCCTCGACACCCAGGTCGTACGCGCCGCCCGTGCGCTCCCCGAATCGCTCCGGGTCCAGCCGGGTGCCCGCGCCGCGATCCTGCGCCGGGTGCTCGCGGGCGCAGGCATCCACGAGCTGCCGCCCGGCTGGGGCACCCCCTCCCTCGCCACCTCGAACGCGACCGCCCGCACCGGCCTGCGCGCAGCACTCCCCGACCTGATCGCCCTCTTCGACGCCCCGCTCCTCGCCGTCGCGGGCCTGGTCGAGGCCCGCGTCGTACGGAAGGCCCTGCGCGCGGCTTCGGAGGGCGAACCGCTCCCACTGGACGGCCTGGCGCACCTGGCGTCCATGGAACTCTGGCTCCGCCGCCTCGTTTCGCGGCGCGGTACCTGCTGGACGGGCACGGCGGCACCCCGCCAGCGTGCGGTGGCTGGCGGAGTCGTCCCGGCGAGGCGGACGCTGCAGCCGTAGGCGCGGGCGGGCGGTGCGCGTGGGGGTGCGGATGGGCAGTGCCCATGGGAGTGCGGTGGCTGCCGCACCCCCGACGGCCGCCACACCCGACGGCCGCCACACCCGATGGCTGCCGCACCCGGCGGCCTCGCCCCGGCAGCCTCACCGACAACTGATGGTTGAATCCGCCCAGTCGGCGAGTGTCATGCCACTGCCCGGCCGTGCCCGCTCGACGACGAGCCGGATCTTCTCCTGACCGGTGATGCCGACCCTGACAGGTACGGCCGGGTCGTTGCCGTTCATCACCTGGGACTGCCACAGTCGTGTCCCGGCACCGTTGAAGACGGAGAAGCGCACCGAGCCGCGGCCCATCGTCATGTCGTCGACCCCGACCACGGCCTCGTAATGCGTGCACTGCCGGTTCAATCGGATGGTGACCGAGGACTTGCCGTGGACGGTCACCCCGTGCGCGTACTGCGTGCCGCCGATCGACAGACCGGAGCGCTGCCAGACCCAGTTGCTCTCATTGATCACCACCTCCGGTTGGGTGTGGTCACCCAGCATTGAGTAACTCAGCTCGCTGACCCGGTACACGGTCGGCGCGGACGGCGGAGGTGGCGGGGTCGGGGCAGAAGGTGTCGGGGTGGAAGGTGTCGGCGGCCTGGGCGTCTGAGTCGGTTTGGCGGTGGGCGTCGGCGTAGGTGGCGGAGTGGGCGTCGGCTTCGGTGGGGGAGTCGGGGACGGGGCAGATGGCGCGGGCGGCGTCGGCGCATCGGGCTCAGGCGGCGGGGTCGACTTCGGCTTCGGCTTCGGCTTCGGCGGTGCGGGCGTCGGCACCGCAGGCGCCACGGCAGTCGGCTTGACCGAACGTCCGGCCTCGGGCTTCGGCTGGTCCTCACCGACCAGTGCCCAGGCCAGCCCGGCCGCCGCGGCCACGGCGACCGCCGCCGCGATACCGGCCTTCGCCGGGGCGCCGAGCCCTTCCGAGACCGCGGCACCACCGGCCGCACCCCCGGACGAGCTCCCGCCGGTCGCTGCCGCGGCGGCACCCGCACCCGCGGCTCCTGCCGCGCCACCGGCGACGATTCCGGCAGCCTTGAGCGCATACCCGGCGGCGAACCAGCCGATGACCGCGACCGGCAGCAGCGCAGGAATCCCGGCGTTGACATGGGCCAGTTCGCCTGCGGCGAGCCGGCACCTGACGCACTCGTCCAGATGCCCCCGCAACCCGCGCTCGGCCCGCATCCGGAGCCCTCCCCGGGCATACGCGCCGAGGCGGTCGGCATAACGCGCACAGTCACTGGCCGAGGTGAGCGCCTGGCTCACATGCGCCTGCAGGTAGGCCTGCTTGAGCCCTTCGCGGGCCCGGCTGGCCAGCACCGCAGTGGCATTGGCAGTCAGCCCGAACAGCGGGGCGATCTCGCTGGGCGACTCCTCCTCGACGGTGGTGTGCCACAGCACCGCCTGCCAGCGCTCCGGCAGACTGCGGAACGCCTGCATCGCCATTGACTGCTCGGCCTCGTGCATCGCCAGCACATCGGCACCGAGGTCGAGCGTGTCCGCTTCCGGCACCTGGGAGGATTGGGATGCCTGGGCGGCGAACACCGCGAAGTCATCGACCAATTGCTCTCGCTTCGCGGTCTTGGTCCAGGCGGCTCCGACATGTCGGACAGCCGTCATGAGGTAGGCCCGTACCGCCTCCTCGGGTCCCTTGCCCCTCCGTACCGCCTGCAGTGTGCGGGCGAAGACCTCGGCCGTCAGGTCGTCGGCGGTGTGCGCGTCCCGGCAGCAGGTCCGCGCGTAGCGCCGCACCGCGTCCGAGTGCCGCCGGAACAGCTCCTCGTACGCGAGATCGTCACCGTCCCGCATCTGCCTGATCAACTCGGCGTCGGAGAGCGCGGAACCGGAGGCGTCGGCGCTGCTGCCGCCCTCCCGCTGCCTCGGCACCGCGACACCGGCCTCGACGGCTGTCGGCCACGGACCGGGCAGGACCACGCTGTCCTCGGTGTCACCACCAGCCGGCCGCCCGGGTCCGGCCTGACTCGGTACCTGCCGGAAGGACAGCTCACCGGCCTCCGTCGCACCGCCCACGGTAGAGACGTCGTCGAACGACTCTTCCCGCTGCCCGTCACCGCTCATCGCGGAAGCCCCCGTATGCGCTGTCGGACCCGAACATCGGGCAAGAGTGCCACATGGCGCAATCACGCCGAACCTTCAGCCACAGCAACCACTCATCCGGGGCGTTTTCCCGAATGTGAGCACTAACGGCCACTCATTTGGGGAAGGCTCATTGGGTTTTTTACACGGGCGGGTTACGGACAGCGGGCAGCGGCCCCACCGACGAGAGCCGATCAACCACCGATCAAGCACCGATCAAGCACCGATCAAGCCTCGGTCGAGCGCCGAACAAACACCGAACAGCAGCCCGTTCAAACGGAGCTGAAGAGCCGATGGAGAGCCGTGCCGGCGCTGTAGAGAGCCGGTCGACGGGCAGATGAGAGCACCTGGTCGAAACGACGGACGCGAAAACTGGAAGCGAGAGGGGCGGACGCGGAAGCCGGAAGCGAGAAGGGAGGACGCGGAAGCCGGACGCGAGAGGCGGGCGGGCGACGACGAGCCGCCGGGCGCGACCAACCGAAACGGGCCACGCCGGCCACCCGACGCCCAACCCATTCACGCCGGCCATGCGCGCCGCCCACTCACTCCAGCAACCCGCCCGGAGAGGCAGCCCGCACACGAAACACATCCGCGCCCGCGGCACCCTCCGCACCCGCGCCACTCCGCGCCCGCGGCACCCACACTCACGCGTACCTACGCGCCCGCGGCACCGCGCTCACGTAACCGGCAGCGAGCGCGGCCCGCTCACTTGGCAGGCCGAGAACGCAGCCCCTCCAGCAGGATGTCCAGCAGCCGACTCGAAGCCGCGGCCTGTTGAGCCGGATCAGGCAGCGAGGGCGCCGCCGTCGCGATGACCAGCAGCACATCCGCCACCGTCACATCACGGCGCAGCTCACCGGCTGCCCGCGCCCGGTCCACCAGCCGGCCGACGATTTCCAGCAGTTCGCCGGTTCCCGTGTCGTCGCCCTCGATGCCGCTCTCCGTGGCGAAACGCCCGTCGGCCGGCCGGAGGTCGGCCTGACCCGCGCCCTGCCGCTGCTGAGGTACCCGCGTCTCGTCCTGAGCACTGCCCGAGCCCGAGCCCGATACGGAGGCCGCAGTGGCCCCCGACTCCCCAGCCGCGGTCGTGCCGTCGGCATCGACTTCGGCATCGACTTCGGCATCGACTTCGGTATCGACCTCGACCCGCAGTACCTGCGGCGGCAGCAGTCGCCCCGCGCCCGAGGCCACGGACGTCCGCAGGAAGCGCGACAGCGCCGACCACGGTTCGTCCTCCTGACCCAGGGCGGCCCGCGCCTGGTCCGTCAGCCGGGAAGTTTCCTCCTCGGCTATCCGCCGCACCAGCACGTCCTTGCTCGGGAACCGCCGGTACACCGTGCCGACTCCGACTCTGGCGCGACGCGCCACGTCCTCCATCGGAGCCCCGTATCCCAGCTCGCCGAACACCTCGCGTGCGGCACGCAGCACATGTTCCAGATTGCGCTGTGCATCCACGCGAAGCGGAGCCGAGCGTACGTTCGCTCCAGCGGCCCCGGCTGCCCCGGCCGTCCCGCCTGTTCCGGCTGCCGCGACCGTGCCGACCGCACCCACCATGCCGACCGCACCCACCGTGTCCACTGTCCCCATCGCTCCGTTTCGTCCGCTTCCGTCGGGCGAATGGGACGTGACTGCAGCAGCAGTCTGCCAATGAGAATCCTGAATGTGCATAACTGTTCCCCCGGTTATGACGTCTCCCCCCGGAGACTTCCCGCCGTTTGAGCCGAAGAGTGGATCATGGTCTCGACCCGGCACCCCGACGACATACGAACATAGTTGAGCCTGGGTCAATTCAGAAGGGGGTAGTTCCGCACGGAGCGCCCTGCGATCGGAGCAAGGACCGGTTGGTCACCGATTCGACCCCCACCCACCATCCCCACTCCAACCCCTGACCTGCGCAGCTTCCGTGTCGCCGCCGCGATCAGCAGCAGAAGCCGGTTCAGAACCTCCGGTCACACAATTTGCCGGGGCTGTGGACAAACCCGTGAGCACGTTGCGTCATGGGGTGGTGATGGCTTCAGATTTCGGGGGGACACCCCCCGGCCCCCCGCCGGGTGTGCGCATCCTCGTCGTCGGCGGCGGGTACGTCGGGATGTACACAGCGCTGCGCCTCCAGCGGAAGCTGAAGCAGAGACTCAGAAGCGGTGAGGCCGAGATCGTCGTCGTCACCCCCGAGCCTTATATGACGTATCAGCCGTTCCTGCCCGAAGCGGCCGCCGGTTCGATCTCGCCGCGCCATGTCGTCGTGCCGCTCCGCCGGGTCCTGGCGCGCTGCAAGATCGTGATCGGTGAGGCACAACGCATCGACCACGCCAAGCGCACGGCGACCATCGCCACGCTCGCCACGGCGGAGGACGGAACCGGCGCCGTCGAGATCCCGTACGACGAACTCGTCCTCGCACCCGGATCCGTCTCGCGCACCCTCCCGATCCCCGGCCTCGCCGACCACGGCATCGGCTTCAAGACCATCGAGGAGGCCATCGGACTGCGCAACCACGTCATCGAGCAGATGGACATCGCCTCCGCCACCCGCGACCCGGCCATTCGCGACGCCGCCCTCACCTTCGTCTTCGTCGGCGGTGGATACGCGGGCGTCGAGGCCCTTGCCGAGCTGGAGGACATGGCCCGCTACACCTCGCGTTACTACCACAACGTCAAGGCAGAGGACCTGAAATGGATCCTTGTCGAGGCGTCCGGCCGCATGCTTCCCGAGGTCGGCGACGCAATGGGCATGTACGCCATCCGGGAGCTGCGCGGCCGCAATATCGACGTACGCCTCGACACCCGACTGGAGTCCTGCGAGGACCGGATCGCCGTCCTGAGCGACGGTTCCCGCTTCCCGACCCGCACCCTCGTGTGGACCGCGGGCGTCAGACCCGCGCCGATCCTCGCCGCCACCGATCTGCCGCTCGACGAGCGCGGCAGGCTCAGATGCACGGCGGAACTCACCGTCGAAGGGGTCGAGCACGCCTGGGCCGCCGGGGACGCCGCGGCCGTACCCGACCTGACTGCCGAGGAAACGGGCAGGGAGACCGCCCCCAACGCCCAGCACGCCGTGCGACAGGCCAGGGTTCTCGCCGAGAACATCCTCGCGTCGATCAACGGCGAGCCCCTCAAGGAGTACCGGCACAGTCATGCGGGTTCCGTCGCCTCACTCGGCCTCCACAAGGGCGTCGCCCATGTCTGCGGTCGTAAGCTCAAGGGCCGTCCGGCCTGGCTGATGCACCGCACGTATCACCTCAGCCGTGTCCCGACGTTCAACCGGAAGGCCCGTGTCCTTGCCGAATGGACCCTCGCCGGGCTCTTCAAACGCGAGATCGTCTCCCTCGGTTCGCTGGAACACCCGCGTGCCGAATTCGAACTCGCTGTAGGCGGCAAGCGCCCCGGTCCGGACGGCCGGCCGAACACCGACGATCCGCCGAGGACCGACGGCTGACTGCCCGTCGACCCGCCCGGGCACCCGCCCGGCGCGACACCGCACCGACAACTGTCAGTACGGTCCGTCACACTGGACGTGTGACCATAGGTGGGTCCACATCTGCACAGAGTGACCCGGCGGCAGCGAACAACAGTGACCAGCACCGACGTCCCAGACGCACCAGCTGTCCCAAACACATCAGAAACACAAGACGCACCAGACGCACCAGACGCACCAGACGCACCAGAGGCACGAGCAGCGCGATGAGGCCCGGCTGCGCCTTCCCGGGGGTCCGGCCCCCGGCGGCCCCGACCCCGGCGACGGAAGAACCGGTAGAAGAACCGGTAGAAGAAACCGGCAGAGGAAGCAGCCCGCCCGAGCGGACCAGACCGACACACGAGGCCAGAAATTCCGTGAACTTCACGCGTTGGAGCGCCCGCCTACCCGGAACGCAGCGCCGCGCCGCCGCACGGGACGACCGCAGTTCCGTGCCCTCGGCCCGCGCCGAGTACGCACAGCCCGGGACCGGGCCCTGCCCGCCGGACGGCGACACGCGCAGTGACACGCACGGCGACACGCCTGGCGGTACGAGCAGCGACACGCAGGGCGAACCTCCCACGATCTGCGGTTTCGCCCTGGAGGATCTCTCCGCCCTGGAGGATCTGTCCGCCCGGGACATCCTCGGCCGGCTGCCCGCCCTGGTGGCTCTGGTGTACGGCCCCGACCACCGGATCGCGTACGTCAACGACGCCTACGCCGCCGCCTTCGGCCCCCGTCCGGTCGGCGCCACCGCCGCCGAGGCCATGCCCGAACTCGCCGAACTCAGCCTGCTGCCCCTCATGGACCAGGTCCTGCGCAGCGGCACACCCCGTACGGTCAAGTCCCGCAAGGTCCGCAGCGGCAACTCGTACACCGTGACCTGCACTCCGGTGTACAGGGACAGGGCCAGGGACAGCGGGGGCGAAACCGGCAGCGGCAGCGACGAGGGCGGCGGCAGGAACAAGAAGCAGAACAAGGGCAACAGGAGCAACAAGAACAAGAACAGAGGCAGTGAGGGCGGAGTACTCGTGTACGCCGCCGATGTCACCGACCACGCGGAAGCGGCCGAACGGCTCCGCGCCAGCGAGCGCCGCCACCGCGAAACGGCCGTCACCCTCCAGCGCTCCCTGCTTCCGCAGGAGCTGGAGCAGCCCGACGACCTGCGGATCGCCGCCACCTATCAGCCCGGCGGCACGGATGCCGCGGTCGGCGGCGACTGGTACGACGTCATCACCCTCGGCGCCGGCCGCACCGCCCTGGTCATCGGGGATGTGATGGGCCGCGGTGTGCGGGCCGCCGCCGTCATGGGCCAGCTCCGTACGGCCGTGCGCGCCTACGCCCGACTCGACCTCCCGCCGCACGAGGTGCTCCAGCTCCTCGACGGTCTCGCCGCCGAGATCGACGCCAGCCAGATCGCCACTTGCGCCTACGCGGTCCACGATCCGAACGAAAGCAGGCTCGTCTACGCCTCCGCCGGCCACCTCCCGATCCTGGTGTGCCACGAGGACGGTACGGTCCACCGCGCCGAGGACCCGACAGGCCCGCCGCTCGGCACCGGCGGCTGGATCCACACATCGGGCACCATCGCGCTGCCGCCCGGCTCCACCGCGGTCCTTTACACGGACGGCCTGGTGGAGCGCCGCAGCGAGGACATCGACGAGGGCGTCGCCGCCCTGGAGCGCGCGCTCTCCGGCGCCAAGGGTTCACCTCAGGTGGTCTGCGACCGGCTGATCCGTTCCCTCGGCGTCACTGCGGAACACGACGACGACGTGGCCGTACTGGTGGTCCAGCACCCCGCCCGTACGGGGGCGAACGCCGAACTGTTCCACAACGCCTCGCTCGATCTTCTCGGCGGCATCGAAGCGGCCCCGCGCGCCCGCGCCTTCGCGACCGGCGTCCTGACGTCGTGGCGATTCCCGGTCGAGCTCTGCGACCTGGGTGTCCTGGCCGCGGGCGAACTCGTCGCGAACTCCCTCAAGCACGGCACTCCGCCGATGCGCCTGGGCCTGCGCCGCACAGACCGCCGCCTGATCATCGAGGTGACCGACGGAGACGACCACCTGCCGCGCCGCCGCCGCGCAGATCCGGCGGACGAAGCGGGCCGCGGCATCTCCATCGTCGCGACGATCGCCTCGTCCTGGGGCAGCCGCCGCACACCGGGCGGCGGCAAAGCGGTCTGGTGCGAATTCGCCCTGCCGCGTTAGGGGCCCTGCCGAGCAGGACCCCTGACCGCCTCAGCGAGGAGCGGCAGCGGAGGCGGTCACGGGCTTGCCCTCCGGCAGTGACACGGCCACCACCCTGGACGACACCGTCTCGATCGAAGGCTGATCCTGTACGGGAGTGAGCCGCCGGCCGAGCCGCAGCGCCAGCACCGTGACGCCCAGCGAGAACAGCACGAACGTCACGATGTACGGCCCGTGCAGCGTCGCCCCCATCGGCCCGCCCACGGCCGGACCGACCGCCAGCGCGAGCTGCTTGCACAGGGCGAACGCGGAGTTGTACTGCCCGACCATCGACTCCGGGGCCAGATCGGCGACCAGCGGCGCCAGGGTCGGCGACAGCATCGACTCACCGAGTCCGAACAGCGCGTACGTGGAGATGAACGCGGCCGTCGCCATGGTCTGGCTGCCGTGTCCGAGCCCCGCGTACCCCGCCACGATCCAGGCGAACGCCCAGATCAGACCGACCGAGGCAATGACCCGGCTGCGCCTGCGGTGCTCCACCAGCCGCAGCACGACGAACTGCGCCACGACGATGGCGGCGGTGTTGGCTGCCATGGCGATACCGAGCGTCGAGGGCTGGATCCCGGCGGCCTCGGTGCCGTAGGCCGCGAGCCCGGACTCGAACTGTCCGTAGCAGGCGAAGAACAGCACGAAGCCCAGCACGCACAGCTGCACCATGGCCCGGTGCGAGAGCAGCGCCCGCAGCCCGCCCGGAGCCGTGGACCCGTCGGTGGGCCTGGCGTCGGAGGAGGACGGCGCACCGGACAGCCGCACCGTGGAGGCGACGACACCGAGCACGACGAACATCCCGGCCTCGATGAGGAACAGCAGGGTGAAGGTCTCCGGCCGGCTCGTGTCGACGATCTGTCCGCCGACCAGCCCACCGATGCCGAGCCCGAGGTTCTGCAGGAAGAACTGCATGGCGAAGGCGCGCGTACGGGTGGCGGTGCTGGAGCACCACACGAGCATGGTGGCGAGCGCCGGCTGCATGACCGCCGTACCCGCGCCGAGGACCGCGGCCGAGAGGACGACGGCAGTCACATCCGACGACAGGCCGAGGGCGGCCGCGCCAAGGGAAGCGACGCCCGAAGCGACGACGAGCACGGGCAGTGGCCCGCTCCGGTCGATGGCACGCCCGGTGAACGGCAGAGCGGCCAGCGCCGCCATGGCGAAGACCGCCAGCACGACTCCCGCGGTGCCTGCACCCAGATCCCGTACCTGTGCCACATAGACGTACAGATAAGGAACGGTGAACCCCAGCCCGAACGCGCTCAGCGCGCTGCCCAGCTGGATCCGCCGCAGTGCTGCACCCATCTCCCTGGTCACACTCACCTACCTCAAGGTCTCGAAGCGACTTGCCGAGCCATCCGAACGACTCGAACCCGAAGACTTTAGCACTAAAGTTAGAAGCTCAATAATTCAGACCGAAGGACTTCGACGGCTTTGGAGGGCGTGCCATACTGCCCGCCATGCCTGACACCACCGAGCGGCCCGGCCCCCAGGAGCCGAGCCTCGACGAGCAGATCGCCGCCTATCAGCGCGAGTTCCGCGACCTGGACCCCCAGGTCGAGCAGGTCGTCTCGGCCCTGGGCCGACTGAACCGCCGCATGAACGTGGCGTACGGACGCCAGCTCGCCGCCCTCGGCATCAGCAACGCCGAGTGGGAGGTCCTCAAGACCCTGGTTCTGGCCGGCTCCCCGTACCGCCTGGGCCCGGGCGAGTTGGCCAAGCGCCTCGGCCTCACCCCGGCAGCGATGACCCACCGGATCGACCGCATGGCGGGCGAGGGTCTGGTCACCCGCGACCGGGACGAGAGCAACCGGGTGCGCGTGATCGTCGAGCTGACCGACGAGGGTCGTACGAAGTGGCTGGAGGCCATGCGCATGGCCTCCGACTTCGAGGGAGAGCTGCTCCAGGACCTCATGGTCGACGAACGTGGAGCCCTCGGCGACATGCTGATCCGCCTCCTGCGCCGCGTGGAGCACGCCCAGCCGGACGCCGGCGGCCGCCTCACCGACCTGGACTGAGCCCCTGCCGGCCTGGTCCGAGCCCATGCCGGACACGCGGGAAAACGCCTTGACCTGGCCGGGTTGACAGGCCCCTCCTCGATCCGTAAGGTTCTTCGAGTTGTCACGGAGCCGGAACGGTTGCGTGACAACCGATCCCGCCGCGAATGCGGCAACCAAAACTCAGCACGATCTCCCACTCGGGACAATTTCGGCATGCCGAAATTAATTTCGAAGGCTCGATTATGAGTCGCCGGGAAAGTTCGCTAGAGTTTGGACGTCGGAACGGCTCAACAGCCGGGAAGGCAAACCCCGCTGACTGGGAATCAGGCCCGAAAGGATCTGATAGAGTCGGACTCGCCGGAAAGGGAAACGCGAAAGCGAAGAACTGGAAAGCAGCCCCGCTTCGACCGGGAATCGGACACGAAAGAGTCTGATAGAGTCGGAAACGCAAGACCGAAGGGAAAAGCCCGGAGGAAAGCCCGAGAGGGTG